>NZ_JAAKOV010000002.1:0-302820 GCF_049171595.1 Aeromonas sp. 603607
CCCGAGCGGCCAAAGGGATCAGACTGTAAATCTGACGGCTCTGCCTTCGAAGGTTCGAATCCTTCTCCCTCCACCATCATTCAGAAAGCCCGGCCTTGCGCCGGGTTTTCGCTTTCTTGCCCACTCACACTTTCCGCCCTTGTCAGATCTGACAGTTGCAATTGCATCCCACCTTGCTCATCGTGGCATCATCAACATCAGAGTGTTCACATCATGTTTGAAGTCTGGGATGAGCATGGCCACGCAACAGGTCTGACACTGCAGGCACTCAAAATCAGAATCAGCAACGACTATCAGGGCGATCTGATGGTGCGCTACAGCAACAAGCTGGGACTCCCCACGACTCTTTTTCTGACGGTTCACAAGGGAGTGGCCTACCAGCGCTTTAAAGCGGGCTCGCCAAGACTGGACTGGGAGTGGCTGGCTGGGGCTGGTAATGGCCATACACCCCGCGATTTTATGAGTGAGCAGTTCCCCTTATTTCAGCTCTCCCTCGACAACAACTGACTCTTCATACCGTTCGCTTAACCCCCTCAGCTCCCCGATGATTTGCTGTAATTGGGCACGAAATCCGGTCAGCTCATCAGCACAAGATGAGGACCCGAGCTGGCGGATCTTCTCTTCCAGTCGCCATGCCTCTTCAGCCAGCTGCGGCGCCATCATCATGCTGATGGTCCCCGCCTGACGATGCACCCAATTCGCCAGTGCCTTGTCATCCTGTGGCTGCTGCACCATCGCTTGCTCAAGCTCCTGGCGAAATAGCGGAAACATCTGCCGTAACTTGTCACCTTGGCCAAAAAATGCCTCCATGGCCGCGACATCAATCAAGGATGGCGATGGCAGGATACACCACTTTTGCAGCATCTGACGCAAACCATCCAGCAGCACCGGCTTGCCCAGCAAATCATCCATGCCGGCGGCAAAGCAGCGTTCAGCCTGCTCAGGCATGGCATTGGCCGTCATGGCAATGATCAGCAAGCGCTTCTTATCCTCCCCAGCCCGTACCCTGCGCGTGAACTCATAGCCATCCATCACCGGCATCTGACAGTCACAGAGCACCAGATCATAGGGATACTGCGCGACCATCTCGAGGGCTTGCTGGCCGTGCTCAGCCAGCTCGCAGTTCAGCTTGAGCTGCCCGAGCTGGCGTATCACCAGCTGCTGGTTAAGGGGATTATCTTCCACCAGCAGTATCCGACAGGGCAGCATGGACCCACGCGCAGCGCTATTGGGCATCAATTGTGAGGCGGTCTCATCGCTCAAGACCAGCTGGCGATAGCAGACTTCCCGCACTGCATGCCAGGTCATGGGATTGCTGTTGAGAATGTAACCCTTCTCATCACTGCGATAGCCAAGAGGGGTTGCCAGCGGCAGCACCCGGATAACGCCCTCAGCCGCCAGGTCATGGTCACTGAAACGCAACTGAGCATTATCAGGGGGCGACGTTCGCGTGACTCCCAGAGCGTCAAGATGCAGTAACAGGGTGTGACACAGCTTATCGTCATGCAGTTCAATGCTGGCTTGCAGGCCATTGAGACGGAGATCCGGCTCTCCAGTACCAGAACAGGCAACGTGACTGTCAAGGTGATAAAAGTGCCGAGCCCCGGGGCACTCTCCAGCCGGATCTCGCCCCCCATCAAGGTGGCCAGGGTCTGGCAGATACTCAGCCCCAAGCCAGTACCACCATAACTGCGGGTGGTAGAGCTCTCCGCCTGCTCAAAGGCATTGAAGATCCGGCCAAGCGCTTCGGGTGTCATGCCGATACCGCTGTCGCGCACGCCGAAGCGCAATTGCTGTTGCCCCTCCCCCTGTGCCAGCAGTTGCACCGAAATCTCGATAAAGCCCCGCTCGGTAAATTTGATGGCATTGCTGACAAAGTTGAAGAGGATCTGACGCAAACGCAACGCATCGCCGCTTACTCTGGCGGCAACACCAGCATCTGCCCAGAGGTAGACACGCAGCCCCTTGCGGTGTACCTCGCTCAGCGTCATGGTCAACACACTGTCGATCAGCTCACGGAGGAGAAACGGGGTTTGCTCGAGCTGCATCTTGCCTGCCTCCAGCTTGGCATAGTCGAGCACATTGTCGATCAGTGCATGCAGTCCCAGGGCACCGCGGTTGATGATCTCGACCATCTGGCGCTGATCCTGAGTCAGCTCGGTGAAGGTGAGCTGCTCCGCCATGCCGACGATACCATTCATGGGGGTGCGAATTTCGTGGCTCATGGTGGCCAGAAACTCCCCTTTCATGGTCGCCGCCGATTCCGCCCGCTCTTTCGCTCTGGCCAGTGCCAGCTCCACCTGCCGGCGCCTGGTAATTTCCTGACGAAGGCGCCAATACGCAATGCAGATAACCAGTATAAAGAGGGTTATACCCGACCCCAGCGGGATAAGTGTGCGCATCAGTTGCTGCCATGACACCCCCTCGCTGTAGTTCAATGCCAACCAAGTATTGCGGATCTGCCGTCGCTCCTTGTCGCTCATGCTGGCCAGCACCCGATTGACCAAAGGCAAGAGAGGGGTATAGGGCTCACGTACCGCTACCACCAGCTCATCCTTGAAGGGCGAAGGAGCCGCAATATTAAGCTGGTCTTCAAACTGATCCGCAATGAGTCGCGAGACTACCACCAGGTTGCCGATATAGGCATCCCCCTCACCAGCCGCAACTGCCGCCAACCCTTCACTGGCGTTGCTTGTCACCTTAATCGTCACATCCGGCAACAGCGCCTTGATCTGTGGAATTAACATGCCGTCGGTCAATAGCAGTCGCTTGCCTGTCAGGTCCGTGATATCTCCTATGGTGGGCGCACCGCTTGCCGTCACCAATACCATGGGAAATGATGCGAAAGGCTGGCTGGCATGCCACCCCATCAACCTGTCGATGATGCGGGTTGGCAGCACAACAAGATCGACATCATGATGCAGCAACTGTTGTTGAAGATCAGGCCAGCTCTGAACCGGAACCCTGCTGTAAGCCAAGCCAAGCTTCTCTTGCAGCAGCGCCAGATAGTCAACTACCATTCCAACCAGATTGCCATCCCTGTCACGATAGTAGAAAGGCATCCAATTGGGGCTCAATCCCAACTTCAATGGTGGCAGAGCCGACAACCATGCTCGCTCATCAGGGCGCAGCAAAAAATTACTGTGCCCCATAAAGTTGGGGACCAGGTTCTCCCCCAACCAGCGCTTCTCAAGCTCGCTGCGGGTCTCGACCGTCAACGCCTGAATGGCAGTATTAAGCTGGGTAGAAAGCGTTTGATTCTGGCTGGCAACAGCAAGATGAAGGGTCTCCATCAACAGGGGAGACTGTGCAACAACCGCCAGCGCAGGGTGACGCTTGATAAACAGATTGGCTACATACAGATTGCCGATATAGGCATCCGCGCGCCCTTGCTCCACCGCCTGCAGTGCGCTGTGAGTATCTACGAAGAGCCGCGGTGTGACCTTCGGATAGTGCAGCTTGACCAGCGTCTCGGTCATAAAGCCCTTTTCGATGGCTATGCTCGCAGACTGTAACCGGCTCACGTCGCGAAAGAGGGCGCTGTCCTGACGCACAACTACCACGGTCGGTGAGGTGTAATAGGGCAAACTGTAGGTGACACATGGGCGTCCCCCAGCATTAAAAGCATCGAGCAAGAGATCAATCTTGCCACGGCAAATATCCGCATACATGGCATCCCAGTCAGGGTAGGCATGCCAGGCAATCCGGTAATCCGGTAATCCAGTTTTTTAGCTAATTGCTCCATTAATTCCACGCTGAATCCAGCGGCAACCTTACCATCCCATCGCTGAAATGGAGCCCATCCTCCTGCTAATATACCGACTTCAATAGTGGCAACCTCAGGCGGCTCAGAAGCCTGTAATACAGGGGTAAAGAATAAAGAAAATCCAACAATAATGGTAATTTGACTGAGCAATGACTTTATTGAGCAACATATCGACATAGTGGTTTACATATTTTTACAAATCAGTGTATGCATATAAAAAACAGGGATCGTACGGTAGTATATCAATGTCAGATTTGATAGCCTTAATTTTACTAATCGCATCAATAGAGACTCATTTATTACCTTCAGAATTATACTTTCCGATGATCATCCATTGATTTTAGCTGGTATCCGTAGCCTGATTGAAAAAATAACCCCACGCTGTGATGTCGTAGCAGAGGCATATAGGGTTTCTGATTTGTATATTTTATTAAGGCAACAGCCATGTGACTTGCTGATAACGGATTTCAGCATGCCGGGTGATAGTCGCAGTGATGGCCTCGTAATGGTACAGCAATTACGCAGAGAGTATCCCAATTTGGCGATCATTGTACTGACACAACTCCACAACAATGCAATATTACAGGCTCTGCTTCAATGTGGGATTAGTGGCCTGATATTAAAAAAATCTGTTATCACTGAGTTATCAGAAGCCATTCGCCAAGTGCTGCTTGGCCACACTTATATAGGTAAGTCTGTTAAAACCCTGCTGACTGAGGCCGGCATATCTCGTCACACCGATCTCACCCCGCTTACACCAAAAGAGAGCGAGGTAGTGCGTTTGCTGGCCAGTGGCATGTCGGTCACCCAGGTAGCAGAACACTTGAATCGCAGTGTGAAGACCATCAGTACACAGAAAAAGAGTGCCATGATGCGACTAGGCTTGCAAAGCGATAGTGAACTTTTTAAGTATGCCAATGAGTATGGGTTATGTTAACATTGCATTGAGATCCATAGGTGAATCAACAGTTACAAACTATATATCCAGTAGCCTATTAAAATCCAAAATACAATGTTGTCATTTACCATATAATTAAATAAGAACATCAATCATAATGGTTATGTCACCTTTATAACGACTCCCAGGACGTTTCATCATCTCACTCAATTGCCACCCAGTTATTTCAAACTTGAATGGTCTTTCCTCACCAGATAAAACTGTATGTCCACTGAAATTCTCATGTTTACTCGCATATATTGGCCACAACCTTCGATTAATTCCTGTTGCATATACGCGAACAATTGCTGAATGATTTTTTTCATTTTTAATCATGCAATCATCCCCTACTTGATTTAAATATTGACATTTCACTTTCACATTATACTTTGCTGAAGTCCATATTCTGGCTGATAGTGTAGCCTCCAATTTTTCTGGAACACCACGGTTATTTCTATGTATCCAGTCGTGCCATCCCCTCGGGGGTTGTAACTCTACTCGATTTCCATTTATCGGGAACATGATTTTGAACTGATGATTAACCACAAGAGCAATATTTATTAAAAGAACATTATCAGAATAAATTCCATTACCCAGACTGATATCGCCATCTTTGCCAATAGATAATTCAAGACTACCTTTATATTTACCGTTAGGAATGTTAATAGGAGATGGAGGTTTTATTGCAAAACCGAATAAAACCTTCTTGACCACCCCACTTGATAACACAGAGGCTTTTGTATGACATCTGTTTCCAGCAGAACCTTGCCATAATACCATCCACTCACTCGTACTTTTCCCGCCCTCCATGTATTTATCAATCTGATTACATCCTCCAATTATATTTGACAGCTTATTGTTAAAAAATTGCCTGCCGATATCAGGGTCAACATTCGTACTATAATGAATACCTATGGTTTTTGGTAGAAAAGATACCGTGTATTTATCACCATTCTCTGAAGTTAGTACCACATTTCTTTTCCTCGGTATTTCCAGATAAGTAAATGCATCCTTCGGATCTGAAAATCTTTCCTTGGTCGTACGTAGCATATCCATACTGATAGGGAAAAATAAATTATCTAGGGGGAGTACACCACTCACACAATTGTAATTAAGCATTCCTGATGCACCTTGACTACATTTTGTGGTGCTATTAAAGGAATCACCATTAATGTCGTATGACTGTGGTGTATACTCGGCTGTCACTTCGATAGTTTTTGCAGAAACATTCAACGACAATAATAACAATGTTATTGCAATACAGACGCAAATAAACGTGTCACCACCTAGATAAAAATGACAGTTTTTAAGATTCATTATTTTGTTAATGCCTGATTCTGATTGGCCATTTGCCACGATGAACATGTCAACTCTCCTAGCATGATAATATCCATTTCTTCCATGCGCTCCTTGTCGCCCATCGAACGCCAGCAATAGAGAGTGCCATTTTGTTCCACACTAAACTCCGGCTGTAGCCGACTCGACTCCAGAGCAAAAAAACCGTCGTTTTCAGTAAATGTCCGTCCAATGGGGTTGCTGACCATGGCGCCACGCAGCGGCCGGTTCTGCTCATCAAGCAAACGACCAATCACTGTGACTGTGCTCACCGCATTCACTTGCCCATAACCAACCCCACCACGATTTAGGTGATAGGGAAGCACACTGGGTTTGATGGTGAGTGGTGTCCCTTCGTGGTCGGCCATCTCCAATTGCAAGGAGCCACTTTGCAAGGCTGGTACAGAGACCAGATGGCGACCGGGCCCCAATGTCTGCACCCCACCACTATCGTTACTGACCCTAATACGCGCCGCCTCGTCATCGGCGTCGATATCGAGGATCATCGCTGCCTCATTACCCATGCCGATCATATCGCGGGAACCGAGAGCGACCTCTCCTGCCCGCCCCAGTGCCACCGTGCTTTCCAGATTGATTCCACCTGTCACCTCACCGTTATAGGAGGAGTGCTGAGCATAAAGATCCCCTCCCAGCCAGGGTGCCGCGAAGCGGCCATAGCCGGACAGACCAGTACCATAACTATCATGCATGCTGCCGACTCTCACCTGGCTAAGCGGTCCCCACTCCACCTGCTGTTGATAGTTGAGATTGGCGCTGCGCTGAGCGCCGCCTGAACGGGAGGTATTACTGCCCAGCCCCAGCGACAGCTGTCTATCATCAGCCCCCCCAAGGTTGACGGTCAGACTCGGGGTACTACCGCGATCCCGCTGCTGCGCCGTACTCTCACTGCCAGGACGATCGAACAAAGTCACCCCCCAAGTCACCCAGCGTCCCCACAATCTGTCGCTGTAGTGCCATCCGAGATCGGCGCCATTGCCGCGACCGGACTGGTGAGAAAAATAGATACCGAGGGAGCCCCACTTCTCCAACGATTGCTGCAACGACAGGCTGGAGGTGGTGCTAGTCTCACCCTGCTTGCGCAAGTTGCGCGAATGGCTGGCCACCAGACTACTGTTACCATGCCAGTAGATCCCCTGCAGATCGTAACCCCACCCCATATCGATGCTCTGGTTGACAGAGGCAAAGCCATGGAACTGGCTGCTAGCCTGCCAGTCGAGCGAAATGGCGTTCTGAACCCGTCTGTCCACATACTGGCTACCCGCTCCCACCACCAACGAAGGAAGCAGCAGATGGTTAACGGCAATGCCACCACTGGCCCCTTCCAGATCACTCTCCCCCTGCCGTTCCAACCAGCGGGTCTGACGCCCAGCGAACAGGTTAAATCGCCACGGTTCCTCCGGCGTCTGCCAGTTGGAAGGTTTGTAGACCATCTCGCGCCAACGGCGGCTCTCTTGGCCATCCTCCAGCAGCCGCAGCTCCACCTCATAGATGCCACCAGGGAGCGAGCGGGTATCGAGCGCCTGCAGGCCAGCAATCACCGGCTGCGACTGGATAAGGTTGCCATCACGATAGATCTCCACCATGCCGGGCCGTGCTGGCGCGACCTGGATCGGAGCCAAGCTGGGCACTCCGCGCTCTCGACGCAACAGATCCGAACTACCCCACATAACCCCGAGTACTGTGGGCGTTGCACCACTGTAGTAGTTCGGCTGTCGCACCAATCCTTGCGCTGTGGGAAAGAAGAAACCAAGGCGATAAAAATTGGCCTCATGGAGCCGTTCTCCATAGACCTGAGCTATCCCCAGATCAGTTGGCCCACCCTCTTGCCAGGTGGCATCCCCCTCCATAAAAGGGGCCCACTGTCCCCAGCTTCCCTCCAACTGCAGGTTGTAGTGTCCATTGCGCTGGCTGCCCTGCACCAGGTTCAGCTGGTTCTGGACAAGCAACCCCTTGCTCTCCTGGGGCAAAACCATAAAGCGCTGATCCCGCGCCTCCCGCTCCACCTGAGAAGTCAGCACCGAGAGCTGGGACTCTTCCAGGCTGTATTGCAGTCCCAAGATTCCTTCTTGGCAGCCTCGGCCACACTCACCGAGCGGTATTTTTTTTCCCAGCCTGCTCAACCAGCGTTCACGCGCCCCCTCGTCAAAATCGCTATCCTGCACATCCACCAGAGATAGCAGTTGTACCGAGTTATCCCGCCCCAGCAGCACTTCACCATCCCCCAGCAACCGGCCGTCGACGGTAACACGCACCATCAGAGGCACACCAAAAAAGTGCTCTTCAAATCCCTCCGGTAATTGCTGTGCCTGTTTCAACAGCAATACAGGATCTCCTGCCAACACCAACCAGGGAAAAAAACCGAGCGAGAGGAGAATAAAGCGAATCATTACGTCACTCCCGAATGCATTTCATCTCAATGAAAGAGGGGCCTGTGGCCCCCCGAATATTCATCTCAAGCTTTCGGTGGTGCGTCTGACTCAAACATCATGCTGACTATCCCCTGATAGTTGCCGGGTTTGTAACCACCGGTTGGCGCAGCAGCGGGAATAATCTCGAGCCCGACCTGTCTACCTGTCTTGGCATCAGCCTGATTCAGCAAGTCCGATGATGTAGTGGTCAACGTGACCCCACCAACCTTGACTGTCAAGCCGATGCTCTCCTTACCACTGGCCATAGTCGCGGGATAGACCAGATAACCCTTGATGGGGCCAAGCGAACTCTTCATCTCCAGCTGCTTGGCCAACGGTTCCAGCTTCTGGCTAAAGGGGTTAAAAGACAGTTTCTGTGGAGTATTCATCCAATCCCCCACTGGCTGTACATAAAAGTTTTCGGTCGGGATCTGCGCCGTCACCGTCACCGTATGTTCGACTCGTTCGACAGCCATCAGATAACCACTTGCCAGCAGCAGAACGGGGGCGAACCATAACATCTTCATAATCACTCCTTATTGTGAGACTTTTTTGTGAAATACCGATAGTCAGGCTTTGAACTCCTTGAATATCGATTTATTTCCTTCGAGCAGTTCAAAACGAACCGTCTTGGTGGCATCTTTGCTGAGCCGTTTTTTAACGCCGGGCAGCAGATGTACTTTCTCCGGTTGACTACATGAGGTTTCCTTTTTGTCACACAGTTCCAGATAATCGAGAATCACGGTGGCATTGCCTCTGTTCTCCACATATAGAGCTCCGTTGTCACGGTCAATTCGGGTGTCATAACGAGGCTCTTTGGGGGCGACAAATAAAATGGTGCCAAAACCGGTCATTATGCTGACACCGGCACTGACTTGCTGATTAAGAGACAATGTGGTTATTTCATCTCCCTGTGGTTTGACCGGAACAAAGCGCACACGAAAATAGCGCTCCCGCTCACGTTCCCCCATATATATAAAGCGGGTAGCCTGTGAGCCACCAGCAGGAATAATCAGCCTGGACGGGCTGGTCACCAGTTGGCGAACCCCCTCCTCGGGTAGGGACTGCTCCTTTGGCTGCCCGTCGTCCCCATATACAATTTCGGCCAAGTTGATTTTGACAAAAGCCGTTTCATCGCCGAGATTACGAACTCTTTTTAGCTGAGTGTTTTTTTTCTGCTGACAGGTAGTCATATAAAGTACCAACACTGATGTCAGACGACGCAAAAACATTACTGCTAAATATTAAAAATAACGCGCAAAATTTACTCATTGACATTGAACCCAGCAAAAACAAGGAGAAAAATAGGATTGGGAAGCATGTGCAATATTACTGTCACAATAAAAAGTCCAAACCAAGCTCAACAACCCATCTCTTCTTAGCCAGTCTAGACAACCAGCACACCATAATTAATATGAATAATCCGATACCATCATAATGTATTCCGCCAACATTCAGACTATTCCTACAGCAGTTCTTTAAAAACATCCTGTATTATTCATCCCCATTTTTCTAAACAGGTAAGCGCCATGTTTGCGTTCAAAGAAGAGTTTCCGGTCGGTGACGTGGCATCCCTGGCAACAGCGGATATTGCCATCCCCTTCTATCAGCCGATCGTTGACCGGAACCACCAGCTCATCGGCTTTGAGGCGCTGGCCAGACGCTGGAAACCACGCCAGCAGCGCTATCAGGGGATCGACTTTCTCTCCCTCAGCGATGAGGAGTCCCTTCATCTGGACATCGTCATGCTCAGAGCGATTCTGCGCGACCTGCCGACGCTCGCGCAGAGCAGCACCAGTCTGCTCTCAATCAACCTCAACCCGACTCTGAACAGCCCCACCTACCAGAACCTGTTGTTGCTGGTACTGATCCAGGCGCGCAAGGTAGGGCTCGACATCTGGTTCGAGGTACTCGAGCACGCCCCGCTACAGCACAAGGAGCTGGCCCTGATTGAAGTGTTGCGCAGCCACGGCGCCCATATCGTCTGCGATGACTTTGGCACCCAGGAGTGCAACTTCCAGCGGGTGCTGGCGCTGCCCTACGAGATCATCAAACTGGATCGCTCCCTGTTGCTGCAAGCGACCAAGAGTAGCCATGCACTGCGGATGCTCACCGGTCTGGTAGAGTACCTGCAGCGGCTCGGCACCAAGGTGGTGTGCGAGGGAGTTGAGACCCAGCAACACATCGAGGTAGCCAACCTGCTCGGCTGTGACTATCAGCAGGGTTATGCCCATGCCATGCCATCTCCCCTCTCCCGCTGGGCCTGAGCGGCTGTTTCATTTCGGCATCCTATCGGCTCGCGCAGCCAACAATTTCCTGCCAAATTGCATGATGACGTCGGGGCGAGTACAATCTCGCACCCCGAATATCCGGCGCATCTTCTTTCGATAACCCCGGATATGCCGTCATCGGGTCGCGCTGCATTGAGCATCCTCTCGGAGGGCATCTTGCACCGCAACTCAACCACTACGACGCCATCAGGTGGCGTTGTCCTGATTTGCAATCAGACATAAAGAGTCCGACATGTTTAAACCAGAATTGCTCTCCCCCGCAGGTTCCCTCAAGAACATGCGTTACGCCTACGCCTATGGCGCCGATGCAGTCTATGCCGGCCAGCCCCGTTACAGTCTGCGGGTGCGTAACAACGAATTCGATCACGAGAACCTTCAGCTCGGCATCAACGAGGCTCATGCCCTCGGCAAGCAGTTCTATGTGGTGGCCAACATCCAGCCCCACAACTCCAAGCTCAAGACCTTTATCCGCGACATGCGTCCGGTGGTGGAGATGAAGCCGGATGCGCTGATCATGTCAGACCCTGGTCTCATCATGATGATGCGCGAAGCTTTTCCTGATATGCCCATTCACCTCTCGGTGCAGGCCAACGCGGTCAACTGGGCCACGGTGAAGTTCTGGCATCAGATGGGCTTGACTCGGGTCATCCTCTCCCGCGAACTGTCGCTGGACGAAATCGAGGAGATCCGCATGCAGGTGCCGGAGATGGAGTTGGAAGTCTTCGTTCACGGCGCTCTGTGCATGGCCTACTCCGGCCGCTGTCTGCTCTCCGGCTATATCAACAAGCGCGACCCCAACCAGGGCACCTGCACCAACTCCTGCCGCTGGGAGTACAAGGTTCACGAAGGTAAAGAAGATGATGTGGGCCAGATCGTCCACCGTCAGGAGCCCATCGCCGTGCAGAAAGTTGACCCGACGCTGGGCCTCGGCAAGCCGAGCGATGCACTGGTGCTGCTGGAGGAGTCCAACCGCCCGGGCGAGTACATGAGCGCGTTCGAGGACGAGCACGGCACCTACATCATGAACTCCAAGGATCTGCGCGCCGTCGAACATGTCGAGCGCCTGACCAAGATGGGCGTCCATTCGCTGAAAATCGAAGGGCGCACCAAGTCTTTCTATTACTGCGCCCGTACCGCCCAGGTCTATCGCAAGGCCATCGACGATGCGGTTGCAGGCCGTCCGTTCGACCGCAGCCTGATGGGCACCCTCGAAAATCTGGCCCACCGCGGCTATACCGAGGGCTTCCTGCGCCGTCACAACCACAGCGAATACCAGAACTACGACTACGGCTACTCCGTCTCCGACACCCAGCAGTTCGTCGGCGAGATCACCGGTCGCAACGGTGACATGGTCGAGGTCGAGGTAAAGAACAAGTTCCTGGTGGGCAACAGCCTGGAGCTGATGACCCCGCAGGGCAACCTCAGCTTCAATCTGGAGCAGATGCAGAACCGCAAGGGCGAGCTGATCGACACCGCACCGGGCAACGGCCACGTAGTCTATGTGCCGGTGCCGAAGGAAGTGGACGTGAACTACGGCATCCTGCTGCGCAACCTCGGTGAGCGTCAGGATACCCGTCAGCCCCACTCGGCCGCCTGAGATGGCACTGCTCATCACCGACAAGTGCATCAACTGTGACATGTGTGATCCCGAGTGTCCGAACCAGGCCATCAGCCTGGGTGAGGAGATTTACGAGATCGACCCCAGTCGCTGCACCGAGTGCGTCGGTCACTATGAGAAGCCGACCTGTATCAGTGTCTGCCCTATCGACTGCATCATCTGGGATCCCGCTCATGTGGAGACCGAAGATCAGCTGATGGAAAAGTTTGTGCGGATGCATCGGCAGTAACCTCGGTATCTGCATCAACAACTCACAGGCTGCATCCTCCGGGAGCCCGTCCATATGATGAAACCGCAGCGCTGCTGATGAAGAAGTTTGTACAGATGCACTGACAGTAAATGCAACAAGGCCGGGAAATCCCGGCCTTTTTTGATCCAGCCCTCATCTCCATGATGGCTATTTTTTGTTTACCAACCGGTGCAATTCATCCAGCTCCCGCTGCGCCGTCAGCAAGTCGGTCTGTGCCTGCTCCAATTTGCTCTGCTTGTCGGCAATCTTGTCCGGCTTGCCACTGACTCTCGCCTCCTGCAGCTCGAGCAGACGCTCGTCCACCTTGCCACGCAGCTTGTTAACCCGCTCTTTCTGCTCCTTGAGCAGACCTTCATCGGTACAATTGGCCTTGATATTGCGTGCGGCCTGTTCCAGCCCGGCAATCTGCCCGGCGTTATTGTGTGCTTTGGCAAACACCAGCTGGTCGTTGACGGCCTGCAGACGGGCCTTGCAACCGACCGCCTCACTGCCAAAGGCCTGACCCGCCAACAGCAGCAAGCCGGCTCCCAATACTTTCCACATCTCGATTAATCCGGTCTTGTTTGCGAGCTGACCATAAAAACCTTGATCGGCAGCAGGGTCAAGCAAGCGGGAAAAAGGTGCGACAGAAGTTGTGCAACATCACGCAATTGCCACCCTGTTGGTTCTACAATAGCGCTCTTTTCAATCGGGAGTCTGTTATGAATCAACAAATTGTGGTCATTGCCAACGGTGCCCCCTATGGCAGCGAATCCCTGTTCAACGCCCTGCGTCTCGCTATCGCCCTCAACGAACAGGGCGGTGCCAGCCTGAAGCTGTTCCTGATGTCCGATGCGGTGAGTGCGGCGCTGGCCGGTCAGGCACCGGCCGAGGGATACAACCTGCGCCAGATGCTGGAGATCCTGCTGGCCCAGGGCGTCACCATTCGCCTGTGCAAGACCTGCACCGATACCCGTGGCATCACCGCCCTGCCGCTGATCGAGGGCATTGAAGTCGGCACCCTGCCGATGCTGGCCCAATGGACCCTGGCTGCCGACAAGGTGCTGACCTTCTGAACCATAAGGGGCTGGCCAGCGGCGAAGTCAGCCCGGTTAGCCTATCACCGACTCCTGCCGGGCACTTCGCCGACCATGATGTCGGGAGCCAGCTTCATAAAGCGCAAAAATCGCCACACAAAGCAGCGCCATCAGCACATAGAGCAACTGCCCGCTCCACTGCTCGAGGATCCAGCCTCCCAGCAAGGCACCTGCGGCCCCTCCCAACCCGGCCAGTGCGCTGGCGCCAAAATAGCTTCCCTTGAGGTGGGTGGGGGCCATCTGGTCGATCAGCACGTTGAGCAGGGGAAAGAGAATGGTCTCGCCGATGCTGAGCAACAGCACGGCGCCAAACCAGTGGCTGCGCACCATTGGGTCCCCCAACGCGAAGAGCAGCTGGGCCGCCAGAAAGAGCGCCATACCGATATGAAGCCGTACCCGCACCGGCCAGCGTGACAACAACCGCAGCAGCGGAAACTGTAGCAGCACCACGGTCAGGGCATTGGTCGCCACCAGCAGGGCAACCAGCTCGGCCACCTGCGGCATACCAGCCCGGGTCAGGTATTGCACCAGCGGCGAGTGAAACTGGGAGTAGACCAGCACCATCAGGAGATTGGCCATCACCAGCAGCAGGAAGGTGCGATCCGCCAGCAACACCTTGATGGCATCCCGCAGTCCGGGGCCAGCAGCACCCGGCTTGCCTGTGCTGCCAGCCCGGCGAAATCCCCAGCCAAAGGCCAGCGCCAGCAGCAAATAGCTCACCACCAGAAACAGGAAGGTCTCCTGCTGGGCGTTGATCCCGAGGGTCACCCCGAGCAGCGGCCCCAACGCGGCTCCCAGGTTGAGCAGAAAATAGCGCAGGTGCAGTGCCAGCTCCCGCGCTTTGGCCGAGGCCAGACTGTCGGCCATCAGCGCCTTGCCGGGGGCATCGATGAGCCCCGACGAGAGACCGCTGCCCATCACCCCGACCCCGAGCCAGAACACCGCATGGGAGAAACCGAGCAGGGCGAAACAGATCATCGCCACCAGACAACCGGCCAGCAGTATGCTGCGCCGCCCGAAGCGATCAGAGAGCCAGCCGCCGTAGAAACTGACCAGGGTAGAGAGGGCCATCGAGCCACCCAGCAACAGGCCGATGAAGGTGGCCGAAAGGTCATACTCCCGATAGAGCAGAATGGAGAGGAAGGGCCACACCATGTAGTAGCTGGTGCGCACCATGAAGGTGCCCAGAATGACGATCCAGACCAGCGGGGTAAATTGCCTGAAGGTGCTCCATGACATCGCTATGCTCCATGCCCCGCAGCTCTTACCACAAGATCCTGTCATAAACGGGGAAAGCGTTCAGTTGTAACAGAGGGCCTCAATAGAAACAACCTTTGCTCACCCGCAAGGTGCAACCGGATGCAAAAAGGCCAGCCGATGGGCATCGGCTGGCCTTTTTATCGCGGGATTTCCCTCTGGCTAACGCCAGAGGGCCAGGCTTAGCGCCAGGGGCTCTGCTGCCACAGACGCCCCAGTCCGGCTTCCAGCGCCTGAGCACCCTGCTGTCCCAGCTTCTGGGTCAGACTTTTAGGCTTGCGATAGCTGATGCCGATCACCTTGTGGTGGCTGGCCTGCGCCAGCAGATAGTCATCACTGGTGCAGAGGGTATCCACCAATCCCAGCCCCTTGGCCTGACTTGCCAGCCAGTGCTCGCCGGTCGTGACCTGATCGATATCGAGTTGCGGGCGGTGTTCGGCCACAAAGGCCTTGAAGCGCTCGTGGATCGCCGCCAGCTCCTCGCGAAACTTCTCGCGCCCCAGATCGTCGTTCTCGCCGAACATGGTGATAGTGCGCTTGTACTGACCGGCAGTGTGCATCTCGAATTCGATATCGTGCTTTTTCAACAACTTGTTGAAGTTCGGCATCTGGGCGATCACCCCGATGGAGCCGACGATGGCAAAGGGGGCAGCCAGGATCTTGTCTGCCACACAGGCCATCATGTAGCCACCGCTCGCCGCCACCTTGTCGATAGCCACGGTGAGCTTGATGTCACGATCGCGCAGTCGCTGCAACTGGGAAGCGGCCAAGCCGTAGCCATGCACCACGCCGCCACCGGATTCGAGTCGCAGCAGCACCTCGTCGCCGGGCTGGGCGACGCCAATCACCGCGCTCACCTCCTCGCGCAGGGAGGCCACCTCTTTGGCATCCATGCTACCGTTGAAATCGAGCACGAACAGGCGACTGCGCTCATCACCCGCCTTGGCGCGCTTTTTCTGCTCCTCTTTCTGCTGCTTTTCCAGCACCTTGCGCTCGGCCTTGCTTACGAGCGCGCTCTTGAGGGCAAATTGCCCCTGCTCCAGCTCGCTCGAGAGATCGGTCACCACCAGCTCCCCCTTGCGCGCTTTCGGCTGGCGAGTGCTCACAATCATCAGGATGATGGCGCCGATGGCCAGCAGGAAGGTCACTGTCTTGGCCAAAAACAGGCCATATTCGGTCAGAAATGTCACGATGGACTCCAGAATGGATCGGTTTTCGTCACATTCTAGGGAGTTTGATGGAGGCGCGCAAAAAATCGCAGCCAGTGCCAGGAAAAACCAACCCGAGCATCACAACCTCTCTATTTTCTTCACATTTTTCTTGCCGCTGGCTGGTCAAACAGGCGCGCGGATCAGTACACTTGGCGCCGATTGCCATGCACTTATGGCCGGAATTTGTTAACAGGAGTTGTCATGCTCGATTATCAGGCGCCCCGCGATCTGCTCAAGGATAAAGTCATTCTGGTCACAGGTGCCGGCGACGGGATCGGCCGCGAAGCCGCCCTCACCTACGCCGCTCACGGTGCCACCGTGATCCTGCTCGGCCGCACCAGCGCCAAACTCGAAGCCGTGTATGACCAGATTGAAGCGGCCGGTTATCCGCTGCCCGCCATCGTGCCGGTGGATCTGAAAGGGGCCACCGCCGCCCACTACCGCGGCATGGCAGAAACCTTCGCCCAGCAGTTTGGCCGCCTCGACGGCGTGCTGTTCAATGCTGGTCTGCTTGGCACCCTCTCTCCGTTTGAACATATTCAGGAGAAGGAGTGGGACGAGGTGATGCAGGTCAACGTCAAATCGGAATTCCTGCTGACCCAGGCGCTGCTGCCGCTCTTACGCCAGACTGCCAAGGCGCAGGGCGATGCCTCCATCGTCTACACCTCCTCCAGCGTGGGACGCAAGGGGCGCGCCTACTGGGGCACCTATGCCATCTCCAAATTTGCCATCGAGGGGATGATGGAAGTGCTGGCCGACGAGCTTGAGAACACCGGTGTGCGGGTCAATACCCTCAATCCGGGCGGTACCCGTACCAAGATGCGCGCCAGCGCCTTCCCGGCGGAAGATCCCATGAACCTCAAGACTCCGGCCGACCTGATGCCGCTCTACCTCTACCTGATGGGGTCGGACAGCCGCGGCAAAACCGGCCAGACCTTTGTGGCTCAGCCAAAATAAACAAGTTGCGTGGCCCAGCCCAAATAAATCAATAAAATACCCAGAGTGTTGTGCGGCAGGGGTTAAATTGAATAGGGGGCACAGGCTCCCTGTTCGAACCACTGACCATCCTATCTCCAATCAGGTTGAACTATGTTTCGTCCCAAGAGCACGTTTGAGCAATGGCGGATCTTTCAGGCGGTGGTCGACTGCGGCGGCTACGCCCAGGCGGCCGAGGCGCTGAACAAGAGCCAGTCCTCCCTCAATCATGCGGTTGCAAAGTTGCAGCAGAGTCTGGGGGTGCCCTTGCTGGAGGTGCGCGGCCGCAAGGCGGTGCTGACCCCAGCGGGCGAGATCTTCCTCAAGCGGGCCCGTCAGTTGAGCCAGCAGGTGGAAGAGCTGGAGAATCTGGCCAACAACCTGGAGCGGCAGTGGGAGCCGCAGATCAACCTCTATGTCTCGGCGCTGCAACCAAGGGATCGCCTCTATCGGGCCTTGGCCAGCTTCTATCCCCGCAGCCGGGGTTGCCGGGTCAACCTGCACGAACGCATTCACTGCCACTTCAACGCCCTGCAACCGGGGGATCTGATGCTCTCCGAGCACCTGCCCGGCGATCGCACCGGCCTGTTGCTGGACGAGGTGTGCCTGCTGCCCCTCTGCGCCGCCAGCCATCCGCTGGCGCAAGAGGAGGGGCCCATCCGCAGCGACGTGCTGACCAGCCACAACCAGATCAGCCTTCATCCCCCCATTCACCGCTCGGTGGACTGGAACGATGCGGATGACACCGGCTGGAAGGCAACCCACTACCACGAAGTGCTCGCCATGCTGCGCCTTGGCCTCGGCTATGCCTGGCTGCCGCGCCATCTGGTTGAGCGGGAGTTGGCGGAAGGTTCACTCATACAGCTGGATCTGGAGAGCGGCAACGAGCGCCACCTCTACACCTACCTGCTGACCCTCTCCCCCGAATCCCTCGGCCCCGCGACCGAGCTGCTGCTGCGCTGCCTGCGCAACGAATATCAGGGCGAATCAGCGCAGCTCCCGCACGCCCAGCCCCAGCACGACAAATAACAGCCAGATCCCCCGTCAGACGTTGGGCACCCGCCAGCTGGCGGCCAGTGCCACCAGTGCCAATCCCAGCGCAACCATAAAGACCCCGTGGAAACTCCACACCTCCGCCACCACACCGGCGATGGCCCCTGCCATGATGGAGCCGGTGCGGATGCTGTTGGCAAACAGGGTAGTCGCCACCCCGGCTCGCCCCGGCATCAGATCCTGAAAGTAAGACATGCCGATCCCCGCCACGATACCGATGAAGATGGCGTTGAACAGCTGTAAGGCGATCAGGGCGTATTGGTCGGTGAGGGTCACCAGACCTGTGTAAAAGGCCGCGCCAGCCAGCACCGCCAGCAACATCATGGGGCGCTTGCCAAAGCGCGCCGTGTAATAACCCGCCAGCAGCATGAAGGGGATCTCCAGCGCCGCTGCCGTGCCCATCAGGATACCGGCAAGCTTCTCATCCATCCCGAGCTCGCGAGTGATGTAGAGCGGCATATTGATGAGGTACATGCTGTTGCAGGTCCACATCAGAGTGGAGGCGATAAAGAGCGCCCGCACCGCCGGATCCCGCCAGCTGCTGACCCGCTCTGTCTCTTCAGCCAGCTTGGGCAGTGGCAGAGAGGGGAGCCAGCGCCACACCACCAGGGCACAGAGCAGATAGGCCAGTGCCGAGGCCAGGTACATCAGCTCAAAACCGTAGCCGATGGCCAGCGCAAAGGCGATGGGCGGGCCTATGACCCAGGCCAGCGAAAACTGGGCGCGCATCACCGAGCTGAACATGTCCGCCCGCCGGTTGCGGCTGTCGGAGTACTCCCGCGCCAGCGCAAACAGCTGGGGGCTGGCAGTGGCCGCCAGCGCCGCCAGCATCACCCCCAGACTCGCCAACAGCCAGTAGTTGCGGTTCCAGGCAAACAGCAAGGAGAGCGCCACCCCGGCAAAGCAGCAGCGCAGGATCAATCGCTTGCGATCCCCCTTGTTATCGGAGCGGTGGCCCAGCCACTGGCTGACCAGAATGCCCACCACAGCGTTGATGGTGTAGAAGAGCCCGACCAGAAAGGGGCGCACCTGCACCTCTTCGGCCAGAAACAGACTTAAGGTAGGCACCTGCAGTGCCACCGCGACGCCGGTCATAAAGGTCACGGCAAGAAATGAAAGAGAGACGGGGTCCGGGCGTTTGACCGCCGCTATCGACAAGCTCATAGGGTTACCACTGATTGGAAGGACGATACGGGCTAACGGGCGGCAGCCGTATGAAAATTCGGCGCCTATCTTATGTCACTATCAAGAGCGGGCTCAAGGATGGCATAAGCAGGTGTGCGCCTTGCGAGGGAGGCCGCGACCCCGTAGAGTGAAAGCCCATCCTGCCAGCACAAGGAGTTCGCATGTTTGATTTTGATCAGGAAGTAGACCGCAGTGGCACCATGAGCCTGAAATGGGACAAGTACAAGGGTCAGGATGTGCTGCCCATGTGGGTTGCCGATACCGACTTTGTCTCCCCCCCGTCCGTGATTGAGGCGTTGACCAAACGGGTCGCCCACGGCATTTTCGGCTATTCACGCCCCTCGCCGCGCCTGATCGAACTCATTATCGAACGGATGGCGACCCGCTATGGCTGGACCATCGAGCCCGAATGGCTGGTGTTCCTGCCCGGCGTGGTGCCGGGGCTTAACCTCGCCTGCAAGGCGTGGAGCCAGCATGGCCGCGGTATCATCACCCCCAAGCCGGTCTACTACCCCTTCCTGCAGGCACCGGGCTTCAATGATCGTCCCCTGCTCACCGTGCCGATGATTGAAGAAGCCGGTCGCTGGGTTCTGGATCTTGAAGAGCTGGAGCGTCAGGCTCCCGCCGCAGATCTGCTGCTGCTCTGCAACCCTCACAACCCGGGCGGCACCATCTTCACCCGTGACGAGCTGCTGGCCATCGATGCCATCGCTGCGCGCCACAATCTGGTGATCTGCTCCGATGAAATCCACTGCGATCTGCTGCTGGATAAAAACGCCCGCCACATTCCCTACGGCGCCATCAGTGCGCAAGCGGCCGAGCGCTGCGCGGTGATGATGGCCCCGAGCAAGACCTTCAATATCGCCGGTCTCTGCTGCTCCTTCGCCATTATCCCCAACGCCCGTCTGCGCTTCAGGCTGCAACAGGCGATGCGCGGCATCAGCGCCGACGTCAACCTGCTGGGTTTTGTCGCCGCCGAAGCGGCCTATGAGGGTGGCGAACAGTGGCTGACCGAGCAACTCGACTATCTGACAGCCAATCTGGCCCTGATCCAGCAAGCGGTTGCCCGCTGGCCCGGCGTCAAGCTGGCCAGTCATCAGGCGACGTATCTGGCCTGGATCGATGTGAGCGCCCTTGGCCTTGCCGATCCCATCGCCTTCTTCGAGCAGGCAGGGGTTGGTCTCTCCCCCGGCGCC
The DNA here is from genome assembly GCF_049171595.1 of Aeromonas sp. 603607. Lineage (NCBI taxonomy): Bacteria > Pseudomonadati > Pseudomonadota > Gammaproteobacteria > Aeromonadales > Aeromonadaceae > Aeromonas > Aeromonas sp. 603607. Next base: position 20,580 of record NZ_JAAKOV010000002.1, read on the forward strand.
CAGTTTGGCGACGGTCAGTTCGTGCGGCTCAACTTCGGCTGCACCAGGGCACGGCTGACCGACGCGCTGGCGCGGATGGAGCGGGCAATCCTCAACCACAACAAGCCCTGATCAGCCAGCAACGGGATGGGCAAGCCCCATCCCTTTTACCCTGTGTCATCAGCCAGCGGTCAACTCAGTCAACGGTCAATTATGTCTCTACGGATCTTGCATCACCTTCTGCTCCCCCTCTGTGCACTCTCTGCGCTGCTCCCCTTTGGCAGCCAGGCGCTGACTATCGGAACGGGCCCGCTCAACGGGGTCTACTACCCGACCGGTGGCGCCATCTGCCGGGTGCTCAATGCCGGCCATGCCCTGCATGGGGACAGCTGCACCGTGCAGAGCACCCGTGGCTCGATGGCCAACCTCAAGGCACTCGACAAAGGGGACGTACAGCTGGCGCTGGTGCAGTCCGATGTGTTGCACCACGCCCTGCACGGCACCGGCCCCTTCAGCGGGCAGGGGGCCAACAATGAGCTGCGCAGCCTGTTTCGCCTCTATCAGGAGTCGCTGATCCTGCTGGCTGCCCCCAATAGCGGCATCACCACCCTGGCAGATATCGAAGGGAAGCGGGTTTATCCGGGCAACAAGGGCGCCGGTGAGCAGATCACCAGCCAGGCCCTGATGGCGGCCATGGGATGGCAACCCGGGCAGTTTGCTGCCTATCAACTCAAGTCGGACAGCGAACCGCTGGAAGGGCTGTGCGATGGCTCGCTGGATGCCGCGTTTGTGGTGGCCGGTCACCCCAGTCTGGCGGTCGGCGATCTGATCAGCCGCTGCAAGGTGCGCCTCATCCCCATCGAAGGGGAGCAGATCGACAGGCTGCTCAAGCAACACCCCTACTACCAGCGCAGCCGCATCGCCGCCAACCTCTATCCGGGGCAGACCACCGCCATCAACAACATCGGGATGAGTGCCGAACTGGTGGCGCTGGCCAGCCTGCCGGACCCCATCGTCCGTACCGTGCGCGATACCCTGCTGGCCCGAGTCAAACAGTTCAGTCGGCTGCATCCTGCCCTGAGCAAGGTGACCCCCGAGCAGTTGCAGGCGCAAACCGAGCTGCCCCTCCATGCTGGGATGTCGGATCAACCGCCAGCTCCCTTGTCACTGACCCCCGAGCAGTTAACCGCGGAACAGCTGACGCCGGAGCCGTTAACACCAGCGCCATCGGCCTCGGAGGCGGCACCAACGGCAGAGCAGGTGAGTGCCGCCAACGGGACAACTGCGCCCCTTGAAGCGCCCTCTGACGCGACCACCACCAGCAGTGCCACAGTGGCCACAGAAGCCACAGAAGCCACAGAGGTTAATCCCTTGCCCGAAGAGGCGCTCGAGGTCACCTCCGAGCTCACTGCGCCAGCCTCCGAGGGTGAGAGCGGGGCCCCTTCGGCCTCTTCTGCAGTGTCAACGGTTCCATCACCATCGGCTGCCGTGTCGACTCAGTTGCCACAGAGCGCCTCGGCGGCAACTGCGCCGCAAGAGCAGGCAGCCGAGCCGGCCAGCAGCGCGGTGAGTGGCGAAACCCCACCGCAGGATAAAACCGATATACTTCCCTCCCCTGCCACCAGCGCAGCCACACCGCTGCAACCCTGAATGGTCAGCTCCCACAAATGCATCAGGGCAGCCGAGGCTGCCCTGATTGTTTACGCGCGTTCGATAGTGACGCAATTGAGAGCGGCACAGTCTCCCCGATAGGCCTGCTCACCTTGCCGCCCCGCTACGGCTCTATCACCCGGGTCAGATAGGGATTGGGCTTCTGGATCTCCTCCTCCACCCAGTGCAGCAACTGCTTGATGGCCCGCGACAACACCTGATTCTGGCGCACCACGTAGCCCAGACTGGTACCGGGAAAGTCGCCGAGGCTGGTGACCGGCGCGGTGAGGTTGAGGCGCGGATGCAGAGAGAAGTCCGGCACGATGGCGACACCAAAGCCAGCCTCGGCCCAATCGAGCTGGGCGTCCACGCTGCCCACCTCCATGATGCGACAGGGGGGCAAGGCCAGCAGCGGCAGGGACGGGTCGATCAGCGCCCGGGTGCGGGTGTCGTGACCGAGCAGGATCAGGGTCGGCTCGTCGAGGGGGTCGCTCTCCCCCGCCACCGCCCGCGCCTGCCAGCGGGCAAGGCCGTGCCCCAGCGCGCACCAGGTCACCTGTTGCAGCTCGGTGTAGAAGAGCGGCTCGCTGCGCTTTTGCGCCATCACGAAGCCCAGATCCGCCTTGCCCGCCTTGACCAGCTCGGCGGCCTGATCCGAAGTGGTGTTGAACAGGGTAAGGTCGATGCCGGGGAACTCCCGCTTGAAGCGCTGGAACGGCTGGATCAGCAGCAGGCGGGAGATGATGTCGCTGGCGGCGATGGCCAGCGTCCCCTGACTCAGCTGGTTGAGGGCATTGAGATCGGACTGGCAGAGCTGCAACTCGGCAATGGTGCGCTCGGCGCTTTGCAGCAGCCGCTCCCCCGCCTGCGTCAGGCGAAACGGACTGCGCTCGATCAGCCGCACCCGGGTCGCCTGCTCCAGCCGCTTGATATGCAGGCTGACATTAGGTTGGGTCATGTGCAGCTCGGTGGCGGTCTGGCCAAAATGTTGCAATCGGGCCAGGGTGACAAAGGTTTGCAGCCAGTGAATATCCAGCATAAGAGTCCCTCAACCCGCGATGTGCGGGGCTTGCCAGGCAAAATCGGACGGTTTGCCGCTTAATTGGCCATAATTATATGGTTCTCTTATCGGAACTATAAAGATAATTAATTTTTCTAATCCGCATCAGGCTCCTAGGATGGACGCCTAACGTCTTAGGAGAAAGAGTCATGTCGTCTATCGTAGTCGTAGGTGCTAACTGGGGTGATGAAGGCAAAGGCCGCATCGTGGATTATCTGGCAGGTCAAGCTGGCGCCAGCATTCGCTTCCAGGGCGGCAACAACGCTGGCCACACCGTGGTCAACGACCTTGGCACCTTCAAGCTGCACCAGGTTCCGAGTGGCGTATTCAACCCGGATTGCCTGGTTGTCCTCGGCCCGGGCATGGTGATCAGCCCCGAGAAACTGACCGTCGAGCTCGAGGAAGTCAAAGCCTCCGGCGTGACTCCGAAGCTGGCCATCTCTGACCGCGCAACCCTCTGCCTGCCGCTGCACGCACTCGAAGATACCCTGGAAGAGCAACGTCTGGGTGACGGCGCCTATGGCTCCACCCGTCAGGGCATCGCTCCTGCCTACGGCGATCGCGTGATGAAGAAAGCGATCCTGGTCGGCTGGCTGAAACAGCCGGACGTGCTGGTCGAGCGCATCCAGTTCATGCTGGACTGGAAACTGCCGCAGATGAAGGCTATCTACCCCTCCTTCGAATTCACCCAGACTGCCCAGGAGATGGCCGACTGGCTGCTGGAAGTCTCTGCACCCTGGATCGACGCCGTGTGCAACGTCAGCATGCCGCTCAAAGCGCTGCAGGCTGAAGGCAAGACCCTGCTGTTCGAAGCCCAGCTGGGCGCTGGCCGTGACCTGATCTACGGCGAATACCCCTGGGTGACCTCCTCCCACGTATCCGGCGCCTACGCCGGTATCGGTGGCGGTCTGCCGGGTCTGCGTCCGGAGCGCGTCATCGCTGTGGCCAAGGCATTCAGCTCCTCTGTCGGTACCGGCACCCTGCTGACCGCCATGGAGAACCAGGACGAGTTCCGCAAGATCACCAATGAGTTCGGCGCTACCACTGGCCGTCCCCGTGATGTCGGTTACTTCGACGCCGTCGCCACCAAGAACGGGGTCGAGCTGCAAGCCGCCACCGAAGTGGCCCTGACCAAGCTGGACTGCCTGACCGGTCTGCCGGATCTGAAGATCTGCGTGGCCTACGAAGGTGCCCACACCGAGAACCCGATTTGGCCGCAAACCGCTGCCCTGAAGCCGGTTTACGAGCAGATGGAAAGCTGGAGCGAAGACATCACCGGCTGCCGCACCTTTGAAGAGCTGCCGCGCGCTGCCCAGCAGTACGTGCTGCGTATCGAAGAGCTGCTCGGCGTACCGGTTCCGATGGTTTCCGTCGGCCCGGGCCGTGACGAGATGATCCTGCGCTAAGCCGCATTTCTCATCGTCAAACAAAAAACCGGCATCCCTGATGCCGGTTTTTTTATGGCTGCCGTTTACCTTCTTGCCATAAAACCACTCAAAGGCTCAATTAACTCACCAATCGACCTCACATTGAGCCGTTCTGCAATAACATTCTACCCTGCCCTCGTTAAAGTGAACCCGTTACCACACGAGGAGTCACCCGATGAAATTGCTCAAACAGAGTGCCCTGTTGCCACTGCTCTGCCTGACGGCCATGCCGGCCTTTGCCATGACCCTGAAGAGCACGGACATTCACGAAGGCCAGTTGATGGACAAACAGTTCAGCTTCAACGGCTTTGGCTGCAGCGGCGACAACCACTCGCCCCAACTTAGCTGGCAGGATCTGCCGGCAGGCACCAAGAGTGTTGCCATCACCGCCTATGACCCCGATGCCCCTACCGGCAGCGGTTGGTGGCACTGGTTGTTGGTTAACCTGCCTGCCACCCAGAGCGAGCTGGCCAGCAATGCCTCCGGCAAGCTCAAGCAGGGATTGGAGATCCGCACCGACTTTGGCAGCCAGGGTTACGGCGGCCCCTGCCCGCCCGCTGGTCACGGCATGCACCGCTATCAGTTCACCGCCTGGGCCCTGCCCCATGATCTCGAGGTGAAGGCTGATACCCCGCCCGCTATGGTAGGCTACATGCTCAATAGCATGGCGCTCGGCAAAGCCACCCTGACCGCCACCTTCGTCACCCCCTAGGAGCCAACCGGATGAGCACTCCCCTGCTGCAACAGAGCCACTATCTCGGGATCCGCCAGCAGCCCCTGCATCGGGTGCTCATCTATGCCCCAACCCTCATCTGGGTCACCCAGGGGAGCAAGCAACTATGGTGGCGCGAGCGGCGTCTGTCGTTTGACAGGGAGCGGTGGCTGCTGATCTCGGCAGGCCACCAGCTCACCTTCGTCAATCAGCCGGAGCAGGGCAAATTTCGCTCCCACGCCATCACACTGCTGACTCCACCACCGCAGGAGTGGCTGGCCGAGTCAGCCCCTTCCCACGCCGATCTGGAGGAACCCGCCGTCAAGGTCACCCCCGGGCTCGCCTTCTGCTTTGAGCTCATCAGCACCATGGCCGAACGGGGACTGAGCGAAGCAACCCAAGCCGAGCTGCTGCGCAGCTTCTATGCCGAGCTGCGGGCTGCCAACGCCCTCGGGTTGCTCTTTCCCGCCAGCACCATGACCCTCGCAGAGCGGCTGGCCCGATACCTGGCGGTGGAACCCGGCATCGACCACACCCTGGAGGCGGTGGCCCCCCACTTCTCCATGAGCCGCGCCTCCATGGTGCGCAAGCTGGCCGCCGAAGGTCGCAGCTTTCGCCAGTTGCTGGCTCAGGTACGCATGAGCCACGCCCTCAATCTGTTGCAACAGGGCCTGACCCCGCTGGAGGTCGCCCTCGCCTGCGGTTATGACTCCCCCAGCCGCTTTGCCGCCCGCTTCAAACAGGAGTTCGGCCTGACGCCCCACCAATACCTGCACACCTGTCCTGCCAGATTGGCGAGCAACGAAAAGTAAAATATTACTTAAAGACCATTCTATGTAACCTGATGTAACCCGGTGATCCCGCTCACATTGCCGCCTCTTCAGAGTGTGATCTCGCGCCAACGCTCCCTTTTTCCCTGCCGTACAATGGCTACCGAACACCTTTTCACTAAAAACAAGCGTAAAAAATCTTCCTTTTAACCTACATAAACGGAATTGGAGCGAGCAATGTTTCGTAAAACTTTACTCTCGGTAGCCCTCGGCACCGCCCTGTTCGGACTGACCGCCTGCAACGATAACCAGACAGAGAGCAGCACAGTCGCCAAACCGGAGCAGGCCATCCAGTACAAGGACGTGATCGACCGTCGGGGAACACCGACCCAATTCCGCGACTTTGACAGCTACTCCAACCTCAAATACAACCCGCTGCTCGATCTGGGGGCCTGGCACGGTTTCCTGCTGCCTGCCAACGACAAGGAGTGGGGGGGCTTTACCGGCCCCATGGTCATCTCGGAGGAGTACAGCCTCTTCTTTGCCAGCGAGCTGGACAAGCTCACCCTGAGCGATGCGAGCGGGCGCCCGTTCCCGCTCACCAGCGCCCGCAAGCAGGAGGTGTACGCCATTCCCGGTGCACTGGTGCAACACTTCGAGTTCGAGCCCTTTACGCTGGAGCTGGAGCTGCGTTATGGCGATGCCCGCACAGCTCTTATCCGCACCCGACTCATCAATCAGACCGATGCACCGCTCACCCTCAACCTCAACTGGCAGGGCGAGTTGCTCAATCAATGGGATGCCAAGGATACGATTGCCAGCAAATATCCAGGCTGGACTCGCACCATCAGCGAGAGCGACAAAGGAATCGAATTCCAGTTCGGCAAACTGCGCAGCACTTGGAACATCATGCAGAGCGGCAGCGCCCGCTATCGCATCGACCGCACCCTGCCAAGCCGCACCACCCTCGACCAGAAGACACTGGGCTACCAAAGTGACGCCAGCATTACCCTGGCCGCCAAGGGGAGCCAGGATATCTACACCCTGCAGAGCTATCTCCACTCCGCAGATGACGCCAGCCGCCATCAACAGAGCCGTCAGGCCCTGCTGGCTGACCCGGCCAGCTATTTTGCCGACTCCATCCGCCGCTGGGAGGGCTACCTTGCCAAGGGTCTCTCCAATCAGGGGATCCCCGAGTCGGAGCGTCGCATCGCCGTCAAGGCGATGGAGACCCTCAATGGCAACTGGCGCTCCCCGGCTGGCGCCATCCTCCACGACGGGGTAACCCCCTCCAATACCGCCCGCTGGTTCGACGGCGTCTGGGCCTGGGACAGCTGGAAGCACGCCTATGCCATGGCGCACTTCAACCCTGAGGTGGCCAAGAACAACGTGCGCGCCATGTATGACTATCAGGTGCAGCCGGATGATCCGGTGCGACCGCAGGATGCGGGCATGGTGATCGATGCCGTCTTCTACAACAAGCTGGCGGATCGCGGTGGCGATGGCGGCAACTGGAACGAGCGCGATACCAAGCCGCCCCTCTCCGCCTGGGCCATCTGGGAAATCTACAGCGCCACCAAGGACAAGGCCTTTATCGCCGAGATGTATCCCAAGCTGCAGGCCTACCACGACTGGTGGTACCGTGCGCGGGACAACAACCACAACGGCATCATCGAATATGGCGCCACCAAGCATGTGGAGCACAACGACGAGTACGGCAATATCACCTTCAAGGTGCAGTACTCCAACGGTATTCCCGCCGGGCTGGATCTCTCCAGCTGTACCAGTGAGGGGGATGGCTGGTATGCCTGCGCCGGTATGCCGCTCTATCAACAGGTGTTGAACGTGGGCGGTTACAGCGACATGGATATCGGTGCCCAGCACGGCGCCGGTTGGGAGTCCGGCATGGACAACGCCGCCCGCTTCGGCTTTATCGAACCGGGCCAGCTGCAACGCTATGCCGACAAGACTTATGGCGGAGATTTGGCCAAGGCACGTCAGGACTGGAACGTCGCCTTCTTTGAAAACCATCAGGACAATGGCGATTTGATCGGCTTCTCCATCGATCAGGAGTCGGTGGAGCTCAACGCCTTCCTGGCCAAGGAGAAACGCATTCTGGCAGACATGGCCGACCTGCTTGACAAGCCGGACGACGCGAGCCGCTACCGCGATGGCGCGACCCAGCTGGCTGGTTACATCAACAGCTGCATGTTCGATGAGGCATCAGGCTTCTATTACGATCGCCAGATTGCTCAGGGGGATGTTGCTGACGGCAACGGCTGCGTCGGCAAATTGCTGACCGCCCGCGGCCGTGGCCCGGAAGGGTGGAGCCCGCTCTGGGCTGAGGTCGCCGACAAGGAGAAAGCGGCGCGGGTGCGCGAGGTGATGCTCAACGCCCAGGAGTTCAACACCAGGATCCCGCTGGGCACCGCCGCGCTGACCAACCCGGCCTACGACCCCAATATCTACTGGCGAGGCCGGGTATGGCTCGATCAGTTCTACTTCGGGGTGAAGGGGCTGGAGAACTACGGCTATCGCAGCGATGCCGAGGCTCTGGTCAACAAGCTGTTCAACAACGCCGAGGGCTTGGCGGGCAGCGGCCCCATCCGCGAAAACTACAATCCGGAGACCGGCACCATGCAGGGAGCCAGCAACTTCAGCTGGAGCTCGGCCCACCTCTACATGCTCTATCGCAACTTCCTCAAGCCACAGGAATAAGCCTCGAGAGAGGATGGCTTGATGCATCAGGTGGCCTTGTAGAGTGTTGCCATACTGATTGAGCAAACTGAGCGCTCGGGAAATATTGCTCAGGTGCTTGCTGCTCCCCCGCAAAAAATGGTGATAGCGGGGGAATAAAAAACAACCCGGCACGAATGCCGGGTTGTTTTTTTATCAGAGAGACGAACTCAGCTCTGGCCTTGCAACGCCTGTTGCAGCTCCTCTTCAGTCCAGATGGTAATGCCGAGCTCCTGCGCCTTGGTCAGCTTGGAACCGGCCGCTTCCCCCGCGACCAGCACATCGGTCTTGGCAGATACCGAACCCGCCACCTTGGCCCCCAGCTCCTGCAATGCCGCCTTGGCGTCGTTGCGCGACAAGGTGGTCAGGGTCCCGGTCAGCACGAAGGTCTTGCCGGCAAAGGGTTGCTCCGCGGCCTCTTTCTTCTCGATAGCCGGCCAGTGGATGCCGGCAGCCAGCAAGGCTTCCAGCACCTCCACGTTGTGGGGCTGACGCAGGAAGTAGTAGACATGCTTGGCCACCACCTCGCCCACGTCGGCCACTTCGAGCAGTTGCTCCACCGATGCAGCGCGCAGGGCATCCAGGGTGAAGAAGTGGTTGGCAAGGTTGAGCGCAGTCGCCTCCCCCACTTCGCGGATCCCCAGAGCAAACAGGAAGCGCGGCAGGGTGGTACTGCGCGCAGCATCGATGGCGGCTACCAGATTGAGGGCCGATTTTTGCCCCATCCGCTCAAGACCGGCCAGCTGGATGGCGTTGAGGCTAAACAGATCGGCGGGAGTCTTCACCAGCCCCTTGTCTACCAGCTGCTCGACAATCTTGTCGCCAAGGCCATCCACATCCATGGCGCGACGGGCGGCGAAGTGCTTGATCGCCTCCTTGCGCTGCGCCTCGCAGAACAGGCCACCGGAGCAGCGGGCAACTGCCTCTCCTTCCAGCCGCTCTACTGCCGAACCACACACCGGACACTCGGTCGGGAAGAGGATCGCGCGGGCGTCGCTTGGGCGCTGCGCCTCCACCACGGCGACGATCTGCGGGATCACATCCCCTGCCCGGCGCACGATCACCGTATCGCCAATCATCACGCCAAGGCGCTCGATCTCGTCGGCGTTGTGCAAGGTGGCGTTGGAGACGGTCACGCCGCCGACAAACACCGGTTTAAGCTTGGCCACCGGGGTCACGGCGCCGGTGCGGCCGACCTGAAACTCGACGTTCTCAAGCTCTGTCATCTCTTCCTGCGCCGGGAACTTGTGGGCGGTCGCCCAGCGCGGCGCGCGGGCCACAAAGCCCAGCTCCTCTTGCAGAGCGATGGCATCCACCTTGTAGACCACGCCGTCGATCTCGTAAGGGAGCTCGCCACGGCGGGCCAGAATGTCGTCGTGGAACGCCTGACAACCGGCGGCCCCCTCTTTGAGCTTCACCTCGGGACTAAGCGGCAGCCCCCACTCCTTGAGCTGATTGAGGCGACCAAAGTGAGAGTCACCGAGCAGCTCGCCGCCAACACCGACACCGTAAGCGTAAAAGCTCAAGGGACGGCTGGCAGTGATACGTGAATCGAGTTGACGCAGGCTGCCGGCGGCGGCGTTGCGCGGGTTGACGAACACCTTCTCGCCCGCTGCCAGCGCCTTGGCGTTCATCGCCTCGAAACCGGCCTTGGGCATAAAGACTTCGCCACGCACCTCCAGCCGCTCTGGCCAGCCAGTGCCACGCAGCGCGAGCGGAATGGCCTTGATGGTGCGCACGTTCTCGGTGATCTCCTCACCGGTGGCGCCATCGCCCCGGGTGGCCGCCTGCACCAGCTGACCATTTACATAGAGCAGGCTCACCGCCAGACCATCGAGCTTGGGCTCGCAGCAGAAGGTGAAACGCACGTCACGCTTGAGGCGATCGCTCATCCGTTGTTCGAACGCCTGCAGCTCTTCGCTGCTAAAGACGTTGTCCAGACTCAGCATGGGGATCTCGTGGCGCACCTGTTTGAAGGCCGTCAGCGGCTGACCGCCGACCCGCACGCTGGGTGACGCCGGTGTTTTCAGCTCGGGATGCTCGGCCTCCAGCGCAATCAGTTCGCGCATCAGGCGATCGTATTCGGCATCCGGCACTGTGGGGTTATCCAGCACATAGTACTGGTGACCATATTCGGTAAGCAGTTCACACAATTGACGGTGGCGGGAGAGGGTGTCGCTCATGAAAAAGTCTCGAAGTGTGATTGAACATACGGCCGGGGTAGAAACAAAAATGCGGTACCAGGGTACCGCACTTTTTCTTCACTCGACCCGCATGGTGTATTAGTCGCGGCTGGCCTCGTAGGCAGCCAGCTCGTGACGGTAACGGGCAATAGTCTCGTCGCTCAGCGGGCTGCGATCCATATCTGTCAGCATGGCATCGAGATCGCTGGCCAGCTGATCGGCTGCCTGCAGCATGTCCTCGAAGGCAAACGCGGCATTGCTGCGCAGGGGCAGTTGCATGAACAGGGAGACACCCGGCGTGGTGAACTGCTCCATCCGATAGGGATTGAAGGTACCCGGCTTGACCATGTTGATCATGGAGAAGAGCACTTCACCCTTGCCGTTGGGATCTTCGTGACGGTGGAAAATATCCATCTCGCCAAACTTGAAGCCCAGCGCCATCAGGGATGAGAGCAGGGTCGCACCTTGCAAGTCGTGACCCGGACGGCCCATCAGGTTGATGACATAGACATCCTGCCAGATCTTCTCGACCGGCTGGGGCGCCATGCGCGGCTCTTCCACCACAGGTGCAGGCGCCACATAGGCTGGCTCTTCATAAACAGGCTCGGGAGCCACATGACGGGGCTGCGGCTGATATTCCGGCTCGGGAGCACGCACCGGTTCGGCACGAACGGTGTCAGCGGTACGGACTGTCTCTGCACGGGCACCAAAAGTCGGGGCGGTCGCGTAAGCGGGCTCGACCAGCGGCTCGTCATCCAGCGACTGCATCATGGGCTCGCGCTGGGGACGGGAACGGTAGACCGGGGTACGACGATTGACCTGAGCAGGTTTGCGCACCGGCGCGGCGGGCGCCTCGTCGATCTCCTCGGGCAGCGGTTCGTCGAACGCTTCCTCCTCTTCATAGACAGGAGGCGGCGGAACCGGGCGGGCAGCAGGCTTGCGCACTACGGGCGGCGGCAGCTCGTCCTCGTCATCTTCATCATCAAAGGCGGGGACGGCAGGGCGACGACCGAGTTCCGGCTGGCGGCTCTCTTCACTACGCAGCTTGGGCTCGGCACGACGGCCACCACTGACCACGCGTACCTGGCCGATGCCATCGCTGTCGAAGGCGTCGTTATCACGATCCCGCGACTTGGAGTCCATCCGTCCAATCGGTTTCTCTTTGATCGGTGCCTGACGATTCTTTTTGTTGCTCCACAACCCGTGAATGAGCAATGCCGCAATAGCAATACCGCCCAGGGCAACCAAGATGTAACGCAATTCCTGCATTAGCTGCTTCTCTTTCTAGTTTTGCTCAGCCAAAGCGACGGCTTCACCGATATCGACCGACACAATGCGAGAAACCCCGGGCTCTTGCATCGTGACGCCAACCAGCTGCTCAGCCATCTCCATGGAGACCTTATTATGACTGATGTAAACGAACTGTACTGTGCTCGACATCTCTTTGACAAGAGAACAGAAGCGACCGACGTTCACTTCATCGAGCGGTGCATCCACCTCATCCAGCAGACAAAAAGGTGCTGGGTTGAGTCTGAAGATGGCAAAAACCAGCGCAAGCGCGGTTAACGCCTTCTCCCCCCCGGAAAGCAGGGCAATGGTAGCATTCTTCTTACCCGGAGGTCTCGCCATGATGCTCACTCCGGCCTCCAAAAGATCATCAGAGGTGAGCTCAAGCCAGGCACTGCCCCCACCGAACACTTTTGGAAACAGGGATTTTAAATCTTCGTTGACCTTATCGAAAGTGTCCCGGAACCGTATTTGTGTCTCTTTATCAATTCTTTTAATGGCTTGGCTCAAGGTTTCCAGAGCTTGCTCGAGATCCTGACACTGATTTTCGAGGTAGGTTGCCCGGGTTTTCGCCTCTTCGTACTCCTCCAGCGCCGCCAGGTTGATGGCACCGAGCGCCTCCACTTGCGCCTCCAGGGTCTGGATCTCCTGCCGCAGCTTGCCGCGATCAGCTGCGATCAGCACTGCCTGATCGAGATCTACCAGTCGAACACCCAGCTCTTCGAACTGCTCGTGCAACCCTTGCCGGCGGGTGAGGTTGCGTTCGCGCTCAAGGCGCAGGGTTGCCAGCTTCTCTTGCAGAGTCACCAACTGCTTGTGATCGGCACTTCTGGCCTGCTCCAGCTCACCGAGCTGGCGCTCCAGCTCCGCAAGCCGTTGATGGCAGGCGAGCTGCTGCGCCTCAAGATTGCGCTGCTCAGCCAGCAGGGGCGCCAGATCCGGCACGGCCTCGCTATCCGGCCCTTTCAGCCCGGCCAGCTCCAGGCCGAGCCTCGCCAACTCCTCTTCGCCCAGGGTAATGAGTTGGCGCAGATTGCCCAACTCCAGTTGCAAACGCTGGCAGGTCGCTTGTTGCTGCTCGCGGCGCGCACGGGCCTCGTCGACCGTCCGCTCGCTGCGGGTCAGCTGCTCCTGAGCGAGCTGCAACCCTTGTGTCAGCGGCTCCCCCTGCTCCTGCAACTCGGCAAGGCGCGCCTCATCGAGCTCCAGTTGTTCACGGGCGCTGGCCAGCCGCTCAGCCTCTTCGGCCTGCTCCTGATCGAGCCGGATCAGCTCTTCGCCGAGCTGACCGAGCCGCTGCAACCGCTCCTGCCACTGACCCTGTTGCAGGCTCCAAGCTTCGCGCAGTTGTTGCCATTTCTGCTCTTGCTCGCGCAAGGTTCGCTGCGACAACTCCTGCGCGCTGGCAAGCTGGGCACGCCGGGCATCGGCAGCCACAAGTTGCTCGCTTAGCTGTACCAACCCCGCGGCAACCCTCTCCTGCTCGGTATGCAACCGCTCACGCTCACCCAGCAGTGCCATGGTGCCGAGCGCCGCGCCTTGCCCCAGATCTGCCCAGTTTGGCCCCAGCCAGTCGCCAGCAGGAGTCAGTACCGACTCACCGGCCGCAAGGCTTGGCTGGCGGGCCAATGCGGCCTCCCGGCTCTCGACCAGCCAGATGGCATTGAGGAAGGCGGGAATATGCTCGCCGCCCAGTTGCGCCGCCAGCGTACCGGCAACCGCCGGTTGCGCCGGGCCAATCCAGAGCCCCTCTTGCGCCAGATCGCACTCGTCCGCCGGCGTTGCGGTGAGCCAGCGACCCAGCACCTTGTCGAGCGCCTGTGCCCATTCGGGAGCAACCTGCAGTCGATCCGCCAGGGTCGCCCCTTCCATCTGCTCGCCCAGGATTTGATCCAGGGTCGCCAGCCGCGCCTCCAGTTCCCGCTGCAGGCTCAACTGCTGGCCATACTGCTGCTTGAGTTGTTCATGGGTGTCGACCGCCTGCGCCAGCTGCTCGGTCAGCTCGCCATTAGCCGCCCGCGTCAGCTCCAGCTCACCACTCAGGGCATCGAGGGCCGGTTGCAGGTCATCGGCCTCAGCGCCGAGGGGTCCCGCGCGTTCATCTTCCAGTTTGAGGCGGGCCAGCCGGGTCTTGGCTTGCAGTTCCTGCAGGCCACCCAACCGGGTACGAGTCTGGTTGAGCTGCCCCTGCAACCCGGCCAACTGTTGTTGCCACTGCTGCTGGCGCAAGCGGGCCTGTTCCAGCTGCTCGCTGGCGTGCTGGCGGGCCTCCTGCTGCTCGGTGAGCAACTGCTCACACTGCTCCAGCCGGGCACTCTCCTGCTCGGCGCGCAATACCCCTTCGGTCAGTTGATCCTGCTGGCTGGCAAGCTGCGCCTTGCGGGTGGCGATCCGCTCACCGAGCGCCTCTGCACGGGCCTGCCAGTCGCGCCCCAGTTCACTCTGGTGCAGTTGCTGTTGCTCGAGACGGGCGATGGCCTGCCCGCCGAGAAAAATCTGTTGCTGGCGGCTCGCCTGTTCGGCTTGCGCCTCTTGTCTGGCGACCGACAGGGTGACGTGGCGCCCCTCATCGGCGGTGCGCTTGGCATCGAGCGCCGCCAGCGCCTGCTCGGCCTGCGCAAGTTCGGTTTTAGCCTCGCCAAGGCGCGTCTCCAGCGCCCACAACTCGGAGCCAATCAGCTCGGCGCGAGCTGCGCGCGAACGACTCTTGAGCTGTTTGTAGCGCTCGGCCGTTTCGGCCTGGGCTTTGAGGTGGTCAAGGCGCGAACCCAGCTCGCCGCGAATATCGCCGAGGCGCTCCAGGTTCTCCTGAGTGTGGCGAATGCGCTGCTCGGTCTCGCGGCGCCGCTCCTTGTAGCGGGAGACCCCGGCGGCTTCTTCCATAAAGAGCTTGAGATCGGCCGGACGTGACTCCACCAGTCGGCTGACAGTGCCCTGCTCGATGATGGCGTAGCTGCGAGGGCCAAGACCGGTGCCGAGGAAGAGGTCGGTCACATCCTTACGGCGGCACTTTTGACCGTTGATCTGATAGTGGTTGGAGCCATCGCGCAGCACTTCGCGGCGCACCGAGATCTCGGTAAAGCGGCCGAACTCGCCGGGCACCCGGTTATGGGGATTGTCGAACACCAGCTCGACCGAGGCGCGCCCGTGCGCACTGCGGTTGATTGAGCCGTTGAAGATGACATCGGTCATGTTTTCGCCGCGAAGATGGCGGGCGGAACTCTCCCCCAGCACCCAGCGCACCGCGTCGATGACGTTGGATTTGCCACAGCCATTGGGGCCCACCACGGCGGTCATGTCTGCCGACAGTTCGATGCGGGTCGGCTCGACGAACGACTTGAAGCCGGCGAGTTTGATCAGTTTCAGACGCATGGCGACCTGTATCAGTGGCTAAATAAAGAGGATGCGGGCAGGTGACTTTACCAAATCCAGACCCGGCTTTGTTTGTAATATGCAGGCATCATCCCCATTCAATGCCCGATTTTCAGTCGCCACGGCACGAAATAAGGAATAGTCGGCGACTTTACCAAATCAAAGGCTTGTTTGTAATATGCTGGCAGTTCTCCCATGCATAGATGGAGCTCACATGAGCCAATCACCCCATATGGTCAAAGATTCAATCAGCGGTGCAGACTACTTTCTGCGCGGGTTTTCCCTCATTCGCCAACCGGGCATCCGCACCTTTGTGCTGATCCCCCTGCTGGTCAACTTCGTGCTGTTTGCAGGGGCCTTCTATGCCCTGCTGCTGCAACTGGACGGCCTGTTCGCCTGGCTCCATCAGCAGATCCCCGCCTGGCTCGACTGGCTGGACTACCTGCTCTGGCCCATCGCCCTCATCACCATACTGGTGGTCTTCTCCTTTATCTTCAGCTCGGTTGCCAACTGGGTAGCCGCCCCCTTCAACGGCCTGCTGGCGGAGAAGGTGGAGCAGATCCTCACCGGTCAGCCCGCCAATGACAGCGGCATGCTGGATATCGTCAAGGATGTGCCACGCACCTTCGGCCGCGAATGGACCAAGCTGAAGTATTACCTGCCCAAGGCCATCGGCTGCCTGATCCTGTTCCTGATCCCTGTGGTGGGCCAGACCCTGGCGCCGGTGCTCTGGTTCCTGTTCAGCGCCTGGATGATGGCGATCCAGTATGTGGATTATCCGTTCGACAACCACAAGATCGACTTCATCACCATGCGCGATGCCTTGAAGCAGCGCCGCGGCAAGTGCCTGAGCTTCGGCGCTTTGGTGACCCTCTTCTCCGCCATTCCGGTGGTGAACCTCTTCGTGATGCCAGTCGCCATCTGTGGTGCCACCGCCATGTGGGTCGATCACTACCGGCAAGAGCAGTTGGGGCGCTAACCCTTGAACATTGATTAGAAAAAGGCACCCGAAACGGTGCCTTTTTCGTATTTAGCATGAATTAAATTAATGCATGCATTCGATAGCTTGTCCCATATGACACGAGTTGGTAGGATTCTGGCCTTTCTCGTTCCCTGGGATATCTCATGTTACATGCACTCTTCTTGGTGGGCCTGGTGGCCGAAGGGATGACCGGCGCGCTGGCCGCGGGTCGGCGACGGATGGACCTGTTTGGTGTGGTGATCATCGCCTCGGCGACGGCCATCGGTGGTGGCACCATTCGTGATGTGCTGCTCGGCCACTATCCGCTGCTCTGGATTGAACATCCGGAATATGTGCTGCTGGTTGCCGCAGCTGCGATGGCGGGTGTGGTCTCCGCCCCCCTGATGCGCTATCTCGGCAAGCTGTTCATGGCCCTTGATGCCCTGGGACTGGTGGTCTTCTCCATCTTCGGTGCGGCCCGGGCGCTGGATATGGGCCACGGCGCCGGTATTGCCTGCATCATGGCGGTAGTGACCGGGGTCTTTGGCGGGGTGCTGCGGGATCTGCTCTGCCAGCGGATTCCACTGGTATTTCGTCGCGAGCTCTATGCAGCCATTTCGCTGATCACCGCAGCGCTTTACTGTCTGGCGCTGGATCAGGGCTTGCCGACCAACTGGGCCGCGTTCGGTTCCATCGGGATCGGCTTTGTACTACGACTGCTGGCGGTTCGCTTCAAGTGGGGTCTACCCACCTTCAACTACCAGTACGCGACCCACTGAGTACGCCAGCTTCTGGCGAGGCGGGTTGGATTGCGAGCAACAAAAAAGCGCCCGAGCGGCGCTTTTTTCATGGACGGTCTGCGACTCAGTTAATCCCTTCCGAGCTAAAGAAGGTCGCCTTGTCGGCGATAAAGCGGATCTTGATATTCTTCCCTTCTCCGCCCCAGAGGCAGCTGGTGGTGCCCAGCGCATCGTCACAACGCTCCGCCTTGCCCAGAATGGTGCTGGCCTCGGCGTAACTCATCCCCATCTTCAACTGGTCGTAATTTTCACGGTTGAGCTTGCTGCAACCGGTCAACAACAGGGCGATCAGGCCGCCAATCACTATCTTTTTCATCGCAATCTCCTCTCTGGTGGGAAGAGCTTGGCAGTTTGCCAACCCCTTTACCAGCTGCGCACCGGGCCGGTATCGAGGTGAACGAAGTTATCACGGGGATAGTAACCAACCCCACCCACCTTGAGCTGGAGCGCCGCCTTGCGCAGATGGGCCAGCTGTACGCCGGGGATCCGCACATCCACCGCCTGCCCCAGGGTGTGGTAGCTGTGCTTGGCCACGCCGCGGCTTTTGTGGCGCTTCTGACGATTGGTTGCCGGGGCGCGATAGCCGGAGATCAGCTGGATTTCACTGCGCCGACCCAGCTTGTGCTGCAACAGAAACAGCTGATCAAACAACTTCTTGTCGATGTTGAACACTTCGTTGCGCCGGTAATCGCGGAAGATGTGGTTGAGCTCGGCCAACCCGTCGCTCAGATAGTGGCCGTTCTCCCAATAGCTGGCGCGCACCCGCTCGCCGGTATTGAGATTGAAGAAACTGAGTTCACGCCCGGTGGTACTGCGGCTGGCCAGTGCAGGGAAGGAGATCAGCGAGCTGCCCAACAGGCAACCGGCTCCCAACAACAGGCGACGTCGACTTATCTCTTGTTCCAGCATAAGGGGTTCGTCCATCGCAGATTCAAGCGAAAATAGTTGAATAAGATCACTGATTGAATGTGATACAGGCGCTTGAAACTACCCTCCTGCGGGGCGCCCTGTCAAACCTCAATCGCCCATAGAAAAGCCCGGCACCGGCCGGGCTTTTCACTCTGTGGCAGGGATCACAGCAGGCGGCTCTGGAAGCTGACCCGATCAAATCCGTAGATGTCGTTACGCAGTTGCTGGCGACCATTTTCGTCGATCCAGCTGCTCCAGTAGACGGTAAAGACCGGGATCGGCGTGGTGAGCGGCAACCATTTGGTCTGGCTCTCCTTGAGGATATTGGCCACCTTGTCCGGCTGATAGCGGGAATCTGCCAGCAACAGTTCGGCCAGATCGTCCGCATGTTCCACCCGGATGCAGCCCGAGCTGAAGGCGCGCGCTCCCTGTTCGAACAGCGCCTTGCGCGGGGTGGAGTGCAGATAGATGGCGTCATTGTTGGGCAGGTAGAACTTGTAGCGCCCCAGGGCATTGTGATCCCCCGGCTTTTGCCGCAGGCGATAGGGGAAACCGGCGGCCAGCGCCTGATGCCACCCCTCTTCGGTGAACTGGACCGGATTGCCCTCGCTGTCGATCACCTCGAACTGCTCGCGACTCAGATAGGCGGGATCGCGACCCAGCTTGGGCAGGATATCCTTGCTCAGGATGGAGCGCGGCACATGCCAGGAGGGGTTGAGCACGATGGAGCGAATTTCGCTGGCCAGAATGGGGGTGGCCCGCTGCTCCTTGCCGACGATGACCCGGCTGGTAAACACCTCGTTGCCGGACTCCACCACGCTCAGACGGTAGTCGGGAATATTGACCAGCACGTAGCGGCCACCGGCGAGCTGATCCACCAGATCACGACGCCACAGGTTGCGCAGCAGCAGGCTGGCGCGCACTTGCGGGCCGGTATTGAGCCAGGAGCGGGTCTGACGACCGATAATGCCGTCCGCGGTGAGACCGTGACGACGCTGGAACTGTTTGATGGCCTGCTCGGTATCACCATCGTAAATCTGATCACCATGGCTCGGGGCGCTGTCGCCCAGCTCGTTGAGCATGGCGCGGATCTGGCCGAGCTCGGCGGAGCTCTCTCCGGCACGCAGGGTCGGCATATCGAGGGTCGGCCACTTGCTGGCCATCGGCATTGCCAGCAGTTTGTGCACTTTGGCCCGCACCGCCTCGTATTCCGCCACCTGAGGGCGCAGGGATTTCACCTGGGTGAGCAGGTCATCATCGCTGGGCTGGGTCACCACAGGGCGGTTCAAATCGAGCTTGAGGGTCTTCATCTGCTCGCGAGAGACCAGATCCATCCCCCGCCAGGCGTGCTGGAAACGGCTCAGCTTGGTAAAAATGTCGTCATAGATGGCGCCACGCTTGTCTGCAGGGGTGGCCTGCAGGCGCTTCCACAGCGTGAAAAAATCGGGATGCAGCTGGGCAAGCACAGCCTCTTGCAACTGCTGCTCCAGCTCGACACGGGCCTGTTCGGCCTGACTGCCCTGATACCAGTCGTGTCCGGTTTCACTGGCCGCCACCACAACTTGTGCTTCGGTCGCATGTACCGCGCCAGCGGGCAAACATCCCAGCCACACCAGATTGGCAAGGGCCAGCCAATACTTCATCCCCATGGGTACCTCAAAACGGTTTGTTCACTCTGTCGGGCCTGACAAGCAGACCCGATACTCAGGCCGCTCATGATGCGTGAACGGCCAATACTTTGCTAGCGCCCGGGGGCATAACGCTGCCAGATAATGTCATACGCATCTGTCTCCTTGAACCGCGCCAACGCCTGATTAAATTGTTGCAAGAACTGCGGCGAAAAGCTGCGCTTGCCCAACATAAAGAAGCTTGGCGATTCAGATACCACCATGGGGTGACTGGTGAACAGACCGCTCATCCCCTCCTTGTTAAGGGCGCTGGGGGTAGCCAGCATGTCACCGAGGAAACCGTCGATCCGGCCGCGGGCCAGCTTCTCAAAATTTTGCTGGTCGCTCACCGCACTCACCTGTTTGGCATAGCGAGCGAGCAGCGACATCACTTCCTCACCATAGAAGTACTCTTTGGTAACGCCGAGAGAGTAACCACTGGCCAGCCAGCTCGTCAGATCCTGTTCGGGATAGTGGCTGCCCTTGCGGATCCACAGCAAGGTGCGCCCCGGGTTGTAGGAGTCGGAAAACCAGGCATAACGGGCGCGCTCATCATTGATATTCGCCTCCATCGCCATGTCTATCTCGCCATGCTCCATTTCGTGCAGTACGCGCTTCCAGGGCAGCTCCACATAGTTGACCTTGCAGTGCATGGAAGTGAGCACAGCCGTCAGCACCTCGGCGGCATAACCGCGCACCTCTTGCGGTGAATCGGCTTCGTAATAATGGTAAGGGGGCCAGTTATCGTAACCGACCTGAATAGGCTCGGGACACAGGGCCCTGGCCAATGCCATTGGCGCCCATAATCCAAGCAACAGACAGCAAGAGATCCACTTCATATGTCATCCTTGACGAATAAGTGAGTCATCATAAATCGCCCCCTGCAAAATGGCGATAGAGGCCAGATGACTATCGCATCCGCTAGAAAATGACGCAGCAAAGCACGTCTATTTGCCAATTGCCCTGCCGGAGCACCATTGGCAACCGGCGCCCCGCCAGACCTGTTTAACCGGGAAACAGCAACGTTTGGAACAGGGGTAAAAAGGGGTTAATATGTGACCAAATATTTTTTTGTGATCCACTATGCTTTTTTTGCAATTGGATTAGCATATGCGCGACATCGGCCTACCCATTCTGTCAGGCATAGAGAGTGATATGACGTACAAAAAGTTCGGTTTTTTGACTGCCATTCTGGCGTTAAGCGGTTTTTATCTTTACACCCTCTATCTGGCTGCTCACCCCAACGTGAGCCTGGCCTACAAACTCTATTATCTGGAAGGCAAAACCCGCTTCTGGGAACACAACTCCAGCATGACCTATCAGCCGGGTAACGAGCTCAATCTGACCAAGCCGAGCCGCTTCCTCTCCAGCGAAGGCTGGGCCAAGAAGCCGAGCGACGAAGGTACCCTGCTCAGCGGTCAGGGCGGTCTCTACTTTGTGCTGCCCAAGCAGGCGGCCAATCCGGATCAGCTTACCGTACAGGCCCGCATCAACAGCCCGGAAGCCGGTGCCCTGTTGAAAGTGGCGCTGGGTCACGACTTCACCACCACGGTGAAACTGGCCAAAGCGGGCATCAACGAAATCCGCCTCAGTTTGCCCGGCGACTCGCTCACGGCAGATCCCAAGCGCCCCAATTTTCTGGCGCTCTCGGCACCTACTCCCATCAATGTGCAGTCGGTACGTTTGACCGTAGCCCAGTGATCCTTGCCCCGAATACCATTTTATAAAAACAACTATCCCAAATAAGGACGTTCTTATGTCGCATCCAGATTTTCGACTCTCTCTGGTCGTTCCCGTTTACAACGAGGAAGAGAGCATCGATGCCTTCATCAACGCGATAGACAACGAACTGGCCCCGCTGAAAGACCAGCTTGAAATTGTATTCGTTAACGATGGCAGCCGTGACCGCACCCGTGAAGTGGTCGAGCAGGCCATCGCCCGTGACCCGCGCGTGACCCTGGTCAACCTGGCACGCAACTTCGGTAAAGAAGCGGCCCTGACCGCCGGTCTGCATCAGGCCAAAGGGGATGCCATCGTGCCGATGGACGTGGATCTGCAAGACCCGCCCGCCCTGATCCTGGAGTTCGTTAAACTGTGGCAGACCGGTGACTATGACACCGTCTACGGCATCCGCGTCGATCGCAGCGCCGATACCCCGATGAAGCGCCTGACTGCCGGTGGCTTCTACCGCTTCTTCAACGCCCTCTCCACCAGCACCAAGCTACCGGAAAACGCCGGTGACTTCCGCCTGATCGACCGTCGCGTGGTCGAAGCGATCAAGCTGCTGCCGGAGCGCAACCGCTTTATGAAGGGGCTGTTTGCCTGGGCCGGTTTCCGTGCCGTTGGCGTCCCCTACGAGCGCCCGGCTCGTCACGCCGGTGAAACCAAGTTCAACTACTGGAAACTGTGGAACTTCGCCCTCGACGGTCTGCTCAGCTTCTCCAGCTGGCCGCTGCGGGTCTGGAGCTATGTGGGTGTCAGCGTCTCGCTGGTGGCCTTCCTCTATATCCTGAAAATCATCACCCAGGTGATCTTCTTCGGCATCGACGTGCCCGGTTACGCCTCCCTGATGTCCGTAGTGCTGTTCCTCGGCGGTATCCAGCTGCTGTCGCTCGGCATCATAGGCGAGTACATCGGCCGCATGTTCGTGGAAGTGAAACAGCGCCCGGTCTACCTCATTGAAGGGGTCTATGGCCAGTATGCCAAGCAGGATGCGGCCAAACCACAGAGCGCTGACAGCAACCCGCAAGAGCAGCAGGAGCAAGCGCCTCAATGATCTCCCGCGAGGAATTCTGGCGGCTGGTACGTTTCGGTTTTGTCGGCGGGGGGGCTACCCTCGTCGACCTTGGCACCTCCATCGCACTGTTTCATACCTGGCCCACCATCTCGGAGCACCTGGTTACCACGCTGGCTTTTGCCATCGCGTTCTGGTTCTCCTTCTTTGGTCACCGCTACATCACCTTCCAGAAGCAGGGAGCCGCCAGCAAGTTTCTGCTGGTTGCCCTCTTCTCGCTGGCGGTGCGTAACCTGATCCTGAGCGGCCTGCTGTTTGCGGGACTCTCCGGTCTGCTGCCGGTGGTCATCGCCACCCTGACCGTTACCGTCCTCACTTACGTTCTCTCTCGCGTCTGGGTTTTTGCCTGATGAATGATATGACCAATACTGCCCCGCTAACCGGGGCTGCACTCCCCTATCGCCCGTCACTGCGCATCAGCGGTCGTGACTGGCTGATGATCATCGCTGCCTTCATGCTGAGCCGGGTGGCGCTGTATGGCATGGGTTACTTCGGTGTCCAGCTCTATGGCTCCCCCGACATCGGCCCGCTGCAGGCCTATTGTCAGTTCGACTGCGTCTGGTTCCAGCGCATTATCGAGAACGGCTACGATCTCTACCCGCGCTGGCTGAGCAAGGGCAATGCGGCCAACTGGGCCTTTATGCCGCTCTACCCGATGGTCTCCGGTGCCATCTCCAACCTGTTCAATGTCGAGAGCCTGATCGGCCTCATCATTGTGGCCAACGCCTCCTTCTTCGCCAGCCTGCCGCTGATGCTGCTGGTGCTGCGTCAGCTCAAACTGGGTGACGATACCGCCCGCTTCGGCGTCTGGCTGCTCGCCTTCTCCCCCTTCTCCGCCTACTTCGTCTCCGGTTATACCGAGTCGACCTTTATGGCACTGATGCTGGGGATGTTCCTGTTCGCCTATCGGGAGCAGTGGCTGATGGTGGCCGTGCTGGGGGTCTGTATCTCCGCCACCCGCAACCTGGGGGTGATGATGGTCTTCCCGGTGCTGATCCTGGCGCTGCATGCTTACGGCTGGCGGGAATTTTTCCGCTTTACCGAGCGAGCTTTCAAGGTGGTCTTCACCCTCTGGATGATCCCGTTTGGCCTGTTTGCCTACATGGTCTACCTCTATCACCTGACCGGCGATGCCTTCGCCTTCAAACACATTCAGGTGGCATGGGGTCGCTACATGGACAGCCCGCTGGACTGGTGGCTGAGCGGTTTCGAGCTGGGCGGCCGCAAGGCTTACCTCTCTATCATGGTGATCTTCGGCTGGTGCCTGAACGGCTACCTGTTTAGCCAGAAACGCTGGGCCGAAGCGACCCTGATGTTCATCTGCTGCACCATCCCGCTGATGACCGGCCTCAACGCCATGCCACGCTACATGTTCGGGCTCTACCCGACCCTGCTGGCCATCATTCTGCTGACCCATCGCTGGCCTGCCATCCGCCCTGCTGTGCTCTGCCTCAGCGGCATGGTTGCTTCCTTCATCGCGGTGGCCTTCGTCAACTTCAAGTTCTTCACCGTCTGATGTGACGACAATGCCTGACACACCAAATGCCGGTCACCTGACCGGCATTTTTTTATGGCCGCTATTTTTATCGGCAGAGCGTCTCTCTCCTCTCCGTCACACTTTCCTCGGCTTGAAAACGTAACCATTTGAACTGATGTCACAAATCGGCATTTTGCCGATCCAAGGCGCGCTTTGCTGCTCCTAGAATGGGCCCTTGTCCGAACTGCCCTGCTCAAGGAATGGCTTATGCGTCGTGCTCATTACTTATCCCCTCTCTGGCTCGCCCTGCTGGCCGCCCCTCTGTTCACCCAACAGGCGCTGGCCGCTCCCGAGGTTCGCCTCTATGTGGATGGTCAACCGGTCGCGACCCCGATCGCGCTGGACAAGGGCACGGTGGAGCTGATCCATCCCCTTGCCAAGGGGAGCCACCAGATCCACATCAGCGACGCAGACAACAGTTGCGGTACCAGCTTTGGCCCGAGTGAGAGCAAGCCACTCCCCTTCGGCACCGCCCAACCAATGGACAAATGCAGCAAGGATCAGAGCTTTACCCTGCGGGTGATGCTGGCCGGGGAGTATCAGTTCACCTTCAACCCGGATACCCCCAGCCTCAAGGTGCTGCGGGCGACCAAGAAGAGCGAGTTCAAGCGCCAGCCACCACAAGAGCCCTGCATCAGCTGGGATGGCGGCCCGGTCACTGTATCCCTGAAAGGGGTCTGGCCCGACGGTACCCGACTGAGGGATGCCTACTCGAAACAGGAGGCGGTGGTCAAACAGGGCAAACTGACCCTGACCCCGAGTAAAGAGAGCGGCGGCCTGCTGCTGCTCGAGCCGGTCAAGGCAGTCAAGCCAGCACCATTCAGCTGGGATCAGGCGAGCGTCTATTTCCTGCTGACCGACCGCTTCAACAACGGCGATCCCGCCAACGACCACAGTTTCGGCCGCCAGAAGGATGGTCAGGACGAGGTGGCCACCTGGCATGGCGGTGACTTCAAGGGGCTGACCGAGAAGCTCGACTACATCAAGAGCCTCGGCATGAACGCCATCTGGATCACCCCCATGGTGGAGCAGGTTCACGGCTTCATTGGTGGCGGCGAGCAGGGCAATTTCCCCTTCTACGCCTACCACGGCTACTGGGCGCTCGACTTCACCAAGATTGACCCCAACTACGGCGATGAAGAGAGTCTGAAAACCCTGGTGGACGAGGCCCACAAGCGCGGCATGCGGATCATCCTCGACGTGGTGATGAACCACGCCGGTTATGCCACCCTCGCCGATCTGCAAGATCTGGGGCTCACCGAACTGACCCAGAACAGCGGCAAACTGCCGACCGTCTGGAACCAGTGGCGCCCGAGCGGTGGCCTCAACTGGCATGGCTACAACCAGTTCATCGACTATCAATCACCCGCGTGGAACAAGTGGTGGAGCGGTGACTGGGTGCGCGCCGGTCTGCCCGGCTACCCACAGCCAGGCACCGACGATGTCACCGGCTCGGTGGCGGGGCTGCCGGACTTTCTCACCGAATCGACCAAACCGGTAGGGCTGCCGCCGTTGCTGGCTGCGAAAAAAGATACCCTCGCCAAGGCGCTGCCCGACGCTACCGTGAGTGACTATCTCATCGCCTGGCACACCGACTGGGTGCGCCGCTTTGGCATCGACGGCTTCCGCGCCGACACCGTCAAGCATCTGGAGCCCGAGGTGTGGGCCAAGCTCAAGCAGGCGGGCACCGCTGCGCTCAAGGAGTGGAAGACTAACAACCCGGACAAGGCCCTCGACAATCTGCCCTTCTACATGGTGGGCGAGGTGTGGGATCACGGGGTGGCCAAGGATTTCTGGTATCAGAACGGCTTCGATTCCCTGATCAACTTCGACTATCAGCGTGAGTTCGCCCTGCCCCAGGCGCAGTGCATGGCCAGTGCCGAGCCCACCTATGCCAGCTACGCCAGCCGCATCAATCAGGATCCCGAGTTCAACGTGCTGAGCTACATCAGCTCCCACGACACCAAGCTGTTCTTTGGCGACTATCAGGATGTGCCGCTACAGCGCCGGGTCGCCAACAGCTTTATGCTGCTGCCAGGCGGTATCCAGCTCTACTATGGCGACGAGTCCGGCCGGGGGCTGGCCAAGGATGGGGGGGTGTTCGATCAGGCGTTGCGCTCGGACATGAACTGGCAGGAGCTGGCCAGCGGCGACAAGGCTGAGCTAGTCAAGCACTGGCAGCAACTGGGCCAGTTCCGCGCAGCCCATCCGGCCATTGCGGCAGGCAGCCACCAGAAACTCTCTGATGCTCCCTACGCCTTTGTGCGGGAGAAGGGGGATGACAAGGTGGTGGTGGTCTTTGCCGGTCGGCAGAAGTAACTCTTGAGCCACATTCACCAGCAACAGAGAGGGGAGCCACTGGCTCCCCTCTCTCGTTTATCTATCTACCAAGGCTCACTGTGACAGGCGCGCCGCCACCGGCCACTGCAGGCGCGCTTTGACCAACATCTCTTGCCACAGGGGCCAGGCCAGCAGCGCCTGATGATAGGTTCCGGCCTGACCGGGCAACAGGATGCCGTAGCTGGCCAGCCGATAGGCCATCACCGCATAGAAGGCGTCGATAATGCCCGCCTCGCCAAAGTAGAAGGGGCCACGCGCCTGCGACCAGATCTCCTGCAAGCGAGCCAGCTCGCCGACCGCCTCCACCGGGGGATCGATACGGGTTGGCGCCCCAAGAAAGAAGGGGAGCAGAGAACGGATCTGCCGAAATCCGGCGTGCAACTCGGCACAGAGGCTGCGAGCCTGTGCCCGCTCGGCAAGCGAAACAGGATAGAGCTGGCGGTCGGGACAGAGCTCGTGAACATATTCGGCAATGGCCAGCGAGTCATGAACCCGCACGCCATCGTGTTCGAGCCAGGGCACCAGACCGGCCGGTGCCAGCCGCTTGAGCCGCGCCAGCGACTTGGCATCCTCCAGATCGAACACCTGCTCCTGCCACGTCAGCCCGCTCATGGCGAGCACCAGTGCCGCCCGCATCGCCCAGGTGGAGCCGGTGCCCACCGCCAATACCAAGGATCCCATCTGCTGCCTCCTGCATGAGTTGCCTGCGACCGGCCGATCTGCCCTTGATGGCAAAACATCCGATGGTCGCTTCACATTTGCACACCGGCGGGTTTGACCCTCTTGGTGAGCGATGCTAGTTTGATTTTTCAAAACAATCAGTTAGCAACAATGTGAGCCATTAACCGAAATATGGACAGCCAATTTACCATCGTCATCGCAGATGACCACCCCCTGTTTCGGGGCGCCCTTTACCAAGCGGTGCACATGGCCATCAACGACGCTCAATTGCTGGAAGCGGACTCCATCGACAGCCTGACCAGCCTGCTCGGCGAGCACCCCGAAGTTGACCTGTTGCTGCTCGATCTCAAGATGCCGGGAGCCAATGGCTTCGAGGGGCTGGCCCACCTGCGCGGCCAATATCCCGACCTGCCCATCGTGGTGGTCTCCGCCTCGGAAGATGCGGCCATCATCCAGCAGGTGCTGCGGCTCGGGGCGCTCGGCTTTATTCCCAAGTCGGTGCCGATGAAGGAGCTGGTCAACGCCCTCAATACGGTGATCGGGGGGGATAACTGGGTGCCGGAAGGCATCTCGCTTCATCCCGAATCGGAAGATGGCCCCGATTTCGCCAGCAAGCTGGCCAGCCTCACCCCCCAGCAATACAAGGTGCTGATCATGCTGCGCGATGGCAGCCTCAACAAACAGATCGCCTGGGAGCTCAATGTCTCCGAGGCCACCATCAAGGCCCATATCACCGCCATCTTCAGAAAACTGGGGGTCAAGAACCGCACTCAGGCGGTTATCGCCCTGCAACAGCTCGATATCAAGGAGAGCTGAGCCCCGAACGCGGCGACACAGGCCAGATGAGATAGCCAGCCATGCTGGCTATTTGTTGCTCGACAATTAGCACGATCGTACTTTATGCTGCCAGCGCCAACGAGGAGAGAGTGATGAGCAAGGGGCGCCTGACCCGGGAAACCATTTTGCAGACCGCCTTCGAG
Organism: Aeromonas sp. 603607; assembly: GCF_049171595.1. Lineage (NCBI taxonomy): Bacteria > Pseudomonadati > Pseudomonadota > Gammaproteobacteria > Aeromonadales > Aeromonadaceae > Aeromonas > Aeromonas sp. 603607. Next base: position 48,425 of record NZ_JAAKOV010000002.1, read on the forward strand.
CAGGCGAGCCAGCAAGGGCTGGAGAGCCTGACCATCGGCTCGCTGGCCAGCGCCTGCGAGATGTCGAAAAGCGGCCTGTTTGCCCACTTTCAATCTCGCGACAATCTGCAGATCGCCGTGCTGGAGTACGCCGCCGAGGTGTTCCGGCTGCGGGTGATCCAGCCGGTACGTCAGCAGGAGCACCAGAGCCAGCACGACAAGCTGATCGCCCTGCTGCGCGCCTGGCAGGCGTGGAACCACTGCTTCGCCGGTCGCTGCATGTTCCTCGACGCCTGGACCTCGGCGCAGGATGGCCATGAGCAAAAGAGCCTGGTGCAGCAAGCTGCCCGGCAACTGGTGCGCTTCTGGCTCGACTATCTGGCCCGTCAGGTGGTGCAGGGTCAGGCCGCAGGCGAGTGGCGACGGGAGATGGATCCCTGGCGCGCCGTTTACCGTCTCTATGGCCTCTATCTGGCGGATCAGGTGTTCAACGATCTCGAACTGTGTCAGGATCCGGCCCGCCACTTCTGGCCCGAGGTGGACGCTCTGCTGAGCAGCTGGCGCTGATGTTTTGGCATCCGTTCAACACGAATTTTTAAAAACCGACAAAAAAGCACGACCGTTCGCATATAAAAACCACAGGATGACCATGAGCAGCAAGATCTACTTCAACACTCGCCGCTTCAGCCCGAGCAAATGGCTGCTGGGGATCGGCACCCGGTTGCACCACAGACTCGCCCCTACCCATGCCAAGCGTACCGCCAGCAAGTTGCTGCTCACCCCCCAGCGCAACCAGCGCGGTGGCCACGAACCAGCCGGTCTGGTGAAGCAGGCCGTCCATACCAGCGAAGGTGTATTGATGAGCTATCGGCTCGGTCAGGGGCCGCTGTGGCTGCTGATGCACGGCTGGTCCGGCAGCGCCAGCCAGTTCTATCCGCTGATGAGCCATATCGCCGCGCAGGGTTTCACCGCCATTGCCTACGATCATCCGGCCCACGGCCAGAGCGCGGGCAACACTGGTCACCTGCCCCGTTTCGTGCGCGCCTTCGACGAGCTGGCAACCAAGCTGGCCAGTGAAGTAGGCCCGCTGCACGGGGTCATCGCCCACAGCATGGGAGGCGCCGTCACCCTCTCCAGCCGTCAGGCGGGTATCGATACCCTGCCGCTGCTGTTGATTTCGCCGGTGCTCGACTATGTGCCCCAGCTCTACGGCATGGTGGCGCGCTCCGGCTACTCCATCCGGTTGTTCGATGCGGTGGTCAAGGAGATTGAGCAAGAGTACCAGCACCCCTTGAGCACGGTCGATCCGCTGGGTCGCCTCGCCAGTCGCAGCGGTGCGGCAATGATAGTACACGACGAGGAGGACAGATTTGCCCCGCACGGCGATTCCTTGCGGGCCAGTCAGGATGGTCATACCAGGCTGGTGAGCACCCGGGGACTGGGCCACGGTCGCATCCTCGCCAGCGCCCCGGTCTTCGCCGCCTTCGATCAGCTGGCGCGGCCGGAAAATCCTCACCGCGCCCTTTGACATGGGGCCATGAAAAAAACGGGCAAGCGCCCGTTTTTATATTTGATACAGCGCCTTATAGTTAACTTGTCAGTGGGAACATTCTTGTCAGAACACGATAAGGCGCCAGCATATGGCCAGACCCAATACAGCGTTGTTGCTCACCGGTGGCGGTGCTCGCGCCGCCTATCAGGTCGGCGCCCTCAAGGCGATTGCGGAGCTCTACCCGCGCAATCTCGGCATCCCTTTTCCCATCCTGTGTGGCACCTCGGCGGGGGCCATCAATGTCACTGCACTGGCCTGCTACGCCTCCTGCTTCCATCTGGGGGTGCGCAAGCTGGAGTGGGTCTGGCGCCGCTTCGAGACTCACCACATCTTCGATTTTCATCCCGGTCGCCTGCTGTGGCGGCTGATGTACGAGGGGTCGGCGGGGCTGATCAACCCCCACACCAACCACGCCTTTCACCTCTTTGACAACGCGCCGCTGCACCGCCTGCTGGATCAGCTCATCGACTATCACCGCATCGATGACAACATCCTCTACGGCAGTCTGGAGGCGCTGGCCATCACGGCATCGGATTACGACGACGGTCTCTCCACCACCTTCTTTCAGGGGCGGGCCGACCACCATCCGTGGGAGCGGGCCAGACGGCGCGGGGTACGCACCGTGCTTACATCGGAGCACCTGCTCGCCTCCTCGGCGTTGCCCTTTGTCTTTCCGGCCACCCGGATCGGCGAGAAATTCTACGGCGACGGCTCCATCCACCAGCTGAGCCCGCTCAGCCCCGCCATCCATCTGGGGGCGGAGCGGATCCTGCTGATCACCCAGGATCCGCCAGCCCACTCGGCGCCGACCCATCATCACGGTCATCTCACCAGCTCCAATATCGCCAGCCATCTGCTCGATACCGTCTTTACCGACACCCTCAACTCCGATCTGGAGCGGCTGTGGCGCATCAACCAGACTCTGGATCTTATCCCTGAGCGGGAGCGCAACCGCCTAAAGCTGAAGCGGGTGGAGACCTGCGTGCTGAAACCGAGTCAGGATCTCGACACCATCGCACTGGCCTACCTGCGCAAACTGCCGCTAAAGTTGCGCCGGCTGTTGCGGGTGTTGGGCGTGAAGGGGGATGAGACCAGCAGTCTGGCGAGCTTTCTGATGTTCTATCCAGGTTACTGCCAACAGCTGATCAAGCTGGGCTATCAGGACACCCTGAGGGAGCGGGAGCGGGTCGTCGCCTTCCTCGATATCGAAGGGCTACCAAAAGAGCGGGAGTAAAGGACGCGGCCGATGAGAGCAAGGGGGCTCAGCGCCCCTCCAGCAAACGCTGCTCCGCCTGCTCCATCGCCACCACGGTACCAAACAGGATCAGCCGATCCCCAGCCGCCAGCACCAGCTCGGGTCTGGGTTCCAGGCTCTGATCGCCGCGCTGTACCTCCTTGATCCGCACCTCATCAAGCGGCAGCTCGCGCACTTCACGGCCTACTGCCCACGCCTGATCGTGCAGCAACAGCGGATGGAGGCGTTCAAGCAGCTGATCCGCTTCCAGATTGCTGGCGCTCTGATCCCCCCAGTAGAAGCCGTGCAGGAAGCGATACTGGCTGCTGCGCTCGAGCTCCATCCGGCGGATCACCCGACCAATGGGGATATCGCAGTTGAGCAGCAGGTGGGAGACCAGCATCAGGGCCCCCTCCTGGGATTCGGGGATCACCTCAAACGCCCCCGCCTGCTTGTACTGCTCCAGAAAGCTGTCATCCCGGGTACGTACCAGCACCTTGAGATCCCCCGCCAGTTCGCGGATCAGTGCCAGCATAGTCTCAACCCGCTTGCGGTCATCGAAGGTGATGATCACCAGCCGTGCCCGCAACAGACCGGCGGCCAGCAGAATATCGCGGCGGCTGGCATCGCCGAAGGCCACCTGCTCCCCCGCCAGCTTGGCCTCGCTCACCCGCTCGGGGTCGAGGTCTAGGGCCAGAAAGGGGATCTCCTCGATCTTGAGAAAGCGGGCACAAGTCTGCCCGGCCCGGCCAAACCCGGCGATGATGACATGCTGGTTTTTGCTCAGGCCCGACTGGGCGACTTCGGAGCGGGTCAGCAGCGCCGGATCGGTCAGGCTGCGGGCCAGCGAATGGGCCTGAGTCACCAGCCAGGGGGTCATGGCGATGGAGATGATGCCGATACCGATCAGCAGGGAGACCAGTTGCTGATCCAGCAAGCCGTGGTGGAGCGCCAGCGCCAGCAGCACGAAGCCGAACTCCCCCACCTGACTGAGCATGATGCCGGCGGCCATGCTGTCGCGCTTGCGCTCCCCCATCAGCCGCCCGGCCAGCAGCACCAGCAGGGATTTGCACAGTACCAGTAGCACCACGCAGATCAGTACCTGCCACCATGCCCGTGCCACCAGCTCCCACTCCATAGCCATGCCGATGGTGATAAAGAAGAGCCCCATCAGCACATCGCGAAAGGGCTTGATGTCCACCTCCAGCTGATGACGGTAGTGGGACTCCCCCAGCATCATCCCCGCCAGAAACGCCCCCAGTGCCATCGACAGCCCGAGCGAATGGGTCATGAAAGCGGCGAGCAGCGCCACCAGCAGGGCACTCAGCACAAACAGCTCGTCGGAGCGGGCCCGCGCCACCTCGTGAAACAGCAGCGGCAGCAACCACTTGCCCACCGCCAGCAGAGTGAAGAGGGCAAACAGCCCCTTGAGGGTGGCCCAGGCGATCTCGGCGGCCAGGGCGCTCCCCTGCACTTCCGGCTGGGCGAGAATAGGGATCATCACCAGCAGGGGCACCACCGCCAGATCCTGAAACAGCAGCACGCTCACCCCCAGCTGGGCGCGGCGGGTATGGAGCTGCTTCTGCTCGCCGAGCTGCTTGATCACCACAGCCGTGGAGGAGAGTGCCAACGTTCCCGCCACCACCAACGACTGGGCCAGACCCAGCCCCCACCACCAGCCGATGGCGAAGAAGAGCAGTGACGTGAGCAGCACCTGCAACATCCCCACCCCCAGCACCAACCGACGCATCGCCAGTAATTTCGGCAGGGAGAACTCCAGCCCCAGCGAGAACATCAGAAAGACGATCCCCAGCTCGGCAATGGTCTGCATGATCGACTGGCCGGTGATCACCGCCAGTCCGTGGGGGCCGAGCAAGACGCCAGCAATCAGGTAGGCAAGGATGACCGGCAAGCCGAGGCGCCGGAAAGTTGCCACCAGCAGCACGGCGGCGAACAGCAGGATCAACAGGTCGGTGTACAAATTTCCCTCTCCTTTTATCGACTTAAGCTTAGTCAGCCGATCTGGCGGGCAGGAAAGATATATTGGGCATGCCAATTGCAAGGAGGAGACAGTAGTCAGGTGTTACAGGTGGAAGACCATGGAAAATACGTCGTCACTTAATGGCTTTAGCCATGGCATCGAGCAGTGGGTTCGCCAGATGGAGCGGCTCACGCCGTTGCCCAGCGTTGAACGCAACCAGTTGCTCGAGCAGTTGTTGGGGCAGAGCGATCTCGGCGGTCTGCTGACAACTTTTGCCGATCGTGCGGCAAGAATTGTCAGGATCCACGGTCTCTACCTCGATTGTGGCCAGCCCCATGTGCTGATCCAGCACCCGCCGCTGGCCACCCTCAACCTGCACAACTATCCGTTCGAGCTGCGCGGTCAGCATGGCCAGCTGCTCGGCCAGCTCCACTACGAGCTGGAACACCCGCTGAGCGGCAGCCAGCAACGGGTACTGATGCAATACCATCAGCTGCTCTGCCTGCTGCTGCCCCTCTATCTGCGGCTGGAAAAACTGGATCAGCTGGTCCGGCTCGATCACCTGACCGGCCTTGGCAACCGCTCCTACTTTGACGAAGCCATCGGCCGCGCCATCGAGCAGCATAGCCGCGAGCCCCACGGACTGGTGCTGGTGCTGCTGGATCTCGATCGCTTCAAGCAGATCAATGACACTTGGGGTCATCCAGTGGGGGATCTGGTGCTTAGCCGCTTCGCCCAGCTGCTCAAGGGGTGCATCCGCAGCACGGATCAAGCCTTCCGGCTCGGGGGAGATGAATTTGCCCTGCTGCTGCAACCGGCCGAACCCGAGGCGTGGCGCCCGGTCTGGCTGCGACTGCAGCATATGTTGATGACCAACAAGGAGCTCAGCACCTTCTCGGTCGGATGCAGCCTTGGCGCCGCCAGCTGGCAATCCGGGGTCGATGTGCCGAGCCTCTACGAGGCGGCCGACAACCACCTCTATGCTCGCAAAAAAGCCGGCTCAGCCGGCCTTATCGAATAATCCCGAACTCTTCTTTGCTCCGGCACATGCACGCCATGTGACCGGAGCTTCTTTTTTTTGGGCTAACCCCCCCTTACACCGAGATCACCTCAAGCAAGATCCTGCTCGGGCAGAACCGGGGCTGTACCGCTTCCCTGCCAGTGGCAGACCAGACCAGTTCCCTCAGCCATAAAGCCGTCGCAGACAAAGAGCCCCACCACCGCCGCCACCTGCTCGCCATAGTAAAGGATGGGGATGCGCCCCCGCTGCCACGAAGGCACGCCATACTCCTGCAGCAGCTTCTTCATCCGCCGACTGCCGCTTCGCCCCACCGGTTTGAGGGGGATCCCGGGCGCCACCAGAAAACGCACCGAGAGCGGCTCGTCCGCTCGGGGGGAACGCAGCAGCCCCTCGCCGTGCTCCGCCATGCGCACCACCAGCTCACCCAACCCGTCCGGCAGGGTCAGCGGCTCACCCACGGTCAGCGGCAATACCTGATGACAGGGTTGCAGGTCAGAGCTCACCAGATAGAGCCGCTCCTGATAACGGCGACAGCTCTGGCGCCCCCAGTTGAGCTGGGGATTGGCATCGCCGCGCGCCAGCGCTACCTCCTGCCAGAGCCGGGCAAGCTGCTCACGGGATGGCATCTCGCCCCCCTGACGGCGGATCCAGTAGCGCAGCAGGTTGTTGCGCCGTGTGGGTGAAAGGGCGTGCAGCGGGCCGATATGGAGCGCCTCCCCCTCGCCCGCCAGCTGCCAGTCACTCTCGGCCAGCTCATCCAGCAGCGCCTCCTGCTCGGCGCACAGGGCCATGCTGCGCGCAGCGGTCTGGGCCATGGCGGGCCAGCGCGCCTTGAGTTGGGGGATAAGCATCTGGCGCAAAAAGTTGCGGTCATAGCTCACGTCCTGATTGCTCTCATCCTCCACCCAGCCAAAGGGGAGGCTCGCCGCCGCCTCGGCCAGCTCGGCGCGACTCATATCTAGCAGCGGCCGCAGCAACAGGCCACCGGCAAAGGGCTGGCTTGGCAAGATCCCCGCCAGCCCGCGCAGACCGGCGCCGCGCTTGAGGGCCAGCAGCAGGGTCTCCAGCTGATCGTCCTGATGGTGGGCGGTGAGCAGCCACTCCCCCTCCCGCATCCGGGCGGTCAGCCGCTGGTAACGGGCTGTGCGCGCCTGCGCCTCCAGACTATCGCCATTGCCGCGGGCCAGAGTTACCCGCTCGACCAGCAGCGCCACCGCCAATTGCTGACACACCGCTTCACAATGAGCGACCCACTCATCGGCATGGGGACTGAGGCCGTGGTGCACGTGCAGGGCGCGAAGTGGCAGGCTGTGCTCGCGGGCATACTGCGCCGCCAGCACCAGCAGCAGGGTGGAGTCGAGGCCGCCACTGAAGGCCACCAGCAGACCGGTGGAACCTTCCGGCGCTGGCATAGTCAGACAAAAGCGAGAATAAAGATGAGAAATCATAGGCTTCCCCAAAACGGACCGGCCGATCTTAGCAGAGTCGGGCTTATCAAGCTGCAACCCTGCTGCTAGAGTGAGGCTCGCCCGCCCTCTCCACCAGGCTGGCCGCAAGGCGGTCGCACAACTGATTGGAGCAAGGAAGATGGGCAGGGAAGCAAACAATCGGAATTGGAATCAAACAAGATGAACAATAAGAAAAGCTTACTGGCCGGCCTGATTGGACTGGCCCTGCTGGCTGGCTGCAGTCAGGCACCGCAAGACTCCCCCAAACACTCCGAGCTGGCGCTGGCCAATATGGACACCCAGGTCAAACCCGGCGATGACTTCTTCCGTTACGTCAATGGCAAGTGGCTCGCCACCGCCAAGATCCCCGACGATCGCCCCGCCGATGGCGCCTTCTACATGCTGCGGGACAAATCCCTCGCCGATGTGCGGGTGCTGGTCGAGGGGCTGGCCAAGCAGGAGGCAGCCACCGGCACGCCGACCCAGCAGATCCGCGATCTCTACGCCAGCTATCTGGATCAGGCTAGCCGTGACACCAAAGGGCTCACCCCGCTGGCACCGGCGCTAGCCGACATCGATCGGATCGGTGATCAGGCCGCGCTGGCCCGTGCCTTTGCCCAAAGTGGCCGCATGGGCGGCGGCGCGCCGTTTGGCATCTGGATCGACGCCGATGCCAAGTCCCCCGACCGCTATGCTGTCTACCTCTATCAAGGTGGACTGGGACTGCCGGATCGGGACTACTACCTCAAGCAGGATCCCGAGAGTCAGGCCCTGCGCCAGAAGTACCAGCAGCATATCGCCGCCATGCTGAGCCGCCTCGGGGAATCTGACCCGAGCGGCAAGGCCAAGCGGATTCTGGCCCTCGAAACCCGGCTCGCCACCATCCAGTGGGACAACGTGGCCCTGCGGGATCGGGAGAAGAACTACAACAAGCGCCCCGCCAGCGAACTGGCACGCCTCGCCCCCCATCTCGACTGGCAGGCTTATCTCAATGCCGCAGGCATTGCTGGCCAGCCGGAGCTCATTATCGGTCAGCCGACCTATCTGAGCGCGCTGGATCAGGTGATGGCCCAGACTCCCATCGCCGACTGGCAGGCCTACCTCAAGTGGCAACTGCTGACCGATTACGCCCCCTATCTTGACAGCGAGACCGACCGCGCCAACTTCGCCTTCTACGGCACCACATTGAGCGGCACGCCCAAGCAGCGGGCCAGCTGGGAGCGGGCGCTCGGGGTGCTGAACGATCATCTGGGTGAAGCAGTCGGCCAGCTCTATGTGGCCCGCTACTTCCCGCCAGCGGCCAAGGAGCGGATGGAGCTGCTGGTGGAGAACCTGCGCACCGCCTACGGCCAGAGCATCAAGGAGCTCGACTGGATGTCGCCCGAGACCAAGGCGCAGGCACTCGAGAAGCTGGCCAAGTTCCGCCCCAAGATCGGCTACCCCGACAAGTGGAAGGATTACAGCGCCATCACCATCAAACCGGATGATCTGGTGGGCAACCTGCAACGCTCGCAAGCCTTTGAATACGCAGACAGTCTGGCGCGCCTCGGCAAACCGGTCGACCGGGACGAGTGGCACATGTCGCCTCAAACGGTGAACGCCTACTACAACCCGAGCAACAACGAGATCGTCTTCCCGGCGGCCATCTTGCAGCCCCCCTTCTTCGACATGACGGCGGATGATGCGGTCAACTACGGCGCCATCGGCGGGGTGATCGGCCACGAGATGGGCCACGGTTTTGATGATCAGGGGGCCAAATCCGACGGTGATGGCATGATGCGCGACTGGTGGACACCGCAGGATCTCAAGGAGTTTCGCTTCCGCACCAGCCGGCTGGTGGCCCAGTACAACCGCTTCGAGCCCATCAACGGCCAGTTCGTCAACGGCCAGTTTACCCTGGGGGAGAACATTGGCGATCTCGGCGGTCTCACCATCGCCCACAAGGCCTACGAGCTGTCGCTGGATGGCAAGGAGGCGCCGGTGCTGGATGGCTTCACCGGCGAACAGCGCTTCTTCCTCGGCTGGGCGCAGGTGTGGAAGGGGATGTATCGCCCCGAGCTGATGCAGATGCTGCTGCGCTCCGACCCCCACTCGCCCCCCGAGTACCGGGTCAACGGCGTGGTGCCGAACATTCCCGCCTTCTACGAGGCATTCAACATCCAGCCGGGGGACAAGCTCTATCTGCCGCCCCAGAAGCGGGTGAAGATCTGGTAACAGCATCACGTCGGGCTCCCCGAGAGCCCGCACTCAAGAGACAGCAAGAGGTTGCAAGATGAACAGAGCATTGATGATGGCAGGGCTGCTGACCCTGCCGCTGGCGGCACAAGCCGAAGAGGGATTTAGCAAGCAACTGACCCTCCCCTCCGGGCAGGTGATCCGGATGGCGCAGGGGGTGGGTGAGCCCGCCTCCATCGGCAGCTATGACGTGCGGCTCTACTCGGGCCAGAACGCCCAATTTCCACTGGATGAGTTTCAGGATGGCAAGGTGATGGCCCGTAACGGCTTTATCCGGGAGCTGAAACTGGTCGATTTGAATGGCGACAAGCAGCCCGAGCTGGTGGTCATCATCGAGAGCGCTGGCAGCGGCAGCTATCAGGATGCCGATGCCTACACCGTCAGCCCGCAAGGGGAGCTGGAGCTCTTCAATCAGGTCAAGGAGCTGGAGCCCAAAGAGGATGTGGTCAAGGCGCTCAAAAGCCCGCAGGACTAAGCCCTCTCCCGGAATCTGAAATATAAAAAGCCCTGATGATCAGGGCTTTGTTGTTTCTGCTGTTGGCGTAACCAGCTCAGAGGCGGGTCGCACGAATGGAGACCTGTGGCAGCGCCATCTCGTGCTGGGCCGCCACCAGTTGCAGCTCGTAGGCCCCCGTCAACCAGGTACGAGCCAGCACGGCATCCACGCTGGCGTTGGTAAGCTCGAACGCCGCTACCGGGGTACAACCCGCCAGCAGATTGGCCAGCATGGTGGCGCTCAGCAGATCCCCCACCCCGATGGGATGGCGGGCAAAGGGGTAGAGCGGGCGGGAGAGGTGAAAGGTCCCCTCCTCGCACACCAGCAGCATTTCGAAGCGGTCCATGGCAAAGCCGGCCTTGCCCAGATGCTTGACCATCACCAGCTTGACCCCTTGCGCGCGCAGCTGCTGGCACGCCTCGATGGCCTCCGGCACATTGCGGATATCGCGGCCGGTGAGCTGTTCCAGTTCCAGCAGATTGGGAGCCAGCATATCGGCGCAGGCCAGTGCCCTGGTTTTCAGAAAATCGGCGACGCCGGGTGCCACTATGCACCCCTTGTCGGGGTGACCCATCACGGGGTCACAAAAATAGAGGGCGGCCGGATTGAGCGCCTTGAGCCGGGCCACAGCAGCCAGGATCTCCTCCCCCTGTTCGGCCGAGCCGAGGTAGCCGCTCAAGATCGCATCGCACTCGGCCAGCACGCCGATCTCCGCCAGGCCGTTTACCAGCTGACGGATATGGCCGCCGGGCATCACCATCCCCTGCCAGCCTTCGCTGTATTGGGTGTGGTTGGAGAACTGCACCGTGTTCATCGGCCACACCTCGATCCCGAGGCGACGCATGGGAAAAACGGCGGCGCTGTTGCCGGCACAGCCAAAGACTACGTGGGATTGAATGGAGAGCACTCGCTTCATGATTGGCGACTCACGCAATAAGAACAGGAATTCCGGAGGGAAAAACGGGCCTTGCGGCCCGTTGTTGTCACTTTCGACTGTTGTCACTGTCGATTAAAGCAGCACCTTGACGGTGTAGCTGCCATCGGCCTGACGATAGAGGCCGTGGATGTCGGTCTCGAAGCCCGGGTAGTGGGCACCGATCTCGCACAGCATCTCGAGGAACTCGAGCACCGGCAGAGAATCCTGAGTCACCATCTCGCCCGGCAGAACCAGCGGTACTCCCGGCGGGTACGGCAGGATCATGTTGGCGCTGATGCGGTCAACCATGTCACGCAACGGCACCTCTTCCAGATTGCCCGCCAGCTCTTGCTGCCATGCAGCATGCGGGGTCATCTTCATCTCCGGCAGCACATCGAACGCCTTGAACATCAGCTCCGGCAGACGGTATTTGCAGGTCAGATCATGGATGCTCTGGGCCAGCTCCTGAATGCGCATCCCTTCGTAGAAGCTCGGATCTTCACGATAGAGGCTCGGCAGGATGTTCTTGATGGTCAGGTTCAGGTCATAACCACGCTTGAACTCGGTCAGGGCGCGCAGCAGCTGCATCGCCTTGGACTGATCGATACCGATGGAGAAGAGGAACAGCATGTTGTAGGGGCCGGTCTTCTCCACCACGATACCGCGCTCGTCCAGGAACTTGGAGACCAGTGAAGCAGGGATGCCGTTGTCCAGCAGTTGGCCGTCACGACCCATACCCGGGGTCAGCAGAGTGACCTTGATCGGATCCAGGTACATGTGGTTGTCATCGATGTCCTTGAAGCCGTGCCAGTCATCTTTCGGATCCAGCTTCCAGCACTCGACGGTGTCGATGTTATCCGGCTGCCATACGTCGAAGAACCAGCCTTCGCTCTGATCACGCAGACGCTTGATCTCTTTGCGGAAGGAGATGGCGCGATCGATGGAGTCCTTGATCAGCCGCTTGCCGGTGTTGCCACGCATCATGGCAGCGGAGATCTCGGTAGAGGCCACGATGCCGTATTGCGGCGAGGTGGAGGTGTGCATCATGAAGGCTTCGTTGAAGGTCTCTTCCTCCACGTCACCCTTGATGTGGATCATCGAGGCCTGGGAGAAGGCCGCCAGCAGCTTGTGGGTGGACTGGGTTTCGTAGAACACCTTGCCCGGCATGGCTTCGCCGCTCATGCCGCACTTGCCTTCATAGATCGGGCTGAAGTTGGTGTAAGGCACCCAGGCACTGTCGAAGTGGATGTAAGGGGTATCCAGACTCTCCTTGATGAAGCCGGTGTTGTAGAGCAGGCCATCATAGGTAGAGTTGGTGACGACGGCGTAGCGGGGAGCCTGGGCACCCGGTGTTGCGGCAACCTTGGCAGCTATGGTGTCGCGGCTGAACTCGCTCTGCGGGATACCACCCAGAATGCCGTAGGCGTTGCGGGTCGGACGGAAGTAGATCGGGGTCACGTCGTTCATCATCATCAGGTGAGTGAGCGACTTGTGGCAGTTGCGATCCACCAGCACAGTGCTGCCGGCTGGCGCTGAGTACATACCGACGATCTTGTTGGCAGTGGAGGTGCCGTTGGTAACGATGTAGGAGCGATCGGCGTTGAAGGTACGGGCGATGTACTCTTCGGCTTCCTTGTGCGGACCGGAGTGATCCAGCAGGGAGCCCAGCTCCGGCATGGAGATGGAGACGTCGGCCTTGAACGCGTTCGGGCCATAGAAGTCATAGAAGATGCTGCCAGCCGGGCTCATCTGGAAGGCGGTACCGCCCATGTGACCCGGCGTACAGAAGGTGTATTTACCCTCTTCCACGTACTTGAACAGTGCCTTGGTGAACGGCGGCAGGATAGCGTCCTGATACTCCTGAGTGGCCTGACCCATCTTGAGGGCGATGTCGTCAGCCATGCCGAGACGGTACTCGAAGAAGTGCACGTTCAGACGCAGGTCGGTCAGGTGAATGTCCAGGGTGGACTGGTCGTTGGCAAAGGCAAAGATCGGCAGCTTCTCGTTGCGATCATGGATCTCCTTGCACAGGCCCAGAGAGTATTTGTCCCAGTCGAAGATGGCGCCGCAAACGCGGGGGTTCTTCTCGATCAGTTTCAGCAGGTCGGCGACGTCTACCGGATAAACAACCTCGAAACCCTTGCGCTCGAGGGAGGCTTGTAGCTGGCGAATGGGTTCTTCTTTAAAGAAAACGCCCAGGTGGTTGAGGATGGCAATGATATTCATCGTAATGCTCCACACGTAAAGGGGCGCTCTCCATCAGGGATGGTGAGTGAAGAGCGCTCGGAAGATAAAAGGGGGAATTAGTTGCTGGGTTGCTCGTTGAGCAGGGCGTCGTGCTGACGCAGACCCTGTTTTTTGGCGTAGAACATCAGGATGATGAGCGACACCACGAAGGTAGCGGTAAGGTTGGAACCCTTGGCGCCCATCAGGGCCACCAGACAGAAGACACAGGCCACACCGGAGAAGATCATGGCGCCGATGCTGCGGGAGGTCATGCCCTCAAAGCGGATCAGGTTAATGCTGGAGTAGAAGTAGGGCAGCATGGTCAGCAACACCGCATCTGTGGTCAGCACATTGAAGAGGTCGGCAGCGTGGGCGGACTGGGAGGTGAAGGCGGTCAGGCCAATCATCAGGGCAGTCATCTTGAGGGAGCCCAGGATCAGACCCTTCTTGGCCACGCCGTTCTTGTCCACTTCACCATAGATTTTCGGGAAGTTGCCGTCGTTGGCGGCACGCTTGCCCGCCTCGCCCACCAGCATCATCCAGGAACCGAGCGAGGTGAAGCAGGCCAGGGCGGTGAAGGCAGAGACGAATGGTGCAGACCAGCTACCGAAGATGGCGGAAGAGGCCATGGCAAACGGGGCGCCGGAGGCAGCCACTTCACCGGCCGGGAACATGCCGCTGATCACCTGGGTAGAGAGGATGTAGATAACACCGGCGATACCGGTACCCAGCATGGTAGCGAGCGGTACGGTGCGCTTGGGATTCTTCACCATGCCGGAAGAGACGGCGGCAGATTCAACACCGACGAAAGACCAGAGGCAGATCAGCACGGCGCTGATGACCGCATGCAGGTCGCTGCCGCTGGTGGTGTTCCAGTTCTGGCTGTAGACAGTGGCATCAAAATGACCCCAGCCCATCACCGCTGTACCGACAACTGGCAGCAGGATCAGCACCAGACCCAGAGTACAGAGTCGGCTCACCCAGCTACCGCCAAGCAGGTTGACGAAGGTGAAGATCCAGACGGCAGCGATGGTGGCTGCGGCGGCCGGAATTGGGCTATTGAGAATGGGGAAGAAGACCGAGAGGTAGGAGACACCGGTAATGGCGATGGCCAGGTTACCGATCCAGTTGGCGTGGTAATAGAGCACACCGGTCTGGAAACCGAACACCGGAGAGATCTCGCCAGCGTAAGCAATGGGGCCACCCTCTTGCGGGTTCTTGGTAGCAAGGCGGGCGAAGACAAAGGCGAGGCCCATGGCGCCTACCAGACAGATTGCCCAGCTAAAGACAGAGATGGAGCCGATGGTGGCCAGTGCCGAAGGCAGCAGCGCAATACCACTCCCCATCATGTTGCCGGCCACCACACCTGTACAGGCGATAAGGCCAATCTTCTTGCTCGTATCTAGGGACATAAGATCTCCGGTTCTATAAAAGGTCGGGTCGTCACATACACATTTGGCGGAACGCCCCGCCAAAGAATGGGCACAGACTAGGCCTCTCATCCCCGGAAAACATAAAGACCAGCTAACGGATAAAAATATGAGCCAACTTTTTTCGCTGTCTCATTATTTTTGATAAAAACCATTTAAAAACAGTCAATTGACATCATGTCACACCGCCGCCTTGATAAAACCTTGATATCCTTCCGCCCCATTTTTGCCCCTTGATAACCCCCTTATCTCGCCGTCTTGATATTTTTGGTCAGATAAACTCGGGATAAAGCAGCGCCCATTGCGCCCCCTCCCCTTGTAACCATCCGAACGCCCAGCTGACCATCACCCTGAGTGGCCACTCACCTCCTGTTCGCCCCTCAGCTCGGCTCATCACAATCCAAACTCAGAGGTAAAGCGCAACGGCGATAACCGGTAAGCAATGAGAAATGGGTCGAGACAGACAGCTTATCCCGCAACCGACAATGAGCAGATGTCACAAGCTGCGTGCGCGGCGTGAAGCCGAACAAACGCGAGTGCAGCGAATGCCGCGTGCAAGACAAAGGCAGATAGTGGGGAACTGCGGGGGGATAAATCGGGCCGCACCAGAGCGACTATCCCCAGTGGCAAACAAGCAGGATTGAAACAAGCAGAAACAGCACAGGCCGCCCGAAGGCAGCCTGTGGATGGGGTCGGCAACCGCGCCGGCCGAAGGAAAACCCAAACTGCGGTGTTAGAAGAGCTTCACCTTACTCTGACCCAGCGCATTGAACAGAGCCGGGGTGAGGCTCTCCATATTGCTGTAGAAACCGAGCTGCTGGCAGAGCAGATAGGTCTGCTCGGTCGCCTCCATCAGGAAGGCCTGACTGTAGGCATCCCCCGCCGCCTCAGGGCGACCGTCCAGCTCCGCCAGCTTGCCCTGCAGTATGTAGTAGAGCACCGAGCGGCCGCGACTCGCCGCCTTCTCTAGCAGATAGTTGGCCTGCTGTTGCTGGCCGTTGAGGATCGCCTGCAGGGTCAACGCCTCCCACACCCGAGCAGGGAGAGCACCGCTGTTTTGCACCACGCTGGCGAGATGAGTGCCAATCCCCTGCAGCCGCTCGCTCTCGGATTTGCCCGCCAGGGTGGCCAGCGCCTCGCCAGCCAGATAGCGCTCCGCCAACAGCAGCGGCTGATCCGGATGGGCAATCAGCGCCTGCTCCAGCAGATCGATGCCGCGCTTGAGGGCGACCGGATCCCGGCTGTTGATGTAGTACTGCGCCTCCATCATCGCCATCAGGGAGGCATCATCGGTCGGCCAGCCCATCCCCGGCTCGGCATCGGGTTGGTCGAGGGCGCGCAGCAGATCCTGGCTGCTGGCCTGCAACACGCCGTGCACACTGTGGCGACTGAGCTGGTACTGATGGCTGAACAGCACCCGGTTGGTGTTGATATTGCGATACTCCAGATCGAGATAGGTGCCGCGCGGCTGGCGGGTGACCCGCACACTCAGCTCCTTGCCGGGCATGATGCCCCCCATCAGAGTGGTGGCACCATACTGCACCCGCAGCGGTGTAGCCACGGCCACCTCCCCCATCAGGGCGCGGGTAATGCCATCGGCGAGGCGCACGTTCTCGTTGTTGTCATCCATACCGGAGTGAAAGCGGAACACCAGCAGATTGGGATCCAGCATGGCATGTACCTGGGGGCTGGTGTGCTGGTAGCTGAGCATGCTGACAATGGCGATCAGCACGATGGCCACGAAGATATCGAAACTCACCATCTTCCAGCGGCTGCGGGCATCCTTGGCATGGGTGGAGATGGCGCGGGTCAGGGGCCCGGCGGGAAAAGGGGCAACATTGGGCTGTGCATCATCATCCTGCTCAGCCACGGGCGGGCTCAGATCGGAGAGCATCGGGTTGTCGGAGAGAGCGGTATTGACCGCGGGCGCGGGCTGCTCGTCCGCCATCACCACAGAAACCACCTGTAGCGGCCGCACCGGTGCCACCAGCTTGTAGCCACGCTTGGGCACGGTGACGATATAGTCGGTCGCGTCGGTGCGACCATCTTTGAGGATCTTGCGCAGTTCGAAGATGGACTGGGTCACCACCTGATCGGTCACCTCGGCGCCGTCCCACACCTCGTTGATCAGGGCATCGCGACCAAACACAGTGCCGGCATTGCGGGCCAGAAACCGCAACAGGTTGACCAGTCTGGGTTCGAGGTAGACCTCGCGGTCGGGGCGACACAGCATGTTGTCGTCAACGCTCAGGGTCCAGTCGTGGATCTCAAAAACCGATTCGCTCATGATTCACTCGCTGCAGATGGAGACAATGCACGATGAGAGAGACGCAAAACCCGGACTGACTGAACGGAACAGGATGCTGTCACGAGGTGACAGATGAAAGAGAACCGAAGCAATAAAATCTCTGTGAGCCAGTCTGGCCAGGCCATCCTGCTAGCGTCTGAAGGGCATCCTTGCGGGCATTCCGACTAACGGGATCGGAAAAAAGCACTTTAAGCAAAACGGGAGCTGGATCCCACTTTTTTTGGCTATAAATCGCCGTTGAGTTGATCCGACCCCGCATTTTTCAGCAAATAGCGTGCCAATGAGTGCTCATATGAACACCCCATCTATCTGAATCAAAAAAGCCCTGAACATCAGGGCTTTCTCATTTCTTCGACCATCGGGGAGACGTTACTTCGCTACCGGAAGCGCATCCTGCTGACGACTGCGGCGCAGATGACGCCGCCACAACGAGAAGCCGCCGTAGCCAAGACTCAGCACCACCGCATAGAGCACCTGAGAGGAGAGCGCCACCAGCACCAGGGCGCAGAGCAGCACGCTCACCCCCGCCAGCCCCTTGCCCACACCGCCAAGCAGACGCCAGCCCGCCGCCATGCAGAGCAGGTAGACCAGCACGAAGTTGCCGTTGGCGTAGCGGATCAGCTCATCGAGCGGCAGTCGCAGCCAGATGATCAGGGTGATGCAGAGCAGACAGATAGCGAGCACCAGACCGAGTGCCCGCAGCGGCGCGCCGCGCGCGGTGAGTACGGCCAGCGAGGGGGGCAACTTGCCTTCCCGCGCCATGCTCCAGATCAGCCGGGCAAAGCCCTGAATGTAGATATTGATGCTGGCAAAGCAGGAGAGGTAGCCGAGCACCGCCACCAGCCACTTGGCGGTGGGGCCGAACAACAGCGCCAGCAGGGAGGGGATGGCGGTGGCGTTTTTCGCCTCATCGCCGTAGAGGCCATATTTGAGCACCACCAGCGAGTGTACCCAGTAGATGAGCCCCGCCAGCAGTACACCGCCGAGCAGGGCGATGGGGTAGTCCCGCTCCGGCCGCTTGAACTCCTCCCCCATATGAGCAAAGGCTTCCAGCCCGACGAAACACCAGAACATCACCGCCAGCGCAGTGGCCATAGGGGGCCACTCATCCGCGCTCGGCAGCGGCCGGGCCGCATCGCGCCAGCTCACCTCCCCCTTGAACCAGATAAGCAGGGTGAGCCCCAAAATGGCCAGCGCGATCAGCAACTGCAGGTTGCCGGAGGAGCGCGCCCCGCGCAGCCCCAGCAGAAAGACCCCGAGCAGGGTCAGCAGCTGGATGGCCCAGAGGGTCCACTCCCCCATCTCGAACAGGGCGTGCCAGAAGCCGGCGGCAATCATCAGGGCGGCAGGCAGCCCCACCGGCAGCACAGCCAGAAACAGGAAGGCGGAGAAGCGCTCGGCGCCGTTGCCAAAGGCGAGGCCAATCAGGTGCGGCGCACCGCCCGCATGGGGATAGCGACGGCCGAGGCGAGCGAAGGTAAAGGCGATGGGCAGCACCAGCGCTATCAGCAGCAACCAGGCCCAGAGCGAGGCCCCACCCGCCAGCGAGGCGGCAGTCGCCGGTACCACGAAGATCCCGGTGCCGAGCAGCGAGGTGGCGAGCAGCCCCATCCCCTGCCAGAGCCCGAGATCCTTTTTCAACCCAGACATATCCTTTTGTCCCGACTAGAAAAACATCCCGCCATGTTAGGCCTGCTCCGCCCCTTTGTTAAGCACGATGGTTAAGCGCGGCGGCGAGAATATGCAGCCTTTTATTCAGGCTCGGGCCCAGCTTGCAGGGATTCGGCCAGAAAATCCCCCAGCAGGGTGATCTTGAGCACCTGCCGCCGCGCCGCCGGATAGATGAAGTAGAGGGTCTTGGCCGGGCTCTGATAGCGGCCAAGCAGCGGCAGCAAACGCCCCGAAGCGATATGGTCACTCACCTGTTCGGCTGGCTGCAAGGTGATGCCAGCCCCCGAGAGCGCAGCCGTCAACAAGGCTGGCCAGTGATTGATGCGCAGGCGCGAGGCGACCCGCACCTCCTCGCTCTGGCCATCCTCGCCAACAAACTGCCAGCGCTCGTGCTCGCCCCAGTTGCCGTGCAGACACTGGTGGCGGGCAAGATCGGCCGGATGACGGGGCACGCCGCGGCGATTGAGGTAGTCGGGGGCCGCGCAGAGCCGGTAGTGCTGGGTCAGCAGCGGACGGGCGATCAGCGCCTCATCCTGCGGGCGCAGGGTGCGGATGGCGGCATCGAACCCCTCCTCCACCAGATCGACCCAGCGAGGAGTGAGCTGCAGATCCAGATCCAGCTTGGGGTAGCGGTCGAGAAAAGCGGGCAGCAGCGGCACCAGCCGGTGGTGGCCAAAGCTGAGGGGGGCGGCGATGCGCAGCCGTCCGGCCGGCTCGGCCAGCAGATTCTGGGTGAGCGACTCGGTCAGTGCCATCTCCTCCTGTACCCGCTGGCAGCGAGCCAAAAACAGCTGGCCCAGTTCGGTGAGGGTCTGCTGGCGGGTGGTCTTGTGAAACAGCTTGCCCCCCAGCCACTGCTCCAGCCCCAGCACATGCTTGCCCACCATCTGGGCGCTGATCCCCTCTTCGCTCGCCACCGCGCTATAGGAGCCTAGATCCACCACCCGGGTGAAGATACGCATGCTGGTCAATCGGTCCACAACCCCTCCTTTTTGCCCGTTTCAAGGCCGTTTGTCCCGCGACCAGGGCCCAGATTCACAACCAAAAGTTTAGTAATAAATGGATTTTAGCCAATTTATTCAACTTTT
Source organism: Aeromonas sp. 603607 (assembly GCF_049171595.1). NCBI lineage: Bacteria > Pseudomonadati > Pseudomonadota > Gammaproteobacteria > Aeromonadales > Aeromonadaceae > Aeromonas > Aeromonas sp. 603607. Next base: position 68,010 of record NZ_JAAKOV010000002.1, read on the forward strand.
AGTTACCAATACAGTGATGCCGTCCCTTCCCCACAGGATAAATTCCCATGAAAAGCACCTATCTGGCCGCATTACTGGTCGGTCTGCTGGCCAGCGGCGCCAGTCAGGCTGCCGAGAGCAGCTTTATAAGCAACCACGATCATGCCCCTGCCTCAGCAACTCAAGCCCGGCCCGATATCTTTCGGGTCAGCCTGCTCGGCACCGGCACTCCGGTACCCCAGATCAGCCGTGGCGGTTACAGCACTCTGGTCGAGGCGGGCAACCAGAAGCTGGTGTTCGATTTTGGCCGCAACTCCGCCACTCGCCTGTGGCAGCTGCATATCCCCATCGGCCGGATCAACGCCTTCTTCCTCACCCACTTTCACTCCGACCACACCAACGGGCTGGCGGATCTCTGGCTGACCGGCTGGCTGCAACCGGCCTATGGCCAGCGCCACGCGCCGATGGAACTCTACGGCCCCAAAGGCACCACAGCTCTCGCCCGTGGCTTGCAGCAGGCCTACGCCACCGACATCGCCACCCGGGTCAAGGATGAGGGTACGCCGCTGGATGGGGTGGAGATCAACAGCCACGAGGTTACCGCCGGGGTGGTCTACAACCATGACGGGGTCAAGGTAACCGCCTTTGACAACGACCACGGGGTCAACATCAAGCCGTCATTCGGCTATCGCATCGACTATCACGGCCATAGCGTGGTGCTCTCCGGCGATACCCGCTACAGCCCCGAAGTGGTGAAGCAGGCCAAAGGGGCCGATCTGCTGGTGCACTGCGTCTCCATGACCTCTGCCGAGCAGATGAAGGCCAACCCCGGCTACAAGGCGATCGCCGGTCACCTCGCCTCTCCAGAGCAGGCGGCCCGGGTAATGAACGAAGCCAAACCGGCGCTGACCGTGTTCAGCCATATCGGCCTCAACGGCAAGATCAGGGTCAAAGATCTGGCGCAGGATCTGCGTGCCCGCTACTCGGGCCCCTTTGTCATCGGCAACGACCTGATGCAGATTGATCTGCCCACCACGGCCTCCGGCAAGGGCTACGCCCTCTGGCAGTCGGAGAATATCGACAATGCCCAATCCTGAATCCCGGCCATAAAAAAGCCGCCTCTTGCGAGGCGGCTTCTTCATTCAACTTGGTAACCGACGTTATCAGGCAATCAGCTTGTAGATGATACCGGACATGGCGATCAGGCCGATGATGGTCACGAAACCGTTGCTGATGTTGCCAGCGTATTTGCGCATGGCCGGAACCTTGGTGATGGCGTACATCGGCATCAGGAACAGCAGCATTGCGATGATCGGGCCGCCCAGGTCTTCAATCATGCCGAGGATGCTCGGGTTGATGGTGGCGATGGCCCAGGTGGTCAGGATCATGAACACGGCAGTGACTTTGTTCAGTTGCTTGGTGTCAACGTTCTTGCCCTTCTCGCGCAGCGCCTTGGCCATCAGGCCGTTCATGCCCTCTTGCGCACCCAGGTAGTGACCCAGGAAGGATTTGCTGATGGCAACCATGGCGATCAGCGGAGCCACAGTACCGATAACCGGGTTATCGAAGTGGTTGGCCAGGTAGGACAGGATGGAGATGTTCTGTTCTTTGGCAGCAGCCAGGTCAGCCGGGGAGAGGCTCAGTACGCAGCTGAATACGAAGAACATAACGGTCATCACCATCATGACGTGGGCGCCCAGCAGGATGTTGCTGCACTTCTTCTCGGCACCTTCACCGTAACGACCTTTGTTGTCCACCGCGAAGGAGGAGATGATCGGGGAGTGGTTGAAGGAGAACACCATTACCGGGATAGCCAGCCACAGGGTCTTGATGAAGTCACCGTTGAAGGCGTCGGACAGGGCCGGAGCTTCAGTGATGATGGCACCGTTCCAGTGCGGGATCAGGTAGAACGCCAGACCCATCAGGGTGAGTACGAACGGGAATACCAGCACGCTCATCGCTTTGACGATAACCTGGCCGCCCAGACGAACAACCGCCATCAGACCGAGGATCAGGGCCAGTGACAGAACGGCACGGGGAGGTGCAGACATGCCCAGCTGGTGAACAATCACGCTCTCGACGGTGTTGGTGATGGCGACTGAATACATCAGCACGATCGGGTAGATGGCAAAGAAGTAGAGCAGGGTGATGAATTTGCCTGCGGTCTTGCCGAAGTGCTCTTCTACTACTTCAGTGATGTCGCCATCACGGGTAGAGCCGGACAGCACGAAGCGGGTCAGACCACGGTGAGCAAAGAAAGTCAGCGGCAGCGCCAGGATCAACATGGCAACCAGCGGCCACAGGCCACCGACACCGGCGTTGATTGGCAGGAAGAGCACACCGGCACCGATCGCGGTACCGTACAGACCCAGCATCCAGACCACATCGGCCTTGTTGACGCCGCGGGAGGTGTTGCTGGCTAAACGACCATCAGCTGCAATATTCATGTCAGACATACGTTGTTCCTGTCATCTAGGAAAATGGGATTCTTGTTTGGTCGGGCCTTGGCCCGGTTCCATCTCCCTGGAACGCCTGCTGTCCGTCCTTGATATTAACCTCTCGCCCCCCGGCAACCTGGCCATCACTCCTTGTGACAACAGGATTGCAACAAACAACAGTGCGAGATTTTGACCCTGAGGGTCGGCGCCCGTCTCACTTAACAACCGATTAACGTGCGCCACTCTTGATGGGCTGACTTTAATTAAATGCCCTTATTAATCACAGCGTTTTTTTGAATTAATCAACCAAAGTTTGATTTTGGTCGCCTTTCGGACGACCAAGATCACACTCAAAGCGCCTTATTGTGAGTTTTTTTTAACAATTCAACTTAGTTTCACTGGAATCAATGGCCTGCGAGCAGCTACATATTTGCAACAAGCCACCCGTTTAGCGCGGATTGTGTGCAGCACGGCCTTGGCGTACCCTTGTGACTCACGCCTTTTTGTTGATTGATGATGACCATTACCCGTACCGATCTCGCCGAACTGGCGGTATTTGCCGCCGTCGCCCGTCACCGCAGTTTCAGCAAGGCCGCCCTCGAACTCGGGGTCTCCGCCTCCGCCCTCAGCCACAGCCTGAAGGGGTTGGAAGCAAGGCTGGGGGTGCGGCTGCTCAACCGCAGCACCCGCGCCGTGGTACCGACCGAAGCGGGCCAGCGGCTGCTCAAGCAGCTGCTCCCCACCCTCAATACTCTTGAAGAGGCGCTTTGCGAGCTGGCCCGCAACAGCGATGAACCTGTGGGACGACTCAAGCTCTGCGCTCCGCGCGGCGCCATCGACAGCCTGCTGGCACCTGTGCTGATCGACTATCTGGCCCGTTATCCGCGGATGCAGGTGGAGGTGGTGGAGCAGGAGCTGATGCCCCGGCTGATTGAGGATGGTTACGATGCCGCGCTCTTTTATGGCGATCTGCTGCCCAAGGAGATGATCGGCATCCCCCTCGGCCCGCCCCAGCGTTATCTGGTGGTGGGCTCCCCGGCCTATCTGGCGGAGCACGGAACACCGGAGCACCCGAGCGAGCTGAGCCGCCACGCCTGCATCGGCTATCGCCTCACTCCGCACCATCACTATCGCTGGGCCTTTGCCGCCGACGGCACCATGCTGGAGATCGAAGTGACCGGGCCGCTCACCACCAGTACCCCGGCCCTCTATCTGGGCGCCGCCGAGGCGGGGCTGGGACTGGCCTACTGTCTGGAAGAGGAGGTAAGCCAGAAGGTCGCGGAAGGGAAACTGCTCACCGTGCTGGAGCCCTGGTGTCCCACCTTTGCCGGCTTCTACCTCTTCTATCCCAGTCGGCATCAGCTGGGCAGCGGGCTGCGCATCCTGATCGACATGCTCAAGGCGCACTACCAAAACCCCGGATTAGTGAGTAATACTCAGCAATTCATCAAGTGAAACCCTGATTATCACCAAATAAGTATTAATCTAGACTAGCTGTTCGATAATCGAACTCCCCGAGAGAACAGATATGTCTGCCTATTTAACACTGCGGCAACGGGCCATGACCCGTCGCTTCTGGGCTTACGCCCTCCCCTCCATTCTTGCCATGCTGGTCTCGGGGGCCTACTACCTCATCGACGGCATCTTCGTCGGCCACTATGTCGGTGCCGCTGGCCTCGCCGGGATCAACCTGGTCTATCCGGTCATCATGGTGCTGATCGGTCTGGCCGCCATGATCAGCATGGGGGCGGCCACTGCCATCTCCTTCCAGCAAGGGGCGAAAAACGACACGCTGGCCCGTCAGGCGCTGGTCAACGCCCTCTGGCTGCTGGCCGGACTCGGGGGCGTTGCGCCGGTGCTGCTCTATTACACCCACACCGATATCCTGCTGGGGCTGGGGATTGAACAGGGCACCGAGACCTGGAAACAGGCGAGTGACTACCTCACCTGGATTGGCGGCGGTACCCTGCTGCTGGCGAGCAATCTGGCGGTGCCCTATCTGCTGCGCAACGATGGTCGCCCGAAACTGGCCATGGTGCTGGTGAGCAGCGGCGCCGTGCTCAATATCATCCTCAACTACATCATGGTGGGTCGGCTGGGGCTGGGACTGATCGGGACCGCGCAAGCCACCCTGATGGCAGAGGGTGCGGTGAGCCTGATCGGCCTAGGCTACTTCTTTACCCCCTGGGCGCGGCTGCGCCTCAGCTGGCGGGATCTGGTGCCCAACCTCCCCGCCATGCCGCACCTGCTCTTTACCGGTCTGCCGAGCTTGATTGCCCAGTTCAACCTCGGCCTGCTGCTGATGCTGCACAACAGCCAGCTGATGGTGTACGGCAATGTGAAGGATCTGGCGGGCTTTACCGTGGCCGGTTACACCGAAGCTGTCTTTATCGTCATCCTGCAGGGGCTCGCCTTCGGCATTCAGCCGCTCATCAGCAAAGCAGCAGGGGCCAAGCGCCACCGCAACCTCAAGTACCTGATGGAGATGGGGCTCAAGTTCACCTTTATCTACGGCATGCTGGTGTGGCTCACCATCCAGCTGCTGCCGGGACAGGTCGCCATGCTCTATACCGGCGACAAGGATCCCGAGCTGCTGGCCGCCGCCATCAGCAGTCTGACCCTCAACCTCGGCGCCATTCCGCTGGAGGGGATCATCATGTTCGGCATCGTGCAGCTGCAATCCATGGCGCGTACCCGTCAGGCGCTGGTCATCTCCATCGCCAAAACCGTGTTGCTGCTGCCGCTCATCTTCCTGCTGCCGCAACTGTGGGGGCGTGATGGGGTGCTGATGGCCCAGCCCGCCACCGTGCTGCTGCTCACCCTGCCGCTCTGCTGGCTGCTGTGGCGCGAGTGGCTGCGCCTGAAGATGGCCTGCGCGCCAAAAAACAAGCGTCGCCCGCAACCGGCCCGCGCACGCGCCGCCGTCCAGCTGGCCCGTTAAGGCCACCAATCCCGCAAAACAATAAAAAACCGGCATCCATTGATGCCGGTTTTTGCTATATGGGCGGGTCTGCCTGCCCTTACACAGGGATTCAGGCCAACACCGCTGCCCACACTTATGCCAATACTTCTGGCCTGAGCTGGGCCATCAGCCCCGGGTTGTCGGAGTAATCCACCGGAATGGCTACCACAGCTGGCCCCTCCACCGCCAGCGCAGCACGCAGGGTGGCGCGCAGCTCGTCGGCCGAACGCACCGCGAAACCGGCCGCCCCGAACGATTCGGCATAGCGTTTGAAGTCGATGGGGCCAAAAGAGACGCCGGAGGTGCGGCAATACTTCTGCTGCTCCTGCATCGCGACCATGTTGTAGCCGTTATCGACCCAGATGATGTGAACGATATTGCTCTTGAGCCGCACCGCCGTCTCCAGCTCCATGCTCGACTGCATAAAGCTGCCATCCCCCGATACCGAGATCACCTTCTCACCCGGCCGCACCAGCGCCGCACCGATGGCCCACGGCAGTGCCACCCCCATGGTCTGCTGACCATTGGAGATCAGCACCTGACGGGCGCGGAAGCTGTAGAGGTAGCGGGCAATCCAGATATGGAAGCTGCCCATGTCGACGCAGAGTGTCATGTCGTCGCGCACCAGATCCTGCAGCTCGCGCACGATACGCAAGGGGTGAACCGGATTGCCGTGCAGATCGTCGGCCCGCATCGCCAGTCGCAGCCGCTGCTGGCGTACCCCTTGCAGCAGCCGATCCACCTCGGGGGGGCGGATTTTCGGATTGCCCATGATGCGGGTCAGCTGCAACAGGTTGGCGCGGATCGACCCCACCAGCTCGGCGGTCGGGCAGTAGCTGCTGTCGATATCGGCAGGCAGCACGTCGATATGGAGGATGCGCCGCTCCCTGTCGCCATTCCACAGCACGGGGTCGTACTCGATGGGGCTGTAGCCGATGCAGATCACCAGATCGGCCCCTGCCAGCAGCTGATCCCCCGGCTGGTTGTTAAACAGCCCCACCCGTCCGGCAAAATCATCGAAGTGGCAGCTGTCCACCACCCCGGCAGCCTGATAGGTACCGGTCACCGGCAGCCGCGCCTTGTCGAGGAAGGCGCGTACCGCTTCGGCATTTTCCGGCCGGCTCGCCATCAGGCCGAGCAGCACCACCGGATTCTGGGCGTTGCGCAGCAGGGTCAATGCCTGCTCCATATTCTGTTCGTCGGCGCAGCCCGGCTCCGGCACTTCACGGGGCACCAGCACATTGCCCTGCACCGGCTTGTTGATGATATCCATCGGCAGGCTGACAAACGCCGCCCCCGGCCGTCCCAGCTCGGCAGCGCGAAAGGCGTTGGCCATCACTTCCGAGATCGCCGCCCCGCTATTGACCTGGGCGCTGAACTTGGTGACCGGACGGCAGAGGTTGACCGTATCCATGCTCTGATGAGTGAGCTTGAGGCCATCGGCACGGCGCACCGCACCGCCCAGCGCCACCATGGGGTCCCCCTCCGAGGTGGCAGTCGCCAACCCGGTAATAAGGTTGGAGCAGCCGGGGCCCGAGGTGACCAGCGCCACCCCCGCCTTGCCGGTGAGGCGCCCCACGGCGGCCGCCATAAAGGCGGCGTTCGCCTCGTGGCGCACCACTATGGTCTCGATGGGAGAGTCCTCCAGCGCATCGAACACCCGGTCAATCTTGGCACCGGGAATACCGAACACCTGCTTGACCCCTTGCGCCTCCAGATGACGAACAACCAGCTCGGCACCGCACTTCCACTGTCTGTTTTCCATGATATTGCTCCTTGTCTATCAGCCTTCGGCGGCCTGAATGGCGCGATCGAGATCGGCGGGGTTGAGGTCGGCCTGCCGGAAAGCGGGATCCGATGGCAGGGCCAGATTGAGGTGACGCACCACAGAAAGTCGCAGGGTGCCGTGGGCCATGGTGTAGTCGAGCAGATGGCCGCCCCCTTTGCGATCGGCGGTGATCATGTGTTCGTGAAAGCCCGCCACATTGACCCCCTGCACGAACGGCGGGCAGCGAAATCCCACCAGAGTCCCCACCACCGCGGCAAAACGGAACAGCGGCTGCTGTTCGATGGCTTCCAGCATGGGGCGATAGGGGGGCTCCTGGCGCGGCACGGTACGTACCTTGGCCGTTTCAAACTGGCCGTCGAGGCGCAGGGCAACGAAGACGTTGTCGGAGCCCACCAGCCGATCCACCCACTGGTGGATCTCGTCACGGCTCAGGGGGTGATCGAAGCGACGCTCCAGACAGGGGCGAAAATGGGTCATCACCGCGAAGGGGGTCTTCTGATCGGCACGGGCGGGCCGGGCCGAGCCATCGGAGCGCAACTGGTGGATCTGCCGCTCGAAGGCGATCAGCTCGCCATCGAGGTGATTGAAGGTGCCGAGGCCAAAGTCGCCGTGGCGCAGCAGCTCGCTCATGGTGGTCTCCCCTTCGTAGACCCCGGCCAGCAGGGCGCTCATCAGGGAACTCTGGTAGATCTCGCCACCGTCATGCTGCCTGCGCCAGCGGGAAAACTGCTGGCTCACTTCGAGGGCACAGCTGCACCCGGCACTGTCAGATGTTGCAATATGTTCCATTCGGGTTTCACCTCCACCGTGAATCCTGTTAGCGTTCGGATCCAATGGTGACTTGGTTCACATTTCAACACCAATACGCTGATCCCATGACTTTGAGACTCAATCGATATGGAACTTCGTACGCTCCGCTACTTCATGGCCGTTATTGAAAAGCAGAATTTCACCCGCGCAGCCGAATCACTCAACATGGCCCAGCCGCCGCTGAGCCAGCAGATCCGCAAGTTGGAGGAGACTCTGGGCACCCCGCTGCTGCGCCGTTTGACCCGCAGTGTCGAGCTGACCGAGGCGGGCGAAAGCCTCTATCGGGATGCGGCGCAGATCCTGGCGCTGGCCGATGCGGCAAAACTTAAGGTGAAACGGATTGCCCGGGGCGAGCAGGGGGCGCTGCGGATCGGCTTTGCCGGTTCCACCGTGCTCCACCCTGCGGTGCTGACCCTGTTGCACGACTATCGGGAGCGCTACCCCGAGGTGGCCCTCAGCCCGCAGGAGGGCACCATGCCGGCACTGGTGGAGGCGCTGCGCAACGATCGGCTGGACGCCGCCATCTTGCGGCTGCCCTGCCGGGGTAGCGAGGGCTTTGCCCATCACCTTATCGAGCAGGAGCCGCTGCTGATCGCCCTGCCGACCAGCCACCCCAAGGCCAAGCCGGGCCCCTTGCCACTGGCCAGCCTGAAGGACGAGAGTTTTATTCTGTTTCCCCACGCCATCGGGCCCGGGCTCTATGACGGCATCGTGGGCCTCTGCCGGGAGGCGGGGTTTGAGCCGATACTGGGGCCCGAATGCCCGCAGGTGATCTCTACCGTCGGCATGGTGCAGGCGGGCTTTGGCGTGACTCTGGTGCCCAGCTCGGTGGCGGCGCTGCGCCCGCTCGGGGTCAGTTATCACCCCATTGAGGGCAACAGCATGATGACCAGTATCAGTCTGGCGACACGGCCGCATCCAGGTAGTGCCGTGCTGCGGCACTTTATCGCCCAGATCCGTGCCGCCCAGATACGACAAGGCCTCCCGAAGGAGGCCCTGTTGAACAAGCTTGAACCGGTTTGATGGCCAGCTTGCCTGATGCGACGGCTTATTTGACAGTCACGCGGGCGAACTTGCGCTTGCCAACCTGATAGACGGCGGTACCGGCACCGATGAGTGCCTTGCCATCTTCCAGCTTCTCGCCATCCACCTTGACCGCGCCCTGCTTGATCATCCGCAGCGCTTCGGAGGTGGTGGCCACCAGATCGGCATCTTTCAGCAGGTTGGCAATGGCCAGACCTTCGCCTTCCAGAGCCAGCTCGACTTCCGGCATTTCGTCCGGAATGGCGTTCTTGGAGAAGCGCTGGGTGAAATCTTCGTGGGCCGCTTCGGCCGCCGCTTCGTCGTGATAACGGGCGATGATCTCTTTGGCCAGCCAGATCTTCACGTCGCGCGGGTTGAGAGTGCCGGCAGCGATGCCTGCCTTGAACTCTTCAATTTCAGCCAGCGGACGGAAGGAGAGCAGCTCGTAGTAGTTCCACATCAGATCGTCGGTGATGGACATGATCTTGCCGAACATCTCGCCCGGAGCGTCATGGACGCCGATGTAGTTGCCTGCGGACTTGGACATCTTCTTGACGCCGTCCAGACCCACCAGCAGCGGCATCATCAGCACGCACTGGGTCGCCATGCCGGCATCTTTTTGCAGCTCGCGGCCCATCAGCAGGTTGAACTTCTGGTCGGTACCGCCCAGCTCGACGTCCGCCTTCAGCGCGACCGAGTCATAGCCTTGCAGCAGCGGATAGAGGAATTCGTGAATCGCGATGGACTGGCCGTTGCTGTAGCGCTTCTTGAAGTCGTCGCGCTCCATCATGCGGGCCACGGTCTGCTTGGCCGCCAGCTTGATCATGCCGGTCGCACCCAGCTCGCTCAGCCAGCTGGAGTTGTACTCGATGCGGGTCTTGGCCGGGTCGAGGATCTTGAACGCCTGCTCGGCATAGGTGAGGGCGTTGTGCTTGATCGCCTCTTCGGAGAGCGGCGGACGGGTGGCGTTCTTGCCGGAGGGGTCACCCACCATGGCAGTGAAGTCACCGATCAGCAGGATCACTTCATGGCCCAGATCCTGGAAGGTTTTCAGCTTGTTGAGGATCACGGTGTGACCCAGGTGAATGTCGGGGGCCGTCGGGTCCATGCCCAGCTTGATGCGCAGCGGGCGCCCTTCCTTCAACTTGGCAACCAGTTCCTCTTCAACCAGAATTTCTTCCGCTCCGCGCTTGATCTCGGCTAGCGCCACCTCGAGCTGGGACATTTTTTGACTCTCCATCACGATTCCACAGGGCCAAACATATTACTGGAATGGCGGGCCAATTGGAAAGGCTGTAAAATCCGTCCATTCTGCCCGACTTCATCTGCATCTCATGGTTATTTGGCACGCCTTCAACTCTCTCCCTCACTGGCACCGCAAGATGGTGCTGATTTTGAGCATCATGATCATGATGCTGGCGGCCTGGCCCAGCGAACAGGCGGTCGCCACCCGGGTCGATGAAAACGGCAACGAGATTGCCCTGCGACAGCAACAGGAAGAGAACAGCGACGACAATCTGCCCCAGGACGACATCACCGCAGATGCCGTGCAACCGGCCACCCCGCCCAAGCCGCGCTATATCACCAAGCAGGTGAAGGTGCGTCGCGGCGACAACATGGGGGTGATCTTCCAGCGTCTGGGCCTCAGCACCACGGATCTGCACCTGATCGACCAGCTCGATGACAGCAACCCGCTGCGCATGCTGCAGCCGGGGCAGGAGCTCACCTTCAAGCTGACCGAAGATGGCCAGCTGCACAGCCTCTACTACCCCCACAGCCTCGAACAGGCGCTCAAGGTGAGCCGCAAGGATGACACCTTCGTCGCCCGCAGCGTCAAGATCGCCCTCGACACCCGTGAACAGGTGACCAAGGGGGAGATCCGCTCCAGCTTCTGGAGCTCCGCTGTCGAGGCGGGCATGACCGAGGATCAGATCATGGACTTGGCCGCCATCTTCGGCTGGGACATCGACTTTGCCCAGGACTTGCAGCCGGGCGACAGCTTCCGGGTAGTCTACGAGGACAAGTTCCGCGATGACGAGCGGGTTGCCTCCGGCGATATTCTGGCCGCCGAGTTCGTCAACCAGGGCACCGCCTACCGCGCCGTGCTCAATGAAGATGGCAACTACTACACCCCGGAAGGCAAAGCCATGCGCAAGAGCTTCCTGCGTGCGCCGGTCAACTTCAAATACATCAGCTCCAACTTCAACCCGCGCCGTCTCCATCCGGTGACAGGCAAGATCCGCCCCCACAACGGCATCGACTATGTGGCGCCGGTGGGCACTCCCATCATGGCGGCGGGCTCCGGCAACGTGGTGGCGGCGGGCTACAACCAGTTCAACGGCAACTACGTTTTTATCAAGCATGCCGGCAACTATGTGACCAAGTACCTGCACCTCTCCAAACGCACAGTCAACAAGGGGCAGCGGGTCAAACAGGGGCAGACCATCGGCCTGTTGGGGGGCACCGGTCGCGTCACCGGCCCTCACCTGCACTACGAGTTCGTGGTGGGCGGCGTACACAAGAACCCGCGCACCCTCAACCTGCCGCAGGCGGAGTCCCTGAGCGGACGCGAGCTGGCCAACTTCAGAAAACTGGCGACACCGCAGCTGGCCAAGCTCGACAGCCCCGAGCTGCAGCTGGCCCAGAACAAGCGGGAGAGTCGCGGCAACTAAAGCCTTCAGGGCTGGCGGGGTAGCGGCCCCGTCAGCCCTTTTTATTTTGCCTGCGCATGGCTCTGCGCCATGTTGCATCGGTGTCGGGAAGCGGACCATCCCGACCAGCGAGTGAGGAGAGCCAATGGCTGAACGCTATATCGGATTGATGTCAGGCACCAGCATGGACGGCATCGACGCCGTACTGGTGGTGATAGACGGTGATCAACTGCGGGTCGAGGCGGCCCTCAGCCACCCCTGGCCCACCGCCCACGAGCTCCATGAGCTCTGCACGCCGAGCGACAACGAGATCGATCGGATGGGAGTGGCCGACAATCTGGTGGCGCGCGAATTTGCCGCCGCCACCCGCGCCCTGCTGGCCAAGACGGGCCTCACGCCCGCCGATATTCGCGCCATCGGCAGTCACGGCCAGACCATCCGCCACCGCCCCCAGCTTGGCTTTACCCTGCAGATCGGCAACGCGGCCCTGCTGGCGGCGCTGACCGGCATCGACGTCATCGCCGACTTTCGCACCATGGACATGGCCCTCGGCGGTCAGGGGGCGCCGCTGGTGCCCGCCTTCCATCAAGCCTTCTTTGCCCGCCCCGGCGCCCTGCGGGTGGTGCTGAACCTCGGCGGCATCGCCAATATTTCGGTGCTGCCGGGCCATGCCAACGGGGTCTATGGCTTCGATACCGGCCCGGCCAATACCCTGCTCGACGGCTGGTATCGCCGCCATCACCCCAAGGGGGCCGGTTACGATGCCGGCGGCCAGTGGGCAGCCAGCGGCCAGCTCATCCCCGAGCTGCTGGAGCAGCTCTTGGCTCACCCCTACTTCGCCGCCCCCCACCCCAAGAGCACCGGACGGGAGATGTTCACCCTGGCGTGGCTCGATGGTGAGCTGGCGGGCCGCCCCTATGCTCCGGCGGATGTGCAGCGCACCCTGCAGGCGCTCACCTGCCACAGCATCGCCCGCCAGCTGCCTGCGACTCCCGAGGCATTCGGGGCCAGCCAGCCCAAGACCGAGCTCTTTGTCTGCGGCGGCGGCGCCTACAACACCCCGCTGCTGGCGGAGCTGGCCAGCCTGCTGCCCGGCTGGCGCATCGCCAGCACTGCCGAGCTGGGGATTGCTCCCGACTGGATGGAGGGAGCTGCCTTTGCCTGGCTGGCGGAGCGCTTTATCAAGCGCAAACCCGGCAACCTGCCCGCCGTCACCGGCGCCAGCCGTCCGGCTGTGTTGGGTGCTCTCTACCCCGCACCCTAGATATCCCCCAGATATGCAAATGACGACAGCCCCGATATGGGGCTGTCGTCATGTCACATCATGAACAGTGGCACTTTGGCCAACACCCGTTGTTACGTGGCATTGGTGGACTCAAAAATTTTGTCGGCGGACGCTTCGACAAAGCCCGGATAGAGCACGCCATCTGGCTGCGGGTAGCGCAGGGCGAACTCGTAGAAGCAGCTCGGGATGGTACGCACCCCATCGCTGAACGGCACCTCTGCTTTGTCAGCCATGGTGGAGGATTGCTCCAGCATCACCTGCGGATCCCCTTTCACCTCGCCACCCACGCTGTTGAGCACAAAACCCGCCGCCTTCAGCGCCGCATTGACCTGATGGATGGTGTCGAAATCCTTCAACTTGTTGATATTGACCGTGAAGTGGTTGGCACGATAACCCCAGGCTGCCATCCAGGCCGCATACTCGCTCTCCGCCAGCAGAGTCTGATAATCGGCATAGGAGACCTGCCAGGGGGCGCCGGTGTAGAGAAATGCCGGGGTATCAGTCAGATGATCGGGCACCTGATCGGCCAGCTTGTGGATGATGGCTTGGGCAGCCGGGGAGAGCTCTTCCACCTTCAGCTCACTGATAAACACCTTGGGAGCGTCCGGATCCTGATGCTCGAAGTGCTTGGCGTAGAGCTTCTTGGCCTTGAAAACGTACTCGCCCTTCTGCTCGTAACCGAGCGCCAGAAAGTGGGCTGCCAGCTTCTCCAGCCCCAGCTTGGGCAGGTTGTAGGTACGAAACGCCACGTGATCGTTGACGATGGGCTCGCCGCCACCCAGCAGGGTGTGCACCTTGAGGGCGCTCGGGGTCACCTTGATGTAGTTGTCCCACAGATGGCTGAACAGGGTGTCGATATCCTTTTGCATCTCTCTTTCCTTTGATTGCGGGTACAGATGGGGGCACCGCTGGATGCCCCGTGTCGTTATTAGAAGCGCAGGCCGGGCGACAGTTAATCCGGCATGGCGGCCTTGCTGTCTTCGACAGAGGCAATCGGGGATATGACACAGTAGTCGGCGGCGTTGAGCCATCTCTGCTGCATTGGCATCCCCGTTTGCTCTTAAAACGTCAAGCCAGGAGACAGCTGCTCCGGCATGGCGGCTTTGCTGTCTTCAACGGAGGCAACTGGGTAAGCACAATAGTCAGCGGCGTAGTAGGCGCTTGCCCTGTGGTTGCCGGAAGCGCCGATACCGCCAAACGGCGCGGCACTGGAGGCACCGGTGATGGGCTTGTTCCAGTTGACGATACCGGCGCGGATCCGCTTGAAGAAGTGGTGCCAGTCCGCCTCCTTGTCCCCCAGCAGACCGGCCGAAAGACCATAACGGGTAGCATTGCCCTGATCGATGGCGGCATCGAAATCGTCATAGCGAATGAGTTGCAGCAGCGGGCCAAAGTACTCTTCGTCAGGCAGCGCGCTGACTGAGGTCACGTCGATAATGCCCGGGGAGACAAAGCCGGTACCCGCTTCCAGGTGCTTGAGGGTAAGCAGGTTCTCACCACCGAGGCGCTGCAGGTTGGCTTGCGCCTCAACCATGCCCAGTGCTGCCTTCTCGCTTATCATCGAGCCCATGAACGGCTGCTCGGCGGCGTCATAGAGGCCGACCTTGATCTGGCTGACCACCTCGACCAGTCGCTTGACCAGCGCATCGCCCCGCTCGCCGCGCTCGACAAACAGACGGCGGGAGCAGGTGCAGCGCTGACCGGAAGTGATGAACGCCGACTGGATGATGGCATGCACCGCACCGTCGATGTCGCTCACATCTTTCACGATCAGCGGGTTGTTACCGCCCATCTCCAGCGCCAGAATTTTGCCCGGCTGACCGGCAAACTGCTGATGGAGGAAATGACCGGTGCGGGAGGAGCCGGTGAAGAAGAGGCCGTCGATATCGGGGTTGCCAGCCAGCGCCTTGCCGGTCTCGACCTCCCCTTGCACCAGATTGAGCACCCCTTTGGGCAGCCCGGCCTGCTGCCACACCTTGACCATGGCTTCGGCCACCATGGGGGTCAGCTCGGAGGGTTTGAACACCACGGCGTTACCCGCAATCAGTGCCGGGACTATATGGCCGTTGGGCAGATGACCCGGGAAGTTGTAGGGGCCGAACACCGCCACCACACCATGGGGCTTGTGACGGACAAACGCCTTGGCGCCCGGCATGGCATTTTCAACGGTGCCGGTGCGCTCGTCGTGCGCCCGGATGGAGATGGCAATCTTGCCCTGCATGGCGGCCACTTCGGTGCGGGTCTCCCACAGGGGTTTGCCTGTTTCACGGGCGATGGTCAGGGCCAGCGCCTCTTTCTGCTCGCCAAGCAGATCGGCATAACGACGCACTATGGCCAGACGCTCCTCAAGGCTCATGTCCGCCCAGTGGTAGAAGGCGGCACGGGCGGCCTTGACGGCGGCATCCACCTGCGCCGCACTGGCGGCAGCCCCCTGCCAGATCACCTCGTTCTTGGCCGGATCGGTTGACTCGAACGGCTTGCCTTCACCGGCAAGCCACTGACCGTCGATAAATTGCACTAACTGGCTCATCCATTCACTCCCTGTCGCTGGCAGGCAGCCTCGGCAGCCTGTCTGATAATCGGTTTGCTTGTCCTGTTTGTCTCAGTCGAGGTCGACCACCCGCACCATGTCGCCATCCTGCACCTTGAGCGCCGCCGCCATCTTGGGCGGGATGATGGCTTCATGCTTGTCGAGATCGACCCGGATATTGCCGTAGCAGGCGCGGTAATGCTCGAAACGGCTGTTGCAGATAAGGTGGGTCTTGCCACCGATGGGCTCGCCCACCAGCACCCGCAGCTTCTTGCTGCGGCGCACGCTGCGGATATTCTTCACGTCGCACTCGACGGTGGGGCCCGCATCGAAAATATCGACGTAACCACGGTTCACGAAGCCCTCGTCCTGCAGCATCTTGATGGCCGGGCGGGTCTTCTCGTGGGTCTGGCCGATAACGGCCCGCGCCTCTTTGCTCAGCAAATTGACGTAGATGGGGTACTTGGGCATCAACTCGGCGATAAAGCGCTTCTTGCCGATGCCGGTGAGATAGTCGACGGTGGGAAAATCCATCGAGAAGAAGTGGGTTTGCAGCCACTCGTAGAAGGGGCTGTGACCGTTGGCATCGGAGACGCCGCGCATCTCGGCGAAGACGGTCTCGTCAAACAGCTCGGGGTGCTCGGCCATAAACAGGAAGCGGTGCTTGGAGAGCAGGCGGCCGTTTAGCCCCTCGCGGGCACATTCGCGCAAGAACAGGGTGCAGAGCTCGGAGTTGCCGGTGTAGTCGTTGGAGAGGGTCAGGGTTTCAACGACGTTGTAGATGCCGAGCTTGGGGGAAGAGTGCACCACCTTGCCGATGTGGTAGTTGTAAAACGGCTGGGAGAGGCCAACCGCGGCATCGATGGCACAGGTGCCGACCATCTCGCCGGTCTCCAGATCCTCGGCCACGAAGAAGTAGAGGCAGTCCCCCTTGCCGGCGGGCTTGTCGGAAAAAGTCTGGGTAGAGGCGTCAATCTTGCGCTGCAGCAGCTCATCGTTGACGGGCAACGAGGTCATGCCGGTGCCGGACTCGATGGCGCAGGTCTTGAGCCCGGCAAAATCTTTTTGCTCGATGGGACGGATAACCAACATAAATGACAACTCCCTTTCATTGACGACAGGTGGGGTCCCGGCTCCTGCCGGGAGAGCTCCCCACCTCAATTTGGAATCAGGCGTTAACCACCTGGGCAACCGCCTTCTCGAAGCGGGCCAACCCTTCCTTGATGTCCGCTTCCGGGATCACCAGTGAAGGGGCAAAACGAACCACGTTGGTGCCGGCAACCAGCGCCATCAGCCCCTGATCGATGGAGGCCAGCAGGAAGTCGCGCGAGCGTCCCTTGTACTCTTCGCTCAGAGCGGCGCCCAGCAGCAGCCCCTTGCCGCGGATTTCGCTAAAGCAGTGGTATTTGGCGTTGATCGCCTCAAGCCCATCGCGGAACAGCTGTTCGCGCCGCTTGACCCCGTCCAGTACCTCGGGAGTATTGATCACGTCGATCACTGCCTCGGCGACCGCACAGGCCAGCGGGTTGCCGCCATAGGTAGAGCCGTGAGTGCCCACTTTCAGGTAAGAGGCGATTTCGTTGGTAGTCAGCATGGCGCCAATAGGGAAACCGCCACCCAGCGCCTTGGCGCTGGTGAGGATGTCCGGCGTGACGCCCAGCCCCATATAGGCATAGAGATCACCGGTCCGGCCGACCCCTGACTGCACTTCGTCATACACCAGCAGGGCATTGTGTTTGTCGCACAGCTCGCGCACCCCTTTGGCAAACTCGTCGGTAGGACGAATGATGCCCCCCTCCCCCTGCAGCGGCTCCATCACCACGGCGCAGGTATTGTCGGAAATCACTTCGGCCAGCGCCGCCAGATCGTTGTAGGGAACATGGGTAATGTCACCGGGCTTGGGACCGAAGCCATCGGAGTAGGCTGCCTGGCCACCGACGCTGACGGTAAAGAAGGTACGACCGTGGAAGCCCTGATTGAAGGCGATGATCTGGGTCTTCTGCTCGCCAAACTTCTCGATGGCGTAGCGGCGAGCCAGCTTGAGGGCAGCTTCATTCGCTTCGGCGCCGGAGTTGCAAAAGTAGACCTTGTCGGCAAAGGTGGCCGCGACCAGCTTCTTGGCCAGACGCAGGGCCGGTTCGTTGGTCATTACGTTGGAGAGGTGCCACAGCTTCTCGCCCTGGGTTTTCAGAGCCTCGACCAGCTTGGGATGACAGTGACCCAGGCCGTTAACGGCGATACCACCGGCGAAGTCGACATACTCGCGCCCCTCCTGATCCCAGACACGTGACCCTTCACCACGCACCGGGATGATCTTGGCTGGCGCATAGTTGGGAACCATCACTTCATCAAACACTTCACGTGTCACTGCCAACAACTCTGACATATAGCTCTCCTTCAGATTCGGCGACAGAATAATCCACCGCCTAAAAGTTAAATCCGTGTAAACGTGACGGGATTATCACAGAAATAAAGTAAAAAGTCTGTAACAAGACGACCTATGAGGAACAATGTTCGATTGACCTTGAGATTTTAGGCAACCGCATTGCATAACGACTCAGGGGGGCTTGGCAAGAGATAATTTGGGCTGGAAGGGGGCTGAATAAAGTGTCAGAGAAATATTTTTTACCTTCTTTCAAACTTGAGAAGGTGATCACAAATTTTTATGAACAGGACAGAAAATTGGCCAGCAGCAAATGGCCCTGTTCGCTCAAAATACTCTCCGGATGGAACTGAACACCCTCGACAGGAAGTGTCTTATGGCGTAATCCCATGATTTCGTCAAACGAGCCATCGGCATGCTCGCTCCAGGCGGTGACCTCGAAGCAGTCGGGCAGCGTGTCGCGCTCCACCACCAGTGAGTGATAACGGGTCACCCGCAAGGGATCCTTTAGACCGTAGAATACCCCTTCGCCGCGATGGCGAATCAGGGAGGTCTTGCCATGCATCACCTGACGCGCGCGAACCACGCGGGCACCAAACGCCTGCGCCAGCGACTGGTGGCCAAGGCAGACGCCAAGAATGGGTAGCTTGCCGGCGAAGTGGCTGATGGCATCGAGAGAGATCCCCGCCTCATTGGGTGTACAAGGACCGGGAGAGATCACCAGAAAACGGGGGGAGAGCTGCGCTATGGCATCAAGCGTCAGTTCATCATTGCGCTTGACCACAACCTCTTGTCCCAGGGCGCCGAAATATTGCACCAGATTCCAGGTAAAAGAGTCGTAGTTATCGATCAACAACAGCATGAGATAACCAACAGTGGAGAATTAACGATCGAGATAACGACCCTGTTCCATTTCCCGTTCACGCTGACACTCGGCCAGATAGATGGCTGCAGCGATGGCAGCAGTCTTGTGATGTTTATCGATGGCATTGGAGACCATCAATTGCAGGGTATTGAGGTTTTTCGCCTTGCGGAACTTGCGCAGCCAGTGACCTTTATCACTCAGCTCTTCAATCGAAATATTTGGTTGAACAGACATGCGTACTCTTGGGGATATAACCCGGGTTGAAATAAAGAATTAAACAAAATACAACGTGGGAAAATAAAGAAAGCCAGGCAAATACCCAGCTCTCTTCTACTACACCTTCCCAGTATGTCAGGCTCGAGGAACGAAGCCGACTACATCATATACGCTGGTCAGGGTTTTTTCAGCTCTTTCACGCGCCTTTTGTGCCCCTTCGGCAAGAATCGCAATCAGATGGGCCTCATCCTGACGCAACTCGTGGAAACGAGCCTGGATCGGTTCCAGCAGCGCAACCACGGCTTCGGCGGTCTCGGTCTTGAGGTGACCATACATCTTGCCTTCGAAGTGCTGCTCCAGCTCGGGGATGGAGCGGCCAGTCACGCCGGACATCAGGGTCAGCAGGTTGGAGACACCCGGTTTGTTTTCCGGGTCGAAACGCACCACCGCCGGCTCGTCGGAGTCAGTCACCGCACGCTTGATCTTCTTGACGATCTGCTTGGGATCTTCCAGCAGGCCGATGAAGTTGGCCTCGTTGTCATCCGACTTGGACATCTTCTTGGTCGGATCCTGCAGGCTCATCACCCGCGCCCCTTCGGTCGGAATGAAGGGCTCCGGCATGGTGAACACTTCACCATAGAGGTTGTTGAAACGGGTACAGATGTCGCGGGTCAGCTCCAGATGCTGCTTCTGGTCGTTGCCGACCGGCACCTGATTGGCCTGATAGAGCAGGATATCGGCTGCCATCAGCACCGGATAACCGAACAGGCCGACGTTGACGTTGTTCTCGAAACGGGCGGACTTGTCCTTGAACTGGGTCATGCGCGACAACTCACCCATCTGGGTATAGCAGTTGAGGATCCAGCCCAGCTCGGCGTGCTGCGGCACGTGAGACTGGATGAAGACAGTGCTCTTCTTGGGATCGATACCGACCGCCAGATAGAGGGCGGCTGCGTCCAGACAAGCCTTGCGCAGGGCAGCCGGGTCCTGACGAGTGGTGATGGCGTGCAGGTCGACGATGCAGTAGAGGCAGTCGAACTCATCCTGCATGTTGACCCACTGACGCAGGGCCCCCATGTAGTTGCCGATGGTCAGTTGACCGGAGGGTTGCGCCCCGCTCAATACGATTGGTTTAGTCATGAGAGTGTTAATCCTTGTTATTCAGCCAGCCCAGCTGCGCTATTAGACCAAAAGTGCATCGAGCTGGGCAAACTGCTCGAATACCCAGTCTGGATGGGAGTCGGCAATGGGGCGGCCATAGTTGTAACCGTAGGTCAGGCCCACCACCTTCATGCCGGCCGCCTTGGCCGCCAGCACGTCATTTTCGGAGTCGCCCACCATTAGAGTGCGAGCCGGGCTCACCCCCAACTCCTGACAAGCGTGCAGCAATGGCTCCGGGCTCGGCTTCTTGACTGGCACGCAGTTGCCGCCAAGCCAAAGTTCGAAGCAATCGCTGATGCCAAGGGCATCGAGGATGGGTGCCACGAAATCACTCGGCTTGTTGGTGACGATCGCCTGCTTGTAACCCAGGGTTTGCAGGCGACGCAGACTCTGGGCAACCCCGTCATACATAGCCAGCCCTTGCAGCAGGCAGGCGTTGTAGTGCTGGAAAAAGATCGGTCTGGCCTTGGCAAACAGCTCGGGGTCAGCCTCGCGATAGGCGAGCGCCCGCTGGATCAGCTTGTCGGCACCATTGCCGACCCAGGTACGGATCACAACTTCATCAGCCTGTGCCAGACCGAGGTCTGCCAGAGTCAGATTGACTGCCAGCGCCAGCTGGGCGGCACTGTCAATCAGGGTGCCGTCCAGATCGAACAGCACCAAATCAAATGCGCGCTCAGCGTGTGACATGAGCCAGCTCCGCACGCATCTTGTCGATCACCGCCTTGTAGTCAGGCTGGCTGAAAATGGCAGAGCCGGCGACAAACATGTCGGCGCCCGCTTCGGCGATTTCACGGATATTGTCGACCTTCACCCCGCCATCGATCTCGAGGCGGATATCGCGGCCGCTCTCGTCGATCAGACGACGCACCTGACGCAGCTTGTCGAGGGTGCCGGGGATAAAGCTCTGGCCACCGAAGCCCGGGTTGACCGACATCAGCAGGATCACATCCAGCTTGTCCATCACATACTCGAGGCAGGAGAGCGAGGTAGCAGGATTCAGAACCAGACCCGCCTGGCAGCCCATCTCCTTGATCAGGCCCAAAGAGCGATCAACGTGATCGGACGCTTCCGGATGGAAGGTGATGAGGGAAGCACCGGCCTTGGCAAAATCGGGAATGATGCGATCCACCGGCTTGACCATCAGGTGCACGTCGATGGGGGCCTCGATACCGTAGTCACGCAGCGCCTGACAGACCATGGGGCCAATGGTCAGGTTGGGGACATAGTGGTTGTCCATCACGTCGAAGTGAACCACGTCGGCACCTGCAGCCAGTACCTTGGCTACATCGTCACCCAGACGGGCAAAATCGGCAGAGAGGATCGAGGGGGCAATCAGAAAGTCTTTCATCAGCATCATCCATTGGCAGCCAGGGAGAAAAAGCGGCGCAATTTTAACGTAAAAGGCGGGCGAAAACGACTCGAATGCGGGGTAAATGGGGCAATCGCCTCCCCTACCCCAGCCACCTAGGTTTTGGGGCATCGGCACGGGCCCAGGGGCGCCCATAAAAAAACGGCGCCCCTGGGCGCCGCATGGTCTGTTACGTCAGCGGCAGCAGTTCACTGTCGCTGGGATAGTAACCCTGCTCAGGTTCGATTCCGGGGGGATAGAGCGCCAGCAACTCGGCCACCTTGTTGCGGGTGCCGCCGTTGCGACTGATGGTGCGCTTGACCAGGATCTCATCGAGGCGGGCACCGCGATAAAGCTCACGAGTCAGCTCGATATCATGGTTGCTGATCAGCACCGGCACCCCTTTGTGAGCGGCTGTGTGACGGGCCAGTCGCGCCAGGATCGCCTGATCATCCAGGGTAAACCCGCCGGAGGCATAGGTGGTGAAGCTCGCCGTAGTGGAGAGCGGCGCATAGGGTGGATCACAATAGATAACCCAATCCTCTTCGGCACGCTTGATGGCGTCGGCGTAGCTCTCGCAGATAAAGGTCGCCTTCTGCGCCTTTTCGGCAAAGGCCCACAGCTCTCTTTCCGGGAAATAGGGCTTCTTGTAGGAACCGAACGGCACGTTGAAGCCGCCCTTCTTGTTGTAGCGGCACAGTCCGTTGAAACCGTGACGGTTGAGAAACAGGAACAAGAGTGCCCGCTCGAAGGTGGTCTCGGTCTGATTGAACTGGGTACGCAGCCGATAATAGGCCGCCTTGTGGTTGTGCTCTGCCACAAACAGCTTGCGCGCCTCGGCAATGAAACTGTCCGGCGTCAGCTTGAGGTGGTTGTACAGGCAGATCAGATCCGGATTGATGTCGTTGAGCACATACGCGTCGTAGTCGGTGTTGAGAAACACAGACCCGGCCCCGACGAAGGGCTCCAGCAACACACGCCCGGCCGGCAGGCGCTCGGCAATCTCTTCAACCAGGGAGTATTTTCCCCCGGCCCATTTTAAAAAAGCGCGTGTTTTTTTCATGGAAATCCGGTGTGTAAGAAGGCAAGACCCAAAAAGGGGGACGATTCTACCCCCTTATCCGGTATCAAGGCTATTGCTTCAGCTCTTTTTGTACCTGTGCAAACGACTTGGGCCAGGGCTGGCCTTTCAGCAAGGCTGGCGGAAGCTTGCGAATGGCACTCTTGGCCTGGGTCAGACCGGCATAATCTCCTTGCAGCACCACATACCAGGGACTGCCACGGAATTTGGTCTGATAGACCCATACCTTGCCCGCCAGACTATGCTCGGCGACAAATTGATCCACCGCCTTGGTGTTGCTCGCCCCCATCAGCTGAACGCTGTAGTGGTTGCGCGGCTTCTTGTTCAAGGTGGCGACCGGTGTCAGGGCCACTTTGGGTGCTGGCGCGGCAACCGGCTCGTTGCTGGCTGTTTTGGTGGTGGCAGCAGGCGTTGCGGTTGTCGCCGGATTCAGTACTTTGGAGGTACTGGCTGGCACCGTGGTTGCGATTGCACCACTGGGGGCTGTGCCACTCGGGTTCTTGCCGGTCAGCTCGTCCACCACGTCAGTAGGCAGAGCGCCGCTCACCTTGGGTTCGGTCATCAGCTTTTGCACGACCTCGTCAGAGATCACCACCCGACGCCCTTCGTAATTGGTTGATTCGGTGGTCACGGTTTCGCTCTCCACCGATTTGGGAAGCACTTTCGCCTCCGGCTGCCAATCTTTCACTACCCCATTGGGATTGTTGGCTGCATCGCGGTTTTGCGCGCCTTGTGCAGCGGCATCGGTATTCGAACCGCCTGCGGTGAGGGGATCGCCTCCCGCTACCGGGATCGGCAATGCCGTGTTCTGCGCCGGATCCTGCAGCGCCGGTTTGCTTTCATTGTCAAACAGCGCAGGCAGCAGGTAGCTCAACGCCAGCAGGGCGCCAGCGACCAGCGCGATAGCGGTGGCAATCTTCTTGACGGGCAACTCCGCCTGACGCTTCTTGGGCCTTCTGTCGGTCATGATATCCTCCAGTAACTGCATGATGGTGGACGGATGTCCGTTCGCCGTTTTCAGGATCTCCTCCACTTGCGGCTTGGGCAAGAGGGTCGCCGGGATCTTGAGCTCTTTGGCTTTTTCATACAAGAAGATGCGCTGCTCCGGCGGGCTCAGTGGCGGCACTTCCAGCTCAAGGGCTGGCATGGCTCGCCCTTTGAGCTGCGGCCGTTGGGTACGACACCAGACGTCACTGCCCGAGACGATAATGGCCAGCTGATGGGGCGCCGCCAGGGTATCGTTATGACGGATGATCGCCCACAACTCTCCCAGCAGGTCGGCCGGCAACTGGTCGGCCCGCTCTATCAGTAGCAACAGGGTGGCAGGCTTGCTCCCCTCCAGCATGCGAAAGAAGCTCTCCGCCAGCGCATCCTGTGGATTGAACAGCGGGCGCGCCACCACCTGTGGCAGCAACAGCTGGCGCACATCCACCATCTTCATGGCAGACGTACCAATCAGGCTTACCACCCGCACTTTTTCCGGCAACACGCCGAGCAGGGATTCGCACAGGGTACCGCGACCACAACCGGGTTTACCGGAGAGAAAAATGAAAGGGTGATTGAATTCAATCAGATGCAGCAGCCGGTCAACCAGCTGCCGCTGGGAAGGAAGTTTTAGCAGTTTATTCGTCACGACCAGACTCGATCACCGCCAGCAACTCGGCATCGGACACATCCCCCACCACCTGCGCATGGCCGATGCCAACCGGCAACACCAGACGCAGCTTGCCTTCCAGCACCTTCTTGTCACGGCGCATATGGCGAATAAAGGCGGCGAAATCCATCTCGGCAGGCGCATGAATGGGCAGATTGGCGGCCAGCAGCAGGGCGCGCACTCGCGCAACGTCCGCTTCGCTCATATCGCCACGTGCCTGCGCAGTCCAGGCAGCCAGCATGGTGCCGGCGGACACTGCTTCACCGTGCAGCCAGTTGCCATACCCCTGCTCGGCCTCGATGGCATGACCAAAGGTGTGGCCCAGATTGAGCAGCGCACGGACGCCGTGCTCGGTCTCATCCTGACCGACCACATCGGCTTTGATCTCGCAGCAGCGTTTGATGGCGTAGGCCAGCGCGGCAGGTTCCAGCTGTTGCAGACGCACCATGTTCTGCTCCAGCCAACTGAAGAAATCAGCATCCCAAATGATGCCGTACTTGATCACCTCGGCCATCCCTGCGGCAAATTCGCGGGCTGGCAAGGTACTCAGACATTCGGTATCGATAACAACTTGTTTGGGCTGATAAAAAGCCCCAATCATGTTCTTGCCGAGGAGGTGGTTGACCGCGGTTTTACCGCCAACAGAGGAGTCAACCTGGGAGAGCAGAGTGGTCGGGATCTGGATAAAAGGAATGCCACGTTGATAGCTTGCTGCCGCAAAGCCCACCACATCCCCGATCACGCCGCCCCCCAGAGCGATCAGTGTCGTATCGCGCCCATGGTTGGTTTCAAGCAGAGCAGACATGATCTGCTCAAAGGTCGCCAGGTTCTTGTACGCCTCGCCGTCGGGCAGAACAAGGTGTTCCACCTGAAAATCCGCCAGCAGGGAAGTCACTTTCTCAAGATAGAGCGGGGCGACGACCGTATTGGTCACTATCATCACCCGCCTGCCCTTGATGCTTGCTGCCAGCACCTCGGGGTGCTGTAGCAAACCGGCAGCTATCTCGATGGGATAGCTGCGCTCACCCAGTTCAACCTTCAACCGTTCCATGGACGTCCTCTTGATTACATACCGATCAGCTTTACAATTTGATTGGCAACGATTTTTGCGCTCTGGTCATCGGTGTGCACAACAAAGTCGGCAACCTCTTCATACAGGGCATTGCGCTCTTGTGCCAGACGTTCCAGCACTTCGCGTGCCGGTTCTTCGGTCTGTAGCAGAGGGCGGCGTTTGTCTCGCTGTGTGCGCGCCAGCTGCTTTTCGATAGTGGTTTCGAGGTAGACCACGATGCCACGAGCAGACAACTTGTTGCGGGTTTCCCGGCTCTTGATGGCTCCACCACCGGTTGCCAGCACGATACCCTGCTGCTCAGACAATTCGCTGATCACCTTCTCTTCGCGAATACGGAAACCCTCTTCGCCTTCAACATCAAACACCCAGCCGATATCAGCACCACTGCGGCGCTCAATCTCATGATCTGAGTCGAAAAACTCCATATGCAGTTGTTCTGCCAGATGTCTACCTATGGTGCTCTTGCCCGCACCCATGGGACCTATCAGGAAAATATTGCGTTTCTCAGCCATGTTTTTTCGTTAGTAATTACAAACTGTACGACCCCGATAAATACTGGATCGGGGTACCTATGAACCTTATCTTGCGATGGATCAGGAGGGGGATTATCTCAATAGATATCGGGACTGGCAACCGCAGCCCTTACGCCCCAGCCTCATTGGGGCGTAAGGTTATATGTGTTTTACCCTCACATGTAAAGCATTCAGAAGGCGTCGGTGACTATCTTGGGGGTCACGAAAATAAGCAGTTCACGCTTTTTGTTCTCGCTGGTGGTCTTGCGGAACAGGGCGCCCAATCCGGGGATATCACCCAGCAAGGGCACCTTGGTCACATCGCTTTTGATAGTCTGCTGATAGATGCCGCCCAGCACCAGTGTCTCGCCATTGTTAACCAGTACCTGCGTCGTGATGGACTGGGCGTTGATGGAGACTGCATCACCGGTACCGGTCGGTACGGTTTCGCCCTTGGTATCCTGGGTCACGGTCAGGTCGAGGATCACCCGGTTGTCAGGGGTGATCTGCGGCGTGACTTTCAAGCTCAGTACCGCCTTCTTGAAGGTGACCGAGGTTGCACCACTGGAAGAGGACTCCACATAGGGGATCTCGGTACCCTGTTCGATCAACGCCGGTTTCTGGTTCGCAGTGGTCACCCGGGGACTGGCGATAATCTCGGCCTTGCTCTCTTTTTCCAGCGCAGACAATTCAAGGTCAAGCAGGGTTCCATCGGCCAGACGGGCAACCTGGAATGCCAAGGTACCGGCAGCATTGGTCACCGGCAGATTGACGTTCATCCGATTATCGACCGAGGGTCTGGTAATCGTTGAACTACCGTCGTTATTACCGGACGAATCATTCCCTTCAATAGAGCCTGAAGTGCTGTTGCCGTGACCATCGTTCTTGGTCACTCCCCAACGAACCCCGAGCGCTTCATCGAAACCGTCATCGATGGTCACCATACGCGCTTCGATCACCACCTGCTTGACCGGGATATCCAGAATATCCAGCATCCGCTTGATACTGCTGATAACCTCAGCCGTATCCTTCACAACCAGCACGTTGGTCCGTTCATCCACACTCACCGCGCCACGTGGCGATAGCAACTTGGTACTCTCGGATGAGAGCAGAGCAGCCACTTCGGATGCTTTTGCATAGTTGATCTGCATATATTCGGTATATAACTGGGCCAAATCAGCCACCTGATTCCGGCTCTCCAGCTGCTGTTTCTCCCGTGCCGCAATCTCTTCAGCCGGAGCAACCAGCAGGATGTTGTTATCAAGCCGCTTATCCAGACCGCGCACTTTTAAAATGATGTCGAGCGCCTGCTCCCAGGGCACGCCATCCAGACGTAGTGTCAGATTGCCTGCCACAGAATCGGTAGTAACCAGATTGAGGTTGTTGAAGTCAGCGATAAGCTGCAACACGGTTCTAACCGGGATATCCTGGAAGTTCAATGAGATGGGCTTGCCCTGATACTGCTTTGAAAACGCAGATGCCGCCGTGCGTTTTTTCACTTCGATAATGAACAGTTTATCAGCCTGATCGTAACGGTAATCAAACTGGCCATTAACCGACAGCTCAAACAGGGTATCGTTGCCCTGCCGGGACACCTCAACCTGAGAGACCGGTGTCGCAAAATCCTGCACATTGATCAGATTAAGCAAACCATCAGGCACGCGAGTACCATGAAACTTGGCCAGCACAGTTTGACCGCGGCTGCTCACATCGACGGCAGCCGAGCTGTTGTCAAGTGTGACCAGAAACTCCCCCTGACCATCCTTGCCACGACGAAAATCCACCCCGGTCACCGAGTTGAAATAGGCTCCACTGCCACTGTTTTGATAGCTGCCGAGCAGTGGTTTGCTGGCAGCAGGCGTCGCAACAGGAGGGGTTACCGGTGCAACAGGCATTGACTTGGCAACAACCTGAGAATTGAGCAGTGCCGAAGGAGCTGGAGTGGCCACCATGGCTGAGGAAGCCGTTGCGGCTGGTGCAATCAGGGCGCTTTCGCCATTAATCAGAGCTGATGAGGTCCCTTCACCAAGGGAAACCAGCAATTTGTTACCCTGTTGCTGCACCTGATAGGGAGCCAGCTGATCGAGAGCAATCTTGATATCAAGGCCAGCTCCCTTCCCTTCCACCTTGATGTTGTCTACTCCCTGACGCTGAATAGGCAGCGGGTTCACCTTGAGTACGCCCACAGCACCGGGGACATGCAACAGGAGCTGGTTAGGTTGATAGGAGAGACGATCGGTAAAGCCACTCACAGGCTCGCTGAAGCTGAGCTCCAGTTGCAACTGGTCTGCCAGCAATGGATTAACTTTTATCTCTTGCAAGGTTGCCACTGCCCACGCCTGACCAAAGGCACTGGCGCAAAACAGCAAAGCCACTTTTGTTACACTGTCTATGGTTGTTCTCATTGCTGTTCGTCCCTGATTATTGTTTTTCTTGCATATTGGCCATCGCCAACTGGGTTTCTCTTGTTACCCAGCACCCCTTCCCGTCCGGAATGGTTTCCAGTAAATCCACTGCCGTAGGAGTAATCTTGATGACTCTACCCTGATCGAGCCCCATATACTGGTTGAGCCCGACCCGTATTGATTTTCCATCAGGTGTGCTGATCAGGGCCCACAACTGCCCGGCCTTTCCCAAGGAGCCGTGCATTGACAAGCTGGCGAGAGAGTAGTTTTCCAATACCTCTTTTTCTCTGTCCATCATAACCTGTGCGCAATCAGGCTTCACCTGGGCACTATTCGCGCGCCCGACACTTGCTTCTGGTTGCGGCATCATGAAGGGGCTACGCAGATCGCGTTGTTGATAGTGCATGGGGGAAAACGGCTTCAACTGGGGTAAGGGTTCAATAGGTACAGGGGGTCTTGCCTTGGTTTCGGCAATATAGGAATCCATCTCCTCCTGACCACCACAGGCCGTCAGCAAGAGGGCAGGTAACAACCAGCAGATGCGTCTCATTGTTTCTGCTCCACTGTTTTACCGTTGTACTTGTAGGTTTTGGCCAGCATCGACATAGCAATCAGGTCTCCCTCATCCTTGCTCTGACTCAAGGTAAAGGAGTCGAGTATGACGATACGAGGCAG
The DNA here is from genome assembly GCF_049171595.1 of Aeromonas sp. 603607. Lineage (NCBI taxonomy): Bacteria > Pseudomonadati > Pseudomonadota > Gammaproteobacteria > Aeromonadales > Aeromonadaceae > Aeromonas > Aeromonas sp. 603607. Next base: position 96,852 of record NZ_JAAKOV010000002.1, read on the forward strand.
GGCTGCCATATCTGCCGTAAACTTGCCGATCTGATGATAATTACCTACCACCTCGATCCGCATGGGCAATTCGGTAGAAAACTCGTGCTTGACCTCCGGTTCCCAGTTGATGCGATTGAGCTTCAAGCCATTATCGGTGGCAATAAAACTGATATCGTCCAGCAAACCGGCGACCTCATGGGTATTGGGCAGCTGCTTGAGCTGGGTATCGACCAGTTGCTCGAGCTGGATCATTTGTGCCTTGTAGGCGCCCAAATTGGCTGCCAGCATCGCCTTGCTTTCAAACTGGCCTTTCAGCTCCGTCTCTCTGGCGCTCTCTTTGGTCAGATTGCCTAAGGAATTGGCAATCACGTAGTAATAAATAGCGCCACCAGTCAACACACAGCACAGCAGGATAAAGACAGCTTTCGCCCATTTTGGCCAGCTCGCGATGTCATTCAGATCAAGCTCGTTGAGTTGCTGAAGGTTCATTTGCTCTCCTTGGCCATATCCCCGGCAGCAGCGGTATTATTGGCAATCAGGAACATCATCGAGAATTGACTCAACGATACCGGCGCGACCTCCGCTGCAAAAATGGTGCTTATTTTCGACTGTCCCAGCCAGCCGGAACCATCAATTCGACGCATCATGCTGGCAACTCGACCATAAGCTTCTGTCTTGCCGTTGACATCGATAATATTGTTCTGCAACGAGAGGGTATTGAGGTAAACCCCATTGGGTACCAGAGAGGGCAACTGGTTGAAAAGACGAACGGGCACATTTCGACGCATTTGGAGATGTTCGATGAGTTGCATCCGATCGATCAGCTCCTTGCGACGTTCTTTAAGCAGGCGTATTTCTCCCAGTTGTGCATCCAGGATGGTCATCTCCTGAACCAGACGCTGATTACGCTGCTGCTGGGCGGCAATCTGACGCTCGACCAGCCAGTTGGCAAAGAGGCTCAGTGCGACAGTGACCAACACGAAAAGCCCTAGCAGGGCACCAAACTGTTTCTTTTGCCGCTGAGCACGAGCCTCGCGCCAGGGGAGAAGGTTTATATTTGACATGGTGTAAAACTCCTCAGAGCCAACCCGAATGCCGTCATATATTTAGCGCCATGTACCAGCTCGGCCTCTCCTTTCGGTTTGCCAAACAGGGCGAACAGATCCGGGTGCAACACCTCGCAATTGACCTCTTCTTTTACCTGTACCAACAAACCGGGTAGCAGACTGCCTCCCCCCGTCAGCACCAGTTTTGCGATGTCGCGATAACCGGATGAACTGCAAAACAGCTGGATATTGCGCCGCACTTGCTGCAGCAGCGAGTTGATGTGGGGCATCAGCACATCCAGCTCATGGTCAACAGGCAAGGTACCTTTGGTTTTAGCCTGCTCAGCCTCATCCAGCGTCATGCCATAAAAGGAGGAGAGCGCCTGGCTGTACTGATCGCCGCCGAAGTTTTGCAAGCGGGAGTAGATCACCTCTCCCTTGACCAGCGCCGCGAAGGTCATGGCACTGGCACCGATGTCGATCACCCCGATCGGTCGCTCACTCTCCTGCAACTCGGGCAAACAGGCCACAACGGCCCGCCCCAAGGCATGGGCTCCCACATCCACTACCTTGACGGCAATGCCAGCCTCAGCGAGAGCGCTGACCCGGCCATTGACGCTCTCAGTACGGGCTGCGCTCAACAGGACATCCTGACGATCTTCACTGGCGCTGGTGTCCAGCACCTCAAAATCGAGGCTGACTTCATCGAGGGGAAAGGGAATTATCTGTTCGGCCTCCAGCTGCACCTGACTCTCCAGCTCCTTGTCACCAAGGCGAGCATCAATCTGGATGACCTTGGTGATCACATTGGAACCAGTCACCGCTGTCGCGGCATAATCGCTGTGGCCAGAGATAAGGCGCTTGAGGGTTTTCAAAGATGGGCTGACCCGCTCGATATCCTGTAGCTGGTAATCAACCAGCGTACCTTTCGGGGTGGCGACCTCGGCAACAGATTCAATATGCAGCTTGCCGGGACGACCAGTGAGGGTAACGGCCTTGATGGTCTGGCTACCGAAATCAATGCCCACCAGGGGGAGGAGGGATCCCTTATTAAATAGCCCAAACATATACACATCCATGCGTTATTGGGTTTTATACCTGAATTGAGTGTAGGACACTCTAATCAGATGAGAGCTTGATCCATCCTAAATGCTCTAACTATCAATGTCATAAAGTTTATACCGAAAAGTGACCCACCTCGCTTTCTTGAGATAAAGGGAGGCACCTTGGTTATTGCTCACTGTAGTGCTAACCTCTCGCATCCTGTCGATGGGTGACTTGCCACAGGAAAACCTCGAATTCCAGATGGCAAAAGGGCTATACTCTGCGCCCGTTGGCTAAATTTAAGACGATTGGTAGTTCTTCCATGCTGAAATGGCTCGTTCGCCTGTTTATTGTCATGATGCTGGGTGCTGTGCTGGGTGTTGCCAGCCTCATCGGTATCTACTTCTATATCAAACCCCAACTGCCCGATGTCACCGCACTGCGTGATGTCAAACTGGCAACCCCGATGAGGGTCTACAGCCGAGATGGGGAATTGATCGCCCAATATGGTGAAATCCGTCGCATTCCGTTGCGCTTGGATGAAATCCCCCAACCAATGATCGATGCCGTACTGGCAACCGAAGATGCCCGCTTCTACGAGCACCCCGGCATTGACCCCATCGGCATCATTCGCGCCGCCTCCGTCTGGGCCGTATCAGGTCATGCCCGTCAGGGTGCCAGCACCATTACCCAGCAGGTTGCACGCAACTTCTTCCTGAGCAATGAGAAAACCATCATCCGCAAGATAAAGGAGGTCTTCCTGGCCTGGCGGATCGAGCAGAATCTCTCAAAAGACGAGATCCTCGAACTGTACCTCAACAAGATCCCTCTCGGTTATCGCTCCTTCGGGATCGGTGCTGCGGCTCAGGTTTATTTTGGTAAAGAGGTCAAGGATCTGGGGCTGGACGAGATCGCCATCATTGCCGGTCTGCCCAAAGCCCCCTCCATGCTCAACCCCATCCGATCCCCCGAGCGCGCCTTTGCGCGCCGCAACGTTGTGCTTGGTCGGATGCTGGAGACCGGCAAGATCACCCAGGCCCAGTTTGACGAAGCGTCCAAAATGCCGATCAAGGCCCGTTTTCACGGCGCCGAAGTGACCCTGCACGCTCCCTATCTGGGTGAAATGGTACGCCAGAAGATGGTAGAGCAGTTTGGTGAAGATGCCTACACCATGGGCCTGCACGTCTACACTACCGTCTCTGCCGAACGCCAAAGGGCCGCCAGACAGGCTCTGCTGGATGGCGTCTTTGCCTACGATATGCGTCACGGCTATCGTGGCCCGACGGCCCAGTTGTGGAAGGCAGGCGAAACAGCTTGGGATTACGAGCAGATCGTGGCCCACCTTGGCAAGCAACCCACTTATGATCCGCTGATGGCGGCCGTAGTTACCAAGCTCGGTGACCGTAGCGCCACACTGGTACTTAAAAATGGCAAGGAAGCAGAGCTGGGCTGGAACGGCATTAAATGGGCTCGCTCCTTTATTACCGACGACCGCCAAAGCTATGCCCCGAAATCGGCACGCGATGTACTGAAAGTCGGCGCCCAGATCTGGGTGCGGGAAGAGGGCGAAGAGTTGCTGCTGGCCCAAATCCCGGACGTCAACGCCGCGCTGGTTGCCATGAACCCGAAAAATGGCGCGCTGGAAGCAGTAGTTGGCGGCTTCAGCTTCGAACTATCCAAATTCAACCGGGTCGATCAGGCGCGTCGCCAGATCGGTTCAAATATCAAGCCTTTCCTCTATGCGACCGCGCTGGAGCACGGCTATACCCTGGCGTCGCTCATCAACGATGCGCCAATCAACCAGTGGGATCCGTCAAAAGGGCCCATGTGGCAGCCCAAGAACTCCCCGGCCGTTTATGATGGCCCCACCCCGCTGCGTCTGGGTTTGGCCAAGTCCAAGAACGTGATGTCGGTTCGACTGATGCGCGCCATCGGTCTGGATACCTATATCGACGGTCTGACACACTTTGGCTTCCCCCGCGACTTCATCTCGCCCCATGAGTCACTGGCGCTGGGCGCAGCCGAATTTACCCCCCTCGAGGTGGTGCGTGGTTACTCGGTACTGGCCAACGGTGGCTTCCTGGTGACCCCATACTTCATCGACAAAGTCACCGACAGCCTGGAGAACACCCTCTATCAGGCCAATCCCGCCATCGCCTGCAGCAATTGCGAACAGCAGACGGCGTCCGAACAGAGCACACAGTCACAGCCAACTGTTGATGGCACAGCACAAGATGGCTCTCAGACTCCTCTCGCACCGCTCATAGCCCCGCATACCATAAGTGCCCAGAGCGCATTCCTGATCACCGACACCCTGAGCACAGCCATCTGGGGTGGCAACGGCTGGCGTGGTACCGGCTGGCGTGCAGCCCGCGACCTGAAGCGTCACGACATCTCCGGTAAAACCGGTACCACCAACGAATCGCGGGATGCCTGGTTCTCCGGCTACACCCCGGACATAGTCGCTACTTCCTGGATCGGTTTTGACAACCACCAACGTGGCCTTGGTCGTGCCGAATTTGGTGGTGGCGCCGCACAGCCTATCTGGATCGACTTCATGAAAGTCGCTCTCAAAAAGCTACCGGAGCACAAGATGCCGGTTCCCGAGGGGATCATGACGGTGAAGATTGACAGCGAAACAGGCCTGCTGGCGACCAGTGGTGGCACCGACGAATACTTCAAGGAAGGTACTGAGCCGACCCGTTACGCTGCGCCCAGCTCGGACGGCAATCAGGTCTACGGCGGCGACAACCCCGATGTGGAAGGGCCTGTCTCTACCGACGATATCTTCTAAGCTGCTCTCGCGGCAGCAACAAAACCGGCAGCCTTGGCTGCCGGTTTTTTTATTGGGCCAACTGCTTGCGCATCAATGTAGCGATCGTGGCCGCCAACTCGTTGAAACAAGGGCGACGCACCGAGTAGTGGCGATAGAGCAGCGAGATAGTCCGCCCTGGCACCGGGTCGACCACGGGTCGATAACTGACTCCTCCCTCATCATGATCGGCAGGTACGGCCAGCTTTGGTACCAGAGTCATGCCGCTACCGGCAGCTACCATGTTGCGCAGGGTCTCGAGACTGGTACCCTTGAAGCGCTGATCTTCACCTATCCCACCAGCAAAACAGAATCCCATCGCCTGATCCCGCAAACAGTGGCCATCGGCCAGCATCAGCAATTTCTTGCCCTTGAGATTGCCGAGCGGCACCTGTCTGGCCTGTGCTTCGGGGTGATGGCAAGGCACCGCCAACCACATCGGCTCGTGGTAGAGCTGGATTGAACCAAACCCCTCCATCCCCGGCATCTCGGCCAGAATGATGCAATCCAGCTCCCCCTCTTCCAGCCGCTTGAGCAGGGTCTGGGTTTGCTCCTCATAGAGGTAGAACTCCAGCTGGGGGAAACGCTCACGCAGGGCCTGGATAATGCGGGGCAACAGATAAGGGCCCACAGTCGGAATAAAGCCGATATGGATCTCCCCGGACATCGGCTCGGAAAAATGCTGGCCGATGCTCTTGAGCTCACGCACCTCCTTGAGCACCCGACGCGCCTGATGAGCCATGGCATCGCCAGCCGGGGTAAACAGCACCTTGCGCGAGGTACGTTCGATCAGAATGACACCGAGTTCATCCTCCAGCTTGCGCAGCTGACCGCTCAGGGTAGGTTGACTGACAAAGCAGCGTTCGGCGGCTTTGCGAAAATGTTTTTCCTCATCCAGCGCCACCAGATATTCGAGATCGCGAAGATTCATACAGCAAGAGTCCTGCCTGGAAAATGGGCCATCAGCATGCACAATATCACCCGGCGGAACAAGTCATCGGCTCGCTCTGGCCCTCGGAAATAACAAAGCCCGATCACCTCGCGGCAATCGGGCTGTTTGACTCGACAAGGGATTACACCCTAAAACGGCGCACCATATCCTGCAACTGGCTGGCCAAATGGTTCAACTCGTTGCAAGCTTGAGCCATCTGGGTGGCACCGGCCGCCACCTCTTCGGAGGCGTGGCTGATATTGACCACGTTGCGGTTGAGCTCCTCACTCACCGCCCCCTGCTCTTCGGTGGCTGTCGCAATCTGGATATTCATGTGGGAGATGCTGCTGACCGAGCCACTGATCTGGGAAATGGACTCTCCCGCCTCCCGAGCGGTAGCTACAGTGGTGTTCATCAGCTCCTGACTCTGTTGCATGGTACTGCCCGCCTGTTCGGCACGCTGCTGCAACTCGGCAATGATGGTATTGATCTGGGAGGTGGAGTCCTGAGTGCGCTTGGCCAGCGTACGCACCTCATCAGCCACCACCGCAAACCCCCGTCCCTGCTCACCGGCACGGGCCGCTTCAATGGCCGCGTTCAATGCCAGCAGGTTGGTCTGTTCGGCAATGCCGCGGATCACCTCCAGCACCATGCCGATATTGCGGCTATCATCGCCCAGTTGCCGGATCACCACTGCAGTGCTCTCGATGGCCCCTGCCACCCGCTCGATGCGCAAAATAGAGTCATTAACAGTCTTGGCCCCAATCTCTGCGGTTTCGCTGGCCGAGGTGGCGGCACTGGCGGCATCGCTGGTGTTGCGAGAAACCTCCTGCACCGTGGCCTGCATCTCGTTCATCGCGGTTGCCAGCTGATTAAGTTCATGCTGCTGGGCACTCATGTTGGCCGCTGACTGCCTTGCTACCGAGCTCATCTCTTCGGTGGCCGAACTCAGTTGCACCACTGAGCCCGAGACTTCACTGACCAGGGTACGCAAATTGGTCTGCATCTCGCCAAACCCTTTGGCAAGAGTCCCCAGTTCATCATTGTTGAACTGTTGCATATCGATGCGGGAGGTAAGATCACCGGAGGAGACACGGCGGGTCTGCTCCAGCAGGGCCATCACCGGATTGCGGATCTGGGCGGTCAACAGCCAGGCAATCACCACCACAAAAGCCAGCGTCACCAGGCTGACAATAATGCTCATGGTTCTGGCATTGCTATACATGGCCGCAATGTCTTTCACCATCTCATCGGCAATCTCGTTATTGATCTCCCGCAAACGATAAGACTTGGCACCAACCTCTTCCAATGCGGCACGAGTCTCGTTTTTGCGCAGACTTCTGACTTTATCCAGATCGCCAGCAGCAAAGGCATTTAACAGCTGGTCATGTACCGAAAAATACTTGGCCCCCGCCGCAACCACCTGCTCATAAACCTGCTTCTCTTCACCAGTAGTGAAAGGTAAAGCACCATATTTTTGGGCTGCTTGCTCAAATTCCTGCTTGGCCTTATTGAAGGTCAGGGTGCGATCGCTTACCTCTTGCTCATCCTTGTTCAGGCCACCGATGACCTGGGCCAACTCTGAACGACGCGCATCCAGCACGGCAACATGCATCTGGCTCGCCAGACGAGTAGAAGGCAGTAAATTACCCGTGATGGTTTCGGTATCACCATAGAGCTTTGCCAGCTGGCTGATTGAAAACCAGGCCAAGCCCAGTACCAACAAGGCCAGGATGGCAAATCCGGCACTCAGTTTCTGGCCGATGGACATGTTTTTGAACATATAAGGGCTTCCTTGAAATGAGTCTTCACTCCCGCAACATCCACCGGGAATGGTCATATAGAGCATAGCCTGCACCCGGAAAACAGAAGGATTTCATACCGTTTCTGTGATTGTTTGCCTATCGGCCCTGGACACCTTTCCTGAAGCGGTCTCGTGTTCAAATAACAGCCATCATGTCATTAGAGCCAGCAGATGCGTGCTCAGAGCATCCGGCTCCCCCAGAAAATCGGCAACCCGTACAGGCGTGACCCGCCCCTTGTGCATCAGCCCAAGGGTGGGATAACCCTGACCACCCAGCCGTTTCATCCAGCCCTGGCTATCTGCCAGATGTTGCAGCAATGGGGCCTGCAGATAGGCTTGCTGGAACGCGTCTTCACTGACCCCCTGCTCTGCCGCCAGCGTGGCGAGAAATGCCGGCTCACCAATCCAGATCCCGTCCCGATAGTGGGATTGCTGGATCCGGTGCAACATGGCCAACCCATCCCCCCCCAAGGCCGTGACGGCCAAAACCGCACGGATCGGCGGCTCGGAGTCCAGCAGACACCCTTCGCGCAGCAGCAGTTCGTTAAAGTAGCGCTCGCCAAAATGCTGGCCGGTCAGCGCCTCGATCCGCTGATCATGGGGGCGCACATAATCACGCAATGCCTCGCCCATAGGCTGACGGCGACTACCCAGCCAGAGACCGCCCGCATGCAGCTCGATCTTGAGCCCAGCAATGGTGGCTGCCGCCTGCAACAGGGGGGCGGCACCGTAGCACCAGCCACAGAGCGGGTCATAGACATAATGGAGGGTGGTTTGTTGTTCGCTCATCTTCATTCTCACTTCAATCTCGGATAAAAAACCGGGCCCTTAGGCCCGGTAAAAACACAGGGAAAGCAGGCTCAGTGGCTTACCACTTCATCTCGCCGGTATTGACCTTGGCACCGATGGCCAGACCATCGTCAACCGGCAGTGCCGGATAGGCCTTCTTCAGAGCCTCAATCAGCTCACCGGAGTTTTTCGCCTTGGCCAGCTCCTGTTCGAAACGCTCTACATAGTCACGGGTAAAGGTCACAGCAGCAGTGCCTTTGGGAGCAGTGCCCAGGAAGTGGCCCGGTACCACACGCTCGGGTTTCAGGGCCAGCAGGTTATCCAGCGCCTTGACCCAGTTGCTGCGAGCCGCTTTGGTCTGGCTGTCGGCCATCCAGACATGCACCCCGTGGTAGACCGGCACACCACCAAAAGCAGTCTTGATGGAAGGGGCCCAGAGGTAGGCATTCGGGGTATTCATCTCTTTGATTTCAATCTTCTCGCCATCCAGCGTCAGGTGGCTGGCGGTCATCACTTGCGGCACGGTCAGGCTCTTCGGTGCACCCTTGCCGAGGATCGGGCTCCAGTAGCTCAGCTTGGCATCCTTGGTCTTGTTGATATGGTCAACCACATGCTGGTCGGCCAGCACTTTGACATCCGGGAACGCCGCCATGACCGGCTCCAGACCGAAGTAGAAGTCGGGGTCACCGGCACTGATATAGACAGTGGTCAGCTTCTTGCCGCTCTTCTTGATCATGTCGACCAGCGCCTGACCATTTTGCACGTCGAACTGGGCATCGATCAGGATGGCCTCTTTGTCACCGGTCACCAGTGAGGAGGAGACCGGGAAGATCGCCTTCTCGCCAGGGTTGTAGACGGTCACGCTCAGGGGGGCGGCCAGTGCGGCACCACTCAACAGGGTGGTCGCCAGAGTCAAGTTGCGGATCAGGGTGTTGTTCATCATCTATTCCTCATTAAGTATTCGGGGGTTCATTTGATGGACAGAGTGTATTGGATCACTTAAGGTGCAAATACAGCATAAAAAGCGCATCACTGTTGCACATATCGAACATATAGAGAGCCATACATGGATCGACTGACCGCATTGCAGGTCTTTGTCAGCGTAGTCGAACAGGGGAGCCTGAGCGGCGCCGGAGAGAAACTGGATATGTCGCGCGCCATGGTGTCGCGCTATCTGGCCGAGCTGGAGAGCTGGATGGGCGCCCGCCTGCTGCACCGCACCACCCGTCGTCTGAGTCTGACCGGACCGGGAGAGGAAGCGCTGAACCGGGCCCGCGCCATGCTGGCGCTCGGCGAAGAGATGGAGCAGATCGCCGTGAAGGGGGATGACGCCCCCAAGGGACAACTGCGGATCACCAGCAGCTACTCCCTGTCGGAAGCCTTGCTGGTCGGGGCTGCTAACGACTATCTGGCGCAATACCCGGGGACGGCCATCGACATTCTGCTGCTCGACAGAACCGTCAATCTGGTGGAGGAGCGGATCGATCTGGCGGTGCGCATCACCAACGACCTCGACCCCAATCTGGTGGCGCGTCGTCTCGGCACCTGCCACTCGGTAGTCTGTGCCAGCCCGGCCTATCTGGCCCGTCATCCAATGCCACACAAGGTGCAGGATTTGGCGCTGCACAACTGCCTCACCTACACCTACTTTGGCAAGAGCCTGTGGGAGTTCAATGGACCGGACGGTCCCGAGTCAGTGCCGGTCAGCGGTAACCTGAGCGCCAATATCTCCAACCTGCTGCTGGAAGCAACGCTTGAAGGTGCCGGGATCAGCCTGCAACCCCGCTACTCGGCACAACCCTATCTGGAGCGCGGGGAACTGGTGCCCCTGCTGACCGACTGGCAGCCCAAGCGCCTCGGCGTCTACGGGGTGTATGCCACCCGCAAGCAGATGTCGCCACTGCTGCGCAGCTTCCTCGATTTTCTGCTGGCCCGCATGGCGGCGGATCCCATCTGGCAGGAGTAAGCACTCCGCACACCCAAACATAACGAAGGGGCCGCTGTGGGCCCCTTCTTCATCTTCATCAGTTGATCAGGCTTCAAATCCGAATGGTTCTGAGTGCGGCGCTTCCGGCTGCGCACTCTCGTCCAGGAAAATATCCCGATAAGCCACATAGATGGAGTAGTTGAGCGCCGGGATCACCACCAGCAGACCTACCAGTAACAGCACAGCGCCAAACAGCAACAACATGGCTGAGAGCAGTCCCCACCAGAAGAAGGGCCACATATTGCGCCAGCAGCCGAAGAAGCTCAGACGCACCGCCTGGATGATGCCGATATCGTGGTGGTAGATCAGCGCAGGAGCAAAGGTGACCCCCATCAGCACGGGAATGATGAGCAGCATCCCCACCAGCAACACCAGCAGCAGTTGTTGCAACTGGCTGGCAGAGACCACCATGCTCTCGGGATCCTGCGTCAACAGCGGGAGCAGCCCCCACACGGAGAGCAGACCGAGACAGACGAGGCCAACCAGGCTGAACAGCAGCAACACCAGCAGACCGCCGAGCATCAGCGGGGTCAACTTGTGGCGAAAACCGGCGAAGAGATCGGCAAACTGCAGCGGCTCCCCCCGATAACCCCGAGCGGCGACCGCCACCCAACCCGCGCCCCACACCATGTAGAGCAGCTGGGAGATAAGGCCCCCCGCCGGCAGTTGCTCCAGCAGCATGCCCACCATAAACCAGACCAGCACCATGGCTACGCTGATCCCCATCCCCTTGTTGAAGATATCGAACCCGCTGCGAACCCAGAGCCAGCCACGACCTGTCGTGTATCGGGCCGGTGTGGTGCGCAAAGGGGGTAATCCGTTCATATCGTCTCCTCGGAGTGTCGGTGGCATCAGTGCCGGAAGCCGATTCTAGAGCCAGGGCGGGGGCGACTCAATGGCGAAGCAACCCGAGCACGACATAAAACCTGACGCAACTATGCACAAAAGGGGCATCAGCCACGCCCCGCCACTGGCTGCCCCGACCATAACGAGGCACAATCTGCCCCCTCCTCCAGCCGCGCCTGTCGTGGCCAGCATGTCGTGATCACCCTTTAGTGATCGACGAATGCCGGACAAGGGGTTGTCATCCCGCCATCCCGGGCGTTTTAACATCGAGTGGTATCGTCATGAGAGTTGTTTGTTGTCTGTTGTTGTTACTGACCAGCCAGTCAGCCCTGGCCGAGGGTTTTATCAGTCGCCTGCTCAACCATCCGGTGCCGGGTGGCGTTGCGGTGATCCCTCTTGGCGCGTCACCCACTGCCCCCACGGCCCGCTATCATGACAAACCCGTGCTGGTGGTGCGCGAAGACAACCAGTGGATCGCCATCGTCGGCATCTCTCTCAAAAACCCGCCCGGTGCCCAGCAACTGAGCACAGGTGATGGCCGTACTCTCGGCTTCACCGTGACCCCCAAGCACTACCGCGAGCAGCACATCAAGCTCAAGAACAGCCGTCAGGTCAATCCGCTCGCCGAGGATATGACCCGTATCAACCGCGAGCTGGCGGAGCAGAGCCGGGCTTACCAGACCTTCAGCCCCAACCAGCCGAGCAACCTGCTGTTCGACAAGCCGGTCAACGGCCCCCTCTCCAGCCCGTTTGGCCTGCGTCGTTTCTTCAATGGCGAGGAGCGCAACCCCCACTCCGGCCTCGACTTCGCCGTGGGCGCCGGCACCCCGATCAAGTCCCCCGCCGCAGGCAAGGTGATCCTGATCGGCAACTACTTCTTCAATGGCAATACCGTCTTTGTCGACCACGGTCAGGGGCTCATCAGCATGTTCTGCCACATGTCGAAGAGCGATGTGAAGCTCGGCCAGAGCCTGCCGCGTGGCGGCATCGTCGGGCGAGTCGGTTCGACCGGCCGCGCTACCGGCCCCCATATGCACTGGAACGTCAGCCTCAACGACACCCGGGTCGATCCCGCCATCTTTATCGGCGCCTTCAAGCCCTGAATCGGCAGAGCCCGTTAACAAAACATCCTCTAACAAAACAGGCAGCCCATGGCTGCCTCTCTACTATCAGCACGTCGTACCTGACTGCCTATCCGGCCTGCGTGTGAGCACCGGATTCCCGATGCATCGCTCGCCACATGACCAGCACCAGCAACAAGCTGCAGCTAGGCAACGCCAGCCATACCCCGGGCACGCCCCACAGGGTCGAGAATCCCCACAAGAAACCGCCGATCAGCACCAGCTTGCCACCGGTGAGCAGGGAGGCGATGCGGGCCCGATTGATGGCCTGGAAATAGGTGGCCCCCACCAGCAACAAGCCCTCCATCGGCAGCCCCCAGAAGTAGAGCCAGATCCCGAGGCTCGCCACCGGCAAGAGAGCCGCGTTGTCGCCGGCAAACAGATAAACAGCCGCCTCCGGCCAAAAGTAGAGCGGTACCATACCGCACAGCGCGATGGCCACCGTCACGGTCAGTGCCAGATTGCGTACCCGCAACACCCGCTGCCAGTTGCCTGCTCCCGCATTGAAGCTGGCGATGGGCTGAATGCCCATGGCGATCCCCTCGAAGATGAGATAGAAGAACGCCTCGGTATAACTGATCACCCCGTAGGCAGCGACATGCAGGGAGGTGCCTACGGCCAGCAGCGCCTTGTTGTGCAGTGCCAGCACCACCGAGAGGTACAGGTACATCAGAAAGCTCGACACTCCGAGACGCAGCATCTCCCCCATCAGCCGCCAGTTTGGCATCAGGGTATCCCAACCAATCCGCAGCTTGCTGCGCGGGGTAAAGAAGTGCCACAGGCAGAGCCCGCCGGTCACCGCCTGGGAGAGCATGGTGGCAATGGCGGCACCTGCCAGTCCCCACGGAATTACAGCCATCAGCAGATAGTCAAGCAGCACATTGAGCAGGCCGCCACCGACCAGGATCCAGGTAGTGAGCCCCGGGCGCCCGTCATTGCGCAGCAGGGCGGTAAAGGCCATGGAGAGAATGGCAAAACCGCCGAGCCAGGCATACCAGTGCAGATAGGCCAGACCGGCGCTGAAAATCTCTCCTTCGGCCCCCATCCAGGCCAGCATGGTGTCGCCATGACGGATCCCGACGTAGGCAAGCAGCACCGCAGCCAGCAGCACCATCACCAGTGAATTGCCGACAATATGGCGGGCCTTCTGCTGCTCGCCGCGTCCCAGATGAAAGGAGACCAGGGCCGATGCGCCCATGCCTATCAGGGCGCCGACCGCATAGAGCACGGCACAAATCGGGTAAGCGAGCATCAGACCGGCAAGCCCGTCCTGACCCAGAATATGACCGACGAAGATGCCGTCTATGGTGACATAGATACCGGTGACCAGCATGGCGGCCACGGTCGGCGTAACGTAACGCCAGAAAAGGCGAGATAGCGGGGCAGTGCCCAGATCAACGGCTGACATATTTGGCCCAGTGCAGAAAAAGCGCTAGGGATAATAGCGAAACGGCAGCATGACTTCCTGTTATTTGTGTTACGAATCATTAATATAGACTGCTTTACCCAGCGCCAGGCCCTGCTTTAGGCTAGGACCACCCTTTCTGAACGGAAACGAGCCTCATGTTGCAACGCCTGCTCACCCTCTTGCTGCTCTCCCTTCTCTTGTTGCCGCCAGCCGTGCGCGCCGACGATGCCATTGCCCAGGCCGAATCCCTGTTGCAGAGCGTGCCCAAAAGCGACACCCCGGAAAACCAGAAGCTGCGGGAGAGCTACCAGCAGGCGCTGCAATTTGCCAGAGAGGCCGAGCGCTACCGGGAGCAGAGCAAAGCCTATCAGCAGATCCTCATCGATTACCCCAAGGAGTCGGCGCGCCTCAAGGAGAGCCTGCACAACTATCAGCCCGCAGCTCGCCCGCAGCTGGCGAGCCTCAAGGAGGAGGCGCTGCGCCAGGCCATAGGTCTGAGCAGCAACCGTCAGCTCAACCTGCGCAAGGAGCGGCAGGGGGTGATGGATAGCCTCAACCAGCTGGAGAGCACCGGGCAGGAGTATCACCTGCGGGTGGACGATCTGCGCAAACAGCTGCAACTGACCCGCAGCCAGCTGGAGCGACTGAGCTTCAGCAGCGAATCGGATCGCCAGCAGGAGGCACAGCTGCTGCTGACCAGAATGAAGGAGCAGAGCCTCTCCGACCGGATCCAGATGCTGGAGCTGGAGCAACTCTCGGCCCAGCAGCGCAACGATCTCGGCAAGCTGAGACTGCAGGAGCTCAATCTGGCTATCGCCGACGAGGATGAGTGGCAAGCCAGCCTGCTTACCCAGCAGAACCAGCTGCGTAGGGAGAAGACCGAGCAGGCGCTGGAGGAGAGCGAACGGCTGCGCAAACAGCTCACCACCGACATGCCGCTGCTGCTGGAGCAGCAACAGCAGAATCAGGCGCTCTCCATCCAGCTCGGCACGCTGGAGGATCAGATTGAGCGGGTGCAGGACGAACAGCGCACTGTCGACAAGAATCTGTTTGAACTGAATGAGCTGGTCAACTCGGTACGCGAACAGCTGGAGTGGCTGCAGATCAGTAATGCCTACGGCGAGAACCTGCGCAGCAAACTCTCCGATCTGCCTCCTCAGTTCCCCCTCGACAAGCTGGAGTCCGCCATCGTCAGCGCCCGCATGGCCAAGTACCAGTACGAGAGCGAGCAGGATGGGCTCAAGGATACCCGCCAGCTGCGCGACAAGCTGATGGCCGAAGAGGAGGTGACGCTCGATCGGCCGCAGCAAGCGGTGCTCGACAACCTGCTCAAGGCCCGGCGCCAGCTGCTGACCCGGCTCAACGACGCCTCAGACACCCTCATTCAGGAGCAGACCCGCCTCAAACTGCTCTACAGCCGTCAGAACAGCAAGATCGACGAGATCCGCGAAATAAGCGCCAGCCACCTGTTCTGGATGCCGGATGTGCGCCCCTTTACCCCACAGGTGATGATCGGTATTCCTGCCGCGCTGACACTGGCCTTCAACCCGGACAACTGGTTGCAACTGCCCTATGCCATCGCCGAGAACAGCCCGCTGAGCCTCACTCTGGCCGGTATTGGTCTGCTGGTGCTGGCCTGGAGCTGGTTCAAGTTGGCCCGTCACCTGAGCCTCTATTGCGACCATATTGCGCCGCGGATCGGCAAGGTAACTCAGGACAAATTCAGCCTCACCAGCCGCTTGCTGCTGCGCTCCCTGCTTGCCGCCCTCCCCTTGCCCGCCATGGTGCTGATGGTGCGCGGCCTGCTCGAAGGGGCCTGGCAATACCCGTTTGCGGTGGCTGTGGCGCGCGGCCTTGGCGAGATCTGGTTTCTGCTGCTGGCGTTGGTGATGGCCCGCCATCTGACACTGGAGAGGGGGATTTTGATCCACCACTTCCGCTGGCCCCGGGAACAGGTGCAAAAGGTATGGGGGCAGTTTCGCACCCTGCTGCTGGTGCTGATCCCGAGTTTCTTTGTGCAGGGGATGGCCAACAGCTATCAGGAGCACGCCTTCTACGACTCCCTCGGCCGGATGGCCTTCATGATCGGTGCACTCTGGCTGCTGCTCTTCTTTGCCCGTCTCAACCGGGAGCGATTGCCGCTCACCTGGGGCCAGACCGACATGACCAAGCCCCATCTGCTGCACCACTTCATCTGGAACAGCCTGATGCTGGCGCCGCTGCTGGCGGTGATCGGCGCCCTGTTTGGCTACTTCTATACCTCGCGCACCCTGCTGCGCCAGCTGGAGCTTAGCCTGCTGATGGGGCTGGGTTGCCTGCTGGTCTACTATCTGGCCAGACGCTGGATGCTGATCCAGCGCCGCCGCCTCGCCTTCGAGCGTGCCAAGAGCAAGCGGGCCGAGATCCTGGCCCAGCGCGGCCGGGAAGAGGGGCATGACGAGCTCAGCTCCGAGACCCCGGACGTGGTGGAAGAGACTGAGCTGGATCTCGATACCATCAGCGCCCAGTCGCTGGGACTGGTGCGCACCCTGCTGATGCTGGGATTCACCATGCTGGTGGTGGTGCAATGGTCGGATCTCAACTCCGCCTTCAGTTTCCTCAGCAATATCGAGGTATGGCAGGTGAGCAGCAAGATTGGCGGCATCGAGCAGCTCTCCGCCATCACCCTGCAGGATCTGATGCTGACCGCCTTCGTTTTCATTCTGACCGTGGTGACTGCCCGCAACCTGCCAGGACTGATGGAGCTGACCCTGCTGCAACACCTCAGCCTCTCCCCGGGTACCGGCTTTGCCCTCACGACCACCAGCAAGTATCTGGTGATCCTGATCGGCGCCCTCACCGGCTTCTCCATGCTCGGCATCGACTGGTCGAAGACCCAGTGGCTGGTCGCCGCCCTCTCGGTGGGGTTGGGTTTCGGTCTACAGGAGATCTTCGCCAACTTTGTCTCCGGCCTCATCATTCTGTTTGAGAAGCCGATCCGGCTCGGTGACACCGTCACCATCCGCGATCTCACCGGCACCGTCACCAAGATCAAGACCCGGGCCACCACCATAGTGGATTGGGATCGCAAGGAGATCATCGTGCCCAACAAGGCCTTCATCACCGAGCAGTTCATCAACTGGTCGCTCTCCGATGCCATCACCCGGGTCAAACTGCGGATCCGGATCGGCCTGACCCGGGATCCGAAACTGGTGCAGCGCATTCTGGAAGAGTCCATCCAGGCATCGACCCTGGTATTGGAGACGCCGACGCCCGAGGTCTTCCTGATCGAATTCACCGACTCGGCACTGATCTACGAGATCCGCCTCTACGTCAACAACATGGATCACCGGATGCCCATCACTCACGAGGTTCACTCGCTGGTGCTGGAGAAGATGCAGCAGCAGGGACTTACCCTGCCCCATCAACAGATCGACATTCACCTGAGCCGCGGCTGATCCGCGAGGTAAAAGGAGCAGAACATGCAGATTATTGCCCATCGTGGCGCCAGCGGTCTGGCACCGGAGAACACCCTCAAGGCGATGGCAAAAGCACTGACGCTGGGAGTCAGTGCCATCGAACTGGATGTACAGGCAGCAGATGACGAGTTATGGGTATTTCACGATCGGAGGCTGGAGCGTTGTACCAACGGCAAGGGGGTGCTGACTGAACAATCACGAGCCTATCTGGAGCAACTCGATGCCGGTGAGGGAGAGGTGATCCCGACCCTGTGGCAAGTGATGGAGATTATCGCCGGACGCTGCGAGCTGCATATCGAGCTCAAGGGTGCCGATACCGCTAACGCAGTGGCATCCCTGACCCGAAGGGCAGAGGCCGAGCTTGGTTTTACCCCAGAGCAGTGGGTGGTTTCGTCCTTCCATCACCCGGAGCTGGCCCGATTTGCCGCCTTGCGGCCCGATATCCGCCTCGGCGCCCTGACCGCCAATCTGCCACTCAACCTGGCGCTGTTTGCTGATGAGCTGGGGGCCTGGTCACTTAACTGCGACGTGGATTTTGTCGACCGGATACTGGTGGAAGATGCACATCAACGCGGATTAAGGGTTCTAGTTTATACCGTTGATTATCATGAAGATTATGAAAAACTAGCCAGCATGGGGGTCGATGGAATCTTCACCAATCGTCCAGATCGTTTCCTGTAGCCACCTGACAAGGATACACATATGGATAAGCTCTGATTTAGGCACTAACTTTAAATAGCTGATCGGGATACAAAGAGTTCAACTTCAGCCGATAAGAACAGGCACATAACAATAACCAGTTTCCACACACTCAGACTGACGCTCACAAGGATGTAACTATGAACTTATCGATTAAAAACAAGCTGGTCCTGGCTATCGGGGTCATCATTCTGGTGATCACCGGGATACAGGTCTGGTACAACACCTCGCAACTGCGCAGCGAAACCCAGCGGCTGGTCTGGAATATCATCGACGAAAGCTCCATGGCCAACGTCAAGGGGATCTCCCGCTGGGTTGACTCCCGTATCGCCATCGTCAGCACCACCAAGGAGGCTTTCACCAAAGAGGATGAACCCATCAGCCATCTGGCCCAATCCATGAATGCAGGTGGATTCGACCTGGTCTATGCCGGTACTGCCGATGGCAAGATGATCCAGAGCAAGCCCACCAACCTCCCTGCCGGTTATGACCCCCGTCAACGCCCCTGGTACAAGGATGCGATGGCAGCTGGCAAACTGGTCATTACTGCCCCTTATGCGGATATCTCTACCGGACAACTGATTGTCACCATTGCCGAGCCGTTCCAGCGCGGCAACACTCAGGGCGTCATCGCCGGTGACGTATCCATCAGCGCCCTTATCTCGGATATTCTGGCAGTCACTACCGAGGGCACCTACGCCATTCTGGTAGACAGTAATGGCACCATCATCGCCCACCCGGATGCCTCGTTGAGTCTCAAGTCTGCCACCGCACTGGCCCCTGAATTGACCGCTTCTTACATCAACCAGATCGCCCATGACGGCATGATCAACGAGCTGGTGATCAGTGGCAAGAAAGAGGTCTTTGACTTCAACGCAATCCCCAATACCAACTGGTATTACGGCATGATGGTGGATGAGGAGACCGCCTATCAGTCGGTGCGCAGCATGGTCACCTCCTCCCTCATCCAGGGGCTTATCACCATACTGATCGTGGCTGGCTTCTCCTATGTCGCCATCAATGGTTCACTGGCACCCCTGAAAACCCTGGGCGAAGCGATTGCCGATCTCTCACGCGGCAACGGTGATCTGACCCGCCGCATCAAGATCGAGCGGGAAGACGAGGTGGGCGCGGTTGCCAAGCACGTCAACACCTTCATCGACCGGATCCATGTGATGGTGCAGGATATCTCCAACTCCTCGACCCAGCTTAATCAGCAGGCCAAATCCTCCCACAGCATGGCGGAGAAGGCGAATCAGGGGCTGGCACGTCAGCAAAACGAAATCTCCCAGATCGCTACTGCAGTACACGAGATGTCGGCCACAGCCGTTGAAGTGGCAAGCAACGCCGAACAGACCGCCGAAGCAGCCCGCTCTTCTAGCAGCAGTTGCGAACATGGCAAGCAGGTGATCGCCCGCAACCAGCGCTCCATCACCGATCTGGCCACCCAGGTGGAACAGGCCTCCAACATCATTCAGGAACTGGAGAAAAACGCTCAGGAGATCAACACCATCCTCTCCACCATTCAGGGCATCGCCGAACAGACCAACCTGCTGGCACTCAACGCAGCTATCGAAGCAGCCCGTGCAGGCGAACAGGGCCGGGGTTTCGCTGTGGTGGCAGACGAAGTGCGGGTGCTGTCACAGCGTACCCATAGCTCCACCGTCGAGATCCGCAGCATGATCGAGACCCTGCAGCGCAATACCCAGGGGGCAGTCAGCACCATGCATGAAGGACAGCTGCTGGCCCAGAACAGCGTGGATGATGCCAACAACGCCACCCAGGCGCTGGAACAGATCACCTCCTCCATCAATCAGATCTCCGACATGGCGACCCAGATATCCAGCGCGGCGGAAGAGCAACGAGCGGTGACCGACGAGGTCAGCCGCAACATTCAGGCGGTGAAAGATGTCTCGGATGAACTGGCGGTAGATGCGGACAGCTCACGCCATCTCTCTGAACAACTTAAAAATATTTCGGGTGAACTGAGCAATCAGGTCGGCATGTTCCGCATTTGAGCATGAGCAAAAGGGGCCGTTCAGGCCCCTTTTATTTTTCTAAATAGCGCTTAATTTTCAGTGGGTAATCTCACATTACCAGCCAAATACCCCGCCTTGAAATCCTTGAAATTCGTCTGGAATTATCAGATCACCGCCGTGGTCACCGCCGCACTTCGGATTACCTATTTCTATCCGAGCAGATAAATGCCAATAATTCTCATTAAAAAATTACAATAAAAAACTTAAAATTTTTTTCGCGAGTACCTAAAAAGAGAGGTGATTCGCATTTTATTGAAAGAAAACTACGTACAATCCAGAAGTTAAAGTGCTCGTAGCTAGGTGTTCAACTGCTCAGTAACACCAAAAAATGACGATAATAACGACATTTTCATCCAGGGATTTGGGTGTTTTATAGAAAAATAACCAATAAAAAGGGAATAAAACCTAGCAGTTTGACTTGCATCAAGCCTGAATTTTTTTCATAGAGCAAAATCGTGCCCAGCAAATCTATCCCTAAGGAGGCAGATGTGGATATTATCAAGACCGATGTGGCCATCATCGGTGCTGGCGGTACCGGCTTACGCGCCGCTATCGCTATAGCCGAATCACAGCCAGACCTGGACATCGCCCTGATTTCCAAGGTTTACCCGATGCGCAGCCACACGGTTGCTGCCGAAGGCGGCGCCGCCGGTGTCGTCCGTGATGACGACTCCCTCGAAAACCACTTCAACGACACCGTCTCCGGTGGTGACTGGCTGTGCGAGCAGGACGTAGTGGAATACTTCGTCAACAACGCAACCAAAGAGATGATCCAGCTGGAGCACTGGGGTTGCCCCTGGAGCCGCAAGCCGGATGGCAAAGCCAACGTGCGTCCGTTTGGTGGCATGAAGGTTCCCCGTACCTGGTTCGCCGCAGACAAGTCCGGTTTCCATATTCTGCACACCCTGTTCCAGACCTCCGTCAAACACCCGAGCATCAAGCGCTTCGACGAGCATTTCTGTCTTGATCTGATCGTGGACGACGGCCGTGTTCAGGGCGTACTGACCTTCGACATCCAGAACGGTATCACCCGCTTCATCCAGGCCAAATCCGTGATCGTGGCAACCGGCGGCGCTGGCCGTGTCTATCGCTACAACACCAACGGTGGCATAGTCACCGGCGACGGCATGGCACTGGCCTACCGTCACGGCGTACCGCTGCGTGATATGGAGTTCGTCCAGTATCACCCGACCGGTCTGCCGGGCACCGGCATCCTGATGACTGAAGGTTGTCGTGGTGAGGGTGGCGTCCTGCTGAACAAGGATGGCTACCGCTACCTGCAAGACTACGGCTTGGGCCCGGAAACCCCGATTGGCCAGCCGAAGAGCAAATACATGGAACTGGGTCCGCGCGATCGCGTTTCCCAGGCATTCTGGCAAGAGCAGCAGAAAGGCCGCGTCATTCAGGGCCCGATGGGCGATGTGGTTCACCTCGACCTGCGTCACCTTGGCGAGAAGTACCTGAAAGAGCGTCTGCCGTTCATCTGCGAACTGGCCAAAGCCTACGTCAACGTGGATCCGGCCAAAGAGCCTATCCCGGTACGTCCGACTGCCCACTACACCATGGGTGGTATCGAGACTGACAACAAGTGTGCCACCCGTCTGCCCGGCCTCTACGCCGCGGGCGAATGTGCCTCCGTCGGTCTGCACGGTGCGAACCGTCTGGGTTCCAACTCCCTGTCCGAGATCGTGGTATTCGGCAAGCTGGCAGGTGAGCAGGCCGGTGAATTTGCCAAGACTCAGAAGCATGGCAACACCGAAGCGCTGGCCGCCAAGGCCGAGGCGCTCATCAAGCAGCACCTCTCCCTGATGGACGTAGACGGTACCGAAAACCCGGCCGATATCCGCAACGAACTGGGCATGTCCATGGAAGCCGGTGTCGGTATCTACCGTACCGAAGAGCTGATGCAGGGCACCATCGACAAGATCAACGAGCTGAAAGCCCGTTACAAGAAGGTCAAGATCAACGACAAGTCCTCTGTCTTCAACACCGATCTGCTGTACGCCATCGAACTGGGTTACATGCTGGACGTGGCTGAAGCCATGGCGCACTCCGCTATCAATCGTAAAGAGTCCCGCGGTTCCCACCAGCGTCTGGATGGTTACGAAGAGCGCGATGACGTGAACTTCCTCAAGCACACGCTCTCGTTCTACAAAAATGGCGAAACGCCCTCCATCGATTACTCCGATGTGAAGATCACTAAGTCCCAGCCGGCAAAACGCGTGTACGGCTCCGAGGGTGAGAAACAAGACGAGGCTAAGAAGAATGGCTGAGATGATTGAAATTGAGATCCTGCGCTACCGTCCGGAACAGGATAACGAGCCTTGGATGCAAACCTTCCAGGTGCCATACCAGAGAGAGATGTCTCTGCTGGACGCCCTGCAGTACATCAAGGATCACCTGGACTCTACCCTGAGCTTCCGCTGGTCCTGCCGGATGGCGATCTGCGGCTCTTGCGGCATGATGGTCAACGGTGTGCCCAAGCTGGGTTGCAAGGCGTTCCTGCGCGACTACCTGCCGGGCAAGATGACCGTCGAGCCGCTCAACAACTTCCCGATCGAGCGCGATCTGGTGGTCGACATGTCCGACTTCATCGAGAAGCTGGAGAGCATCAAGCCGTACATCATCCCGAGCGAGCCGCGCAGCCTGTGTGATGGCGAGTACATCCAGACTCCGGCCCAGATGGCGCAGTACAAGCAGTTCTCCCAGTGCATCAACTGTGGTCTCTGCTACGCGGCCTGCCCGCAGTACGGCATCAACAAGAAGTTCACCGGTCCGGCGGCACTGGCTCTGGCCTATCGCTACAACGTCGACAACCGTGATGCCGGCGCCAAAGAGCGTATGCGCATCATCAGCCAGGACGAAGGCGTCTGGGGCTGTACCTTCGTGGGCTACTGCTCCGAAGTGTGCCCGAAAGGCGTCGATCCGGCGGCGGCCATCCAGCTTGGCAAGGTCGAAAGCGCCAAGGACTACATGATCGCCATGTTCAAGCCAGATTGAGAGCAGGATTGAGACCATGAACAACACTGATAGCAAACGTAAACCTTACGTCCGCGAAATGAAGAAAGACTGGTGGCTGAAGAACGCCTTCTACACCGGTTACATGATCCGTGAAGGCACCAGTATCTTCGTCTCCATCTACGCCGTTGTGCTGATGTGGGGCCTGATGCGCCTGGTTCAGGGTCAGGAAGCGTTCAACGGCTGGCTGGAATCCCTGCAAAGCCCGATCGCTATCCTGTTCCATGTCGTCGCTCTGGCGGCGTGCCTGTTCCATGCCAAAACCTGGTTCGCCCTGGCGCCGAAAGCCATGCGTATCTTCCGTGGTGAAGACCTGGTACCGGAGAAGCCGATCGTTCTCGCCCAGTATGTGGCGCTGGCGGTGGTGTCCCTGCTTGTCCTGATCATCGTGGCCTGAGGAGAAAACAATGAGACGTTCTGACGAACCAATTTACTGGGGTCTGTTTGGTGCGGGTGGCATGGTCGTTGCCATGCTGCTGCCGGTCATTGTCCTCATCACCGGTCTGCTGGTGCCCATGGGCATCATGGACGTGGAAACCATGAGCTATGACCGCGTGCACGCGTTCGCCAGCTCCTGGTGGGGTGCCTGCATCCTGCTGGTGATCATCGCCCTGCCAGTCTGGCACGGCATGCACCGTATCTACCACGGTCTGCACGATCTGGGGATCCACACCACCAAGCTGCACCACTATGTGTTCTATGGCTTTGCCTTCCTGGTATCTGCCATTAGTGTCGGCCTGCTGATGGTACTGGTACTCCAGTAATCACATCTGACTGATTGACCAAACCGGGCCTCGTGCCCGGTTTTTTATTGCCCCGCTATCCCGCCCCTGCTTTTTATTCACTCAAACAATTCGATAAAAACCAGATTATCGTCCAATCATATGGCGATCACAGTCACATAACCCCAATACATTCGTCATTTGTAGCAAACCATTTTGACCACCATCAATTTAGTGACATTCATATCAATTATAATTATTCAGATTAAATAATTATTCATATGGAGCTAGCTAATGACAGACAAAACACGCTCGGTGAGCATAGGCAGTTACCTGGCACTGGCCTTCGCCGTGGTCTTCTTCTCCGGACTGTTGCAATCCGGCGAGTGGTACGGGGTATTCGATTTCACCACGCTGAACGGCTCGTTCGGCACCATGGTCCAGAGCGTCAGCGAGAATGGTGACGGCATCAAGACCGCCATGACCGACATGCGCGGCAAGGGGGGCAACGGGGCGAGAGACGGCTTTCTGTTCGCCCTGACCCTGATCCCCACCGTGATGTTCGCCCTCGGCATGATCAATGTGCTGGAACACTACGGCGCGCTGGAAGCGGCCCGCAAGTTGCTGACCCCGCTGCTGCGCCCGCTGATGGGGATCCCGGGCAACACCGGCCTCGCCCTTATTGCCTCCCTGCAGAGTACCGATGCCGGTGCCGCCATGACCCGTCAGCTCAAGGATGAAGGGCTCATCACCAAGCGTGAAACCGACGTATTCACCATGTTCCAGTTCTCCGCTGGTGCCACCATCGTCAACTTCTTCTCCTCCGGCGCCGTGCTGTTCACCCTGACACTGGCAGATGGTAGCCCGGCGGTCAGCTCCTCCATCGGTCTGGCTGTCATCGTGATGTTCGCCTTCAAATTTGTCGGGGCCAACCTGTTCCGGGTCTACCTCAATATGAGCGAAGGCAAGCAGACCGATAACAACACCCAGCAGACCCTCAACACTCAGGAGCAAGCCAAATGAGCCAGGCCAACATCAAGAAACCCATCGTCACCGATATCTTCGTCGAAGGGGCCAAGAAGGGCTGGGTCATCGCCACCACCTCCACCGTACCCAACGTACTGATGGCCTTCGTCATCATCAAGGCGCTGCAGATCACCGGCGCGCTGGATGCCATGGGCGCCATTTTCTCCCCCGTCATGGCCATCTTCGGGTTGCCCGGTGAGGCGGCAGCCGTGCTGATCGGCGCCTGGATGTCGATGGGCGGTGCAGTCGGTGTGGTCATCACCCTGTTCGATCAGGGGATCCTCAACGGCACCCACATCGCCATTCTGGCGCCAGCCATCTACCTGATGGGATCCCAGGTGCAGTACATGGGCCGCATCCTCGGCTGCATCGGTACCGAAGGGCGTTACATCCCCATCATGGTCGCCATCTCGGTACTCAACGCCTTCGGCGCCATGCTGGTGATGAACATCCTTCTCTGACCCGAACCTGATAGTGGAGCAAGCAATGACTTTTTCTCTGGATCAATACCTGACCGAACTGGCCCCGCTGATCAATCTGGATTGCGGATCCCTGCACCAGCCGGGCATTGCGGCAGTGGCCGACCTGATGGCTGCCAAATATGAGGCGATGGGCGGCTGGCAGATCAAGCGGGTCGACTGTGGCGCAGCCGGGGTGGGACTGGAGATCCGCAACCAGCCTGATGCGGCGCAGATCGATGTAATGCTGATCGGCCATATGGATACCGTCTTCCCCCTCGGTACCGCCGCTGCCCGCCCGATGAGCATCGATGGTGAGCGCGCTTACGGCCCCGGTGTCTCCGACATGAAATCCGGCCTGCTCAACATCGTCTATGCCCTGCGTGAACTGCCCCGCGAGGTGCGCGATCGCCTGAGCATCTGCGTCTGCATGAACCCGGATGAGGAGATTGGCTCCCTGCACTCCAGCGACTGGCTGGCAATGGTGGCCAAACAGGCAAAACAGGTGCTGGTGGCCGAAGCGGCCCGCGCAGATGGCTCGCTGGTCAAGGCGCGTAAGGGGATGGCCCGTTATCGCATCGATTTCACCGGCAAGGCGGCTCACGCAGGCAACGAACCGCAGAAGGGGCGCAGCGCCATCACCGAGCTGGGCCACTGGATCCTGGCTATCAACGCCCTGACCAACTTCGAGAGCGGCACCACCCTCAACATCGGTATTGTCGAGGGGGGCAATGGCGCCAACATAGTGCCGGCCCATGCCAGCGCTGTGGTAGACGTCCGTTTCTGGGACAATCAGGAGTACCACCAGATCAACGATCATCTGCTGACCCTGGCCTCGCGGCCGCATCTGGACGGCGTCACCATCCAGCTGACCCGCGAGGCCCACAAACCGGCCATGGTGCCATCAGAAGGCACTCTGGCGCTGATGCAGCTGGTGGAGGAGTGTGGCGCCGAACTGGGACTGCCAATCAGCTGGCAGGAGGTGGGGGGCGGCTCTGATGCCAACCTGACCGCCGCCCTCGGCATTCCCACTCTGGATGGTCTGGGCCCCATCGGTGCCGGTTTCCACAGTGACGAGGAGTATCTGGATCTGGCCAGCATAGCCCCGCGCATCGAGCTGCTGGTGAAGGTACTGACCCGTCTGGCAGACTGACAAGCTCTCACGTAAAAAAGGGCCAGCCGGTTTGCACCGGCTGGCCCTCTGTTTATCTGCTCCCCAGAATGACAGCACCCCTTCGCTATTACTCCATTGGCGGCAAGAAACGGCGCATCACCTCGTCGGCATGCCCCCCTTCCTGAAACGCCACCAGCGACTGATTGAGGATGTTCACCAACTGGTGGCCGCGGGGGGAACCCTTGCTCACCAGCAGATAGAACCCCTTGCGGCTGGGCAGGGCAAGATTGAGCAAACCGCTCTCGCTGCGGTAGATGCCAAGGCTGATGTCTGCCACCAGAGGTTCGATTTCGCTTGGCAGAAAGTCGCAGCGATCCCGCTCCAGCATGTCGAGCGCCTGCTGCAACTGTTTGACCCGGCGTGGCTCCTGCGCAAGCCCGTAGGGGGTGTAGTTGTAGCCAATCACCCCGCACACCCGGGAACGATTGACCGTCTGCAGATCCGGCGGTTCGGGGTAGCGGCGCTTGAGATAGAAGAAACCGAGGTGGGTGTAATAGAGGGGTACGCTATAGAAGGCAAACTCGGCCCGCTCCGGCTTGTAGCTGGCATCCCAGGTCAGCTCGCACAGACCGTTCTGGTGATAATCCGCCAGCTCCTGCTGCACCCGCGCCCAGGGCAGATAGCGGATCTGGTGCGAGAGCCCGCTCTGTTGCAGGGCATCGAGCACCAGCGTCGTCGCCGAACCGGTCAGGCGGCTGGTATCGGGCACTCCGTCCTTGCGCTCCCAGTAGGTAAAGGGGGCCCACTCGTTGCCCTCCCCCAGACAGATCTTCACTGGCGGCTCTTGCCCCCATAGCGCGGGGGACAAGATAGCCATCGCCAATCCCGCCCACCATGTTCCTGCTCGTTTCATCTCCCGCTCCCGAACTGTTTATCCCTCTTGCAGCTTAGCCCAGAAGGGATAGATCTCACTTTGCAGGGGCGCTTTCATGCCACAACGCCAGCAAATTGGCCGGAATGGCACCATAACGGAGCTGCGGTGTCTGGTGCCAGTCAGCCAGCTTTTGCAGGGCTTTCGCCAGATCCTGTGCAAGCGTGCGGGTCACTCTCACCCCGGCTTCCAGATAGAGGCTCTTGATCTCGAAGATCCCCTGCTGACGATGAGCCTTGGCATCCATTCTGCCCACCAGCTTGCCGCGATGGAGCAAGGGCAACACGAAGTAGCCGTATTGGCGCTTGGGGGCAGGGGTGTAGCACTCGATGCGATAGTCAAAATTGAACAGTTCACTGGCCCGCTTGCGATCCCACACCAGCGGGTCGAACGCGACAAGGCTGTGGTATGGGTTGCCTTGAGGGTGCCCGCCTGCGCCCTTGCCAGCTCATCGGCCAGCGAGGCGTGCACAAAAGCGCCGTGCTGCCACCCGTCTACCCGTACCGGCAGCAGTTCCCCCTCGTCCGCCAGCTGATGGAGCAGGGCGTCATATTTGCCGCGCCGCAGCCGGTAGTAGTCCGCAACCCAGCCAGTTTTGACCAGCCCCAGCGCCCGGCAGCTGGCGCGCACCATATCCCGTTGGGCCTGCTCGACGCTCGGCAGATCCCGCTGGTCGCTCCACTCGGGGAGCACCCGTTCGGCGAGATCATAGACCCGCTGAAAGTTGCGCCGCTCCCGTACCATCAGCTGACCAGTGGTAAACAACACCTCCAGATGGCGCTTCTCCGGCTTCCAGTCCCACCAGCCGTTCCCCTTGCCGGTTGTGCGTTCAAAGTCAGCCGCCCGCACCGGACCATGCTGGCGAATACGCTCGATCAGCTGGCCAATCTCCTGCTGATGGGTGGCAAGCCAGTTGGCCGAAAACTTCCAGCCCATGGCGGCAGGGTCGAGCATCCGATGGCGCAACAGCCGGTAATCCTCGCGGGGCACAAAGCAGGCCTCGTGGGCCCAATATTCGAAGATCTCGCCGTCGGCCAGCAGCTGCTCCAACCAACGCGGTTCGTACTGGCCAAGCCGGCTAAAGAGCACCAGATAGGGGCTGCGCGCCACCACCGAGATGGTGTCTATCTGCAGCAGCGCCATGCGGCGAATGGTGGCCAGCAGATCGGCCGGGGTCGCCTTGCTGCGACGGGGGGCCAGCAGCCCCTGCGCCGCCAGTTGCAGATGACGGGCATCTTGCAGTGATAAATGGGTAATCGACATCAACAACCGCTCCCTGGTATCTGACCATCGCGCGCCCGGCGGATGGCCAACAAAACCGGGGGAGGTCCCACGCTGGCATGCCTCCCCACCTTTTTTTGCCTGCGCCGCTATGAGTGAGTCGGGGGCAAGACCAGCTGATTGACCACCAGCATGATCTCTTGATAAGTGGCCTCTACCGTCTCGGGGGTCGGCTCCAGAATAAGGTCATCGGCATAGCCGTTGATGAGGGAGGTGATCTGGCGCGCCAGTCGCCGGGCATCGCCCGCCACAAACTCGCCACTGTCGATCCCCTTTTGCAGGATCTGCTCCAGCACCTCGCGCCACGCCAGAATGATTTTGCGGTAGCTCTCGGCAAATACCGGGTCGCGCAGTGACTCGTTCCAGGCATCCAGATAGATGGCCCAGGAGGCATCCTGACTGGTCGGCAGGTTGTCCCGCACAAAGAGCGGCAACGCTTCGCGGGCTGGCAGCGGCAACAGCCACTCCCGCTGCTCGGCTATCTCCTGATAGGTGAAACGCTCCACGGCACAGAGGCAGAGCTCCTTCCAATCCTTGAAGTAGTGGTAGACGTGACTGCGCGCCAGACCGGTGCGCTCGGCAATATCACGGGTTGACGATGCCGCCATCCCCTTCTCTCGAAACAGGGCCAGTACGGCCTCGATGATCATCTCTTTGCGCTGTTCTGCTGATGGGCGTGCCATCTGACCTCCTGCGATATCAATCGAACTGCTTGACTTTGAGCAGTCGCTCAAACAAACTTTGAGCGATCGCTCAAACTTAGCGTTTCCGACATCTTAGGAGATAACCCATGACAACACCAACCACTTCGGCAGCCAGTTGCGACGAGCAGGCCACGCCGTTGCCACACTCGGCCGGTCGTTCGCTGGGGGCGATTGCGCGGGCCAATCCCCTCAAGCTGGCGGGCACCTTCTCGCTGGTGGCCCTCGAAAACATCCTGCTGGTGGTCTATCCCCTGTTCGCCGGCTTTGCCATCGACGCCATCGTCAAAGGCCAGTGGTGGCAGGCTTCAAGCTACGCCCTGATCGTGCTGCTGTTCTGGCTCATCGGCGCCCTGCGCCGGGCGGTCGACACCCGCACCTTTACCCATATCTATGCGGCACTGGCGGTGCCGGTGATCCTGACCCAGCGCCAGCAGCAGGAGGGGCAATCCACCATAGTTGCGCGGGTCACCCTGGCGCGGGAGTTTGTCGACTTCTTCGAGAAACATATCCCGATCCTGGCCACCAGCCTGATCTCCATCGTCGGTGCGGCCGTGATGCTGATGGTGATCGAGTTCTGGGTCGGCATCGCCTGCATGGGGGTATTGCTGCTGTTCGGCCTGTTGCTGCCCGGCTTTTCGCGCAAGAACCAGCTGCTGCACGAGCGGCTCAACGATCGGCTGGAACATGAGGTCAAGCTGGTCACCCATGCCCACTCAGCCAGCCTCGCCCGCCACTACCGCGCGCTGGCCTGGCTCCGAATCCGGATTTCGGATCGGGAGGCACTCGCTTTTCTGGCGGTCGGCATCAGCGCCTCCCTGCTGTTCCTGCTGGCCATCACCATGCTGATGGCCCAGCCCCAGGTCTCGGCAGGCCATGTCTATGCTGTGATGACCTACCTCTGGAACTTTGTCACCAGCCTGGATGAGGGGCCCGGTCTTGCCGATCAGCTGGCCCGGCTGAGAGACATAGGTCGCCGGGTCAACACCGCCCAACCCGATGAAATGATTTGATATTTTGTATCTGTAACCGGAGTAGAAGATGAATCCGACCACCCTTTGCCAACGAGCGTTGACCATGTGCATCAGCTGTTTCTTCCTCGCCGCCTGCGGCCCCAAGATGAGCGACTTTGAGCCCAACACCAGCTACTGGTTCAAGGAGAAACCGGCAGAGGAGAGTGCCCCGCTGGCGCAAGACATGAAGGTGGATATCGCCATCATAGGTGGCGGCTACAGCGGCCTCTCCAGTGCCTGGCATCTGGCCAAGGCCAACCCATCGCTCAAGATCGCCATCTTCGAAGCCAGGCAGGTGGGCAGTGGTGCCTCGGGCCGCAACGGCGGCATGGTATTGCCGGGCTCCGAGGTGATGGATCTCTACGAGGAGGGGGAGGCGAGCAAGCGCCACTACGACCTCACCGTCGCCAGCATGCGCAAGCTGCAGGCGCTGGTCGCCTCAACCGGCGTCGAGGCCGATCTCAAGCTCGATGGCTATGTGGAGGCGATCCTCGATGAGGAGGATATCGCCGAGTACCGCGACTATGTGAAAACCGCCAATCGCCTCGGCATCCCGCTCCAGTACTGGAACGCCGATACCACCGAAGAGAAACTGGGCACCGACCGCTACGTGGGGGCGGTCTACGACCCCAATGGTGGTCAGGTTCACGCCATGAAACTGGTCAATGCCCTGCGCAAGGCGGTGGAGCAGGCGGGCGTCACCATCTATGAGAAGAGCCCGGTGCTGGGGATCAAGGAGGGCAAGCAGATCGAGCTCAATGTGGCCGACAAGTACAAGGTGACCGCCGACAGCATAGTGCTGGCGACCAACGGCTATACCTCAAAACTTGGCTACTTCAGCGGGCGAGTATTTCCGGTACACGCCCAGAGCGCCGTCACCGAGCCGCTCACCAAAAAGCAGCTGGCCGCCATCCAGTGGCAGAGTCGGGTGCCCTACTACGACACCCGCAACATCCTGTTCCATCTGGTATTGACCCCGGATAACCGCATCGTCATCGGCGGCGGCAATGCCGAGTACGTCTTCAACGATGGCCTCAACTACAAGGGAGATCTCAATCGGGTCAGCGAGATGATGATGACCGAGCTGGTGACCCTCTATCCGGCCCTCAAGGGGATCAAGTTTGAGCAGGTGTGGGACGGGGTGCTCGGCATGACCGGCGACAGCACTGAAGCGGTGGGGGTAATGGGGGATCACAAGAACATCTACTACGCCCTCGGCTACAATGGCCACGGCATCAACCTCTCCTTCCTGTTTGGCGACATCGTGGCCAGCCTCTATCAGGGCAAGGAGCATCCCTGGTTCAACCACGCGGAGCAGACGCTGCCGATGTGGCTGCCGCCAGAGCCGTTCAAGTCAATCGGCGTCAAATCTGCCCTGATGTACTACCAGTGGCAGGACAAGGGCTACAAGGAGTAACCGAGAGCCGAGCAAGAAACAGCCGAGTAACAGACGAAGGCACGCCTCAGGGCGTGCCTTTCTGCAATACCACCACATCGGCGTGGGGGAAGCTGAGTTCGGCCTGCCAGCTGGCGGCCAACACCTGAAACGATGCCTCGGCAAAGAAGACAATGTGGGTCGGGTCGTGGCGATAGCGCCAGTTTTTAAACCGCTCGTCACTGAGCACCCGCTGGGTCTGCAGCACCAGCAGGCCACCGGGCTTGAGGCAATCCCACAACTGCGCCAGCACCGTGCGCGGCTCGGCGATATGCTCGATCACCTCGGTACTGGTGATGAAGTCATACTGACGCATCAGCAACTCTGGAAAATCGGCGTAGAACTTGTCATACCCCGCCATCTGGTAACCCGCCTCGCGCCCCATCGCCACCAGCGCCGGGCCCGGGCCACAGCCAAAATCGAGACCACTGGCAGGTAGCGGCACCCGCGCCAGCACTTCGCCAAAAGCCCGCATCAAAAAAGTGCGATAACGGGGATCATCCACCCGATTGTCGTGACCGTCATAGACCGCCTTCTCCGCCGCCTCATCCAGATGATCCGCCTCATCCAGCCAGACCAGCTCGCACGCGAGGCAGCGATGATAGCGTTTGCCCGCCACCGGCAGGGGATAACTGCGATGGCTGGCACACAGGGGGCAGCTGACGGTGGATGACATGGCGGTTCCTCTTGGGGGCTTCCTGTTGGATAACAGCGGCGCAGATTGCCTGCCCGCTGCCTCGCTGACAACTTTTTTTGCTCCTTAAGGGTTTCTTAAGTTTGCCCTTTTACTCTCAAACCATCGCAAGAGAAGGAGTCACCCATGACCATCGAGATCCAGGCCCCCTACCGATTGCTGCTAGCCAAGTCCCCGCAGCAGGTCATGGCGCTGCAAACCTATATCCAGGCAGCCTACACCCTCGAGTTCAACGCCCGCATCCCCCATTTCCTCCCCTGTCTGCTGGGGCTCTATCGGGCGGACGGGACGCTGGTCGGTGCCTGTGGTCTCAATCATGCCAGTGAGGGGCCTCTCTATCTGGAACAGTATCTGGAGCAACCCATCGAGGCCGCCATCAACACCCGCCTCGGGGTCTATCCGGCACGCAACCGCATTATCGAAGTGGGCAATCTGGCCTGCAGCGAACCGGGCAATGCCCGCCTGATGTTTGCGGCCCTGTGTCGTCTGCTATGTGACAACGCCCTTGACTACGTGGTCTTTACCGGCACTGCCAAGCTGCGCAACAGCTTTGCCCGCCTGCAACTCAATCCGGTGGAGCTGGCCCCCGCACAGGCTCATCAGGTGGGGGCCGACGCCGATGCCTGGGGTGAGTACTACCGCTGCCAACCCAAGGTGATGGTGGGCGACATCAATCAGGGGCGTGAGGTGCTGGCCCAGCGCAGCCTGCTGCTCAATCTGCTGGCCCCCATGCCGACTCTGTTTGAGGATGCCGGCAAGAGCAGTCATAACCAGCCCCATCAAAAAAGGTGCGCCCAATGAGCCTGTTCGACGCCATCGCCAAACATGCCCACGAGGATCCGCAATCTCCTGCGTTGCTGAGCAGCCAGCAGCGTCTCGATTACCAGACCCTGTGGCAACAGATCCAGCGTCTGGCCAGCCAGCTGCAACAGCTCGACATCAGCCGTCTGGCGCTGCAACTGGACAACGGCCTGCCCTGGGCGCTGCTGGATCTCGCCTGCACCCGCGCCGGTATCGTGGTCATTCCGGTGCCCCACTTCTTCAGTCAGGCCCAGCAGGCCTGGTTGCTGGAGAGCAGCGGCGCCGATGCGCTGGTCGGCCCATATCATCAGGGGTGGCATGCCGCCGAGCCGCTCTCGCTGATCACCGGCGAGCTGCCACTCTGGCGCCATACCCCGGCCAGTCGACCGGCGCTGCCCAAGGGCACCGCCAAGATCACCTACACCTCCGGTACCACGGGCCAGCCCAAGGGTGTCTGCCTGTCACTGACCCAGATGATGGCGGTGAGCCATGCGCTGGCCGAGCGTGTCGCGCCAGCCAAGGTGGAAAAACACCTCACCCTGCTGCCGCTGGCCACCCTGCTTGAGAACATCACCGGCCTCTACGTGCCGCTGCTGACCGGCGCCTGCAGCCGCATTCCGTCCCTCGGGGAGCTCGGTTTCACCGGCTCCAGTTCGCTCAATGCGGCCATGCTGGGGGAAGCGCTGCTGCGCTGGTCGACCCACAGTCTGGTGCTGGTGCCCGAACTGCTGCGCCTGCTGCTGGCGCTCTGCACCAGCACCCCGACGCTGGCCCAACAGCTCAAGAGCCTGCGTTTTATTGCCGTCGGTGGCGGCAAGGTGGCCCCCGACCTGATCAAACATGCCCGCCAGCTCGGCCTGCCGGTGTATGAGGGATATGGCCTCTCGGAGTGCAGCTCCGTAGTGGCGCTCAACAGCCTGGATGCTGACAAGCCCGGCAGCGTCGGCCGCCCCCTGCCCCACTGTCAGGTCACCATCGCCAGCGACGGCGAAATTATGGTGAGCGGCAGTGCCATGCTGGGCTATCTCGGCAGCAACGAACCGACTCCCGAACAGATCGCCACAGGCGATCTGGGTCATCTGGATGAAGAAGGCTACCTCCATATCACCGGGCGCAAGAAGAATGTCCAGATCACCGCCTTTGGCCGCAACTTCTCCCCCGAGTGGGTGGAGGCCGAAGCACAGCTCTGCCCCGCCATCGCCCGCATCGTGGTCTTTGGTGATGGTCAGCCCGCCAACGTGGCGCTGATCCAGCCCTTGCCGGGCAAAGAGGCGGATCTGCCACAACAGATCGAAGTATTGAATCGTCGTCTCCCCGACTACGCCCGCCTGCACTACTGGTTGCCGGTGGCACTCGACCAGCATCCCGGCCTACTGACCGCCAACGGGCGTCCCCGTCGCAACGAGATTTACCAACACTTTTCCCGGCAAATCAGCCAATGCCTTACAGGAGAATCGTCATGAGCTTCTACCAGACTCTGCAACAAGCCACTGCTCAGGAGCGTGAGCATCTGTTCAACGCCCCCATTATCGAAGCCTGCCGCCGTGGCGATATCAGCCGTGACACCTATCTCGCCTTTCTGGCGCAGGCTTACTACCACGTGCGCCACACAGTTCCGCTGCTGATGGCAACCGGCGGCAAGCTGGGTCAAGAGTACGAGTGGGTGCGCGGCGCCATTGCCGAGTACATCGACGAGGAGTATGGCCATCAGGAGTGGATCTTAAGCGATATCCGCGCCTGTGGCGGTGATGCCGAGGCTGTGCGCCACGGCCAGCCGGGGCTACCCATCGAGCTGATGGTCGCCTTCCTCTACGACCAGATCCAGCGCGGCAACCCCATGGGCTTCTTCGGCATGGTGCAGGTACTGGAAGGCACCAGCGTCGCCATCGCCCTCACCGTCGCCGACCAGCTGAAAAAGGGTCTCGGCCTGCCACCCCAGGCGATGAGCTACCTGAGTTCCCACGGCGCCCTAGATCAGGAGCACCTCAAGTTCTTTGAATCCTTGATGGATAAGGTCGAGAGTCCGGCGGATCAGGCCGCCATCATCCACGGGGCCAAGGTGGTCTACCGCCTCTATGGCGAGATGCTCTACAACCTCACCGCCACACCGTAAGTCGGCAGCGGATCAGCAGACAGCAAAAAGGGAACCCACACCATGAACCTTGAAGGGAAACTCGTGCTGCTCACCGGCGCCAGCGGTGGCATAGGTGAAGAGCTGGCGCAGGAGCTGGCGGCCCAGGGGGCACACCTGCTGCTGCACGGTCGTCGCGGCCCGGCACTGGAGCGGCTGTGCAAGTCACTGCCTCATCCCGAGCGCCATCAGGTGGTGCTCGCCGACCTCGGCTCTGCGCAGGAGCGGGCCAAGCTGTTGCAACACCCTGCGCTGGAGGACGGGATCGACATCCTGATCAACAACGCTGGCTGCAACCAGTTTGCCTGGCTGGAAGATCAAAGCTTCGAGCAGGTGGAGCGCCAACTGCTGCTCAATATCGAGGCGCCCATCCAGCTCACCCGTGCCCTGCTGCCAACCATGCGCAAGCCGGGGATCATCATGAACATGGGCTCGAGCCTGGGCAGCATCGGCTACCCCGGTTACAGCGTCTACTGCGCCAGCAAATTTGCCCTGCGCGGCTTTAGCGAAGCGCTGGGACGGGAGCTGGAGGGGAGCGGCATCAAGGTGCTGCATTTTGCCCCACGCGCCACCCGCACCAAACTCAACTCCGAGGCCGCCTACGAGATGAATGCGGCGCTCGGCACCCAGACCGACAGCCCGCAGGAGGTGGCCGAAGAGGCGGTCATCGCCCTGTGCAACGAAACCCGCCGCAGCTGGCTCGGCTGGCCGGAAAAACTGTTCGTGCGGCTCAATGCCCTGCTGCCCGGCATTGTCGACAAGGCGCTGGCCAGACAGCTGCCGATCATCAAACGTTATGCCCGTCATCTTCAGCCAGGGACGGCTGATGCTGGCGCCAACAGTGCGCCACAACCAGACTTGTCCCGCCCGATCCCGACCAAGAAGGAGCATTAATATGAATTTTTCCCGTCAATCAGTGACCTCTTGTGCCATCGCCATCCTGCTGGGTTCCACCTCGGTTATGGCCGCGGATGATGCCCTCGTCCCCATCCAGCAACAGTGGGCCGTCTGCCAGTACCAACAGAGCGGCAAGGCGAAAGAGAGCTGCCTCGAAACACTGAGCACCCAGGCCGAAGCGACCAGCGCCAAGGAGCCTTTTCGCGCCGATCTGCTGATCTGGTCGGCCATCGTCAAGAGCACCTGGGCTGGCGCCAAGGGCGGGCTGGGAGCGCTGGGGCTGGTGAAAGAGGCCAAAGCCAAGCTGGAGCTGGCACTCAAACAGGATCCAAAGGCGCTGGATGGCTCCGCCTATACCAGCCTGGGCTCCCTCTACTATCAGGTGCCCGGCTGGCCGGTCGGCTTTGGCGATGACGAAAAGGCAGAGCAGCTGCTCAAGCAGGCGCTGGCCATCAATCCCGATGGCATCGACCCCAACTTCTTCTATGGCGACTTCCTGCTGGATCAGGGGCGCAAGGCCGAGGCCAAAACCTATCTCGACAAGGCGCTGGCCGCCCCGGCCCGCCCGGGTCGCGAAGTGGCCGACGAAGGGCGCAGAATGGAGATCCGCGATCGGCTGGCCAAGCTATAAAACCCTGATGGATCAAAGAACTATTTAAACTCTGCCCACCAGCTTGCATACTGGTGGGCAGGGTTGTTTATGCCACGGCACGCCCTGGCGCTGAGCCAGATCGCCACACCCAACAAACAGGGAGAAAAGAATGCGGATCCTGCTGGTGGAAGATGATGTGATGCTGGGGGATGGTATGCAGGATGCACTGCGCCATAGCGGCTACACGGTGGACTGGCTGCAACAGGGGTTGCCCGCTCTGGCAGCCCTCAAGAGCGACGAGTTCGCCGCCCTGATCCTCGATCTCAATCTGCCCGACATCGATGGCCTCAGCCTGCTGCGCAAGTTGCGACGTGAAGGACACCAGTTGCCGGTGCTGATCCTCACCGCCCGCGATGCGCTGGACGATCGGGTGGTCGGCCTCGATGCCGGCTCCGACGACTACATGGTCAAGCCCTTCGCCCTGCAGGAGCTCAACGCCCGCCTGCGCGCCCTGGTTCGTCGCAGCAAGGGGCAGGCTCAGGCGGTACTGGAGTATGGCGACATCCTCATCTATCCAGAATCCCAGCAGGTCACCTATCAGGGGGAAGCTGTCAAACTCACCCCCCACGAATACAAGCTGCTGCAGGAGCTGATAAGCCAGAGCGGCCGGGTGCTGAGCAAGGATCAGCTGCAACAAAGCCTCTACGGCTGGGATGAAGGGGCCGAGAGCAACGCGGTAGAGGTGCATATCCACCATCTGCGCAAGAAGTTCTACAGCGACCTCATCCGCAATATTCGGGGGGTCGGCTACATCATTCCCCAGCTCGAACAACCAAGCCGGACACCCGCACGATGAAACGCCCCCGCTCCATTCGCCGCTTTCTGCTCACCGGTATCCTGACGCTGGTGAGTCTGAGCCTCACCATCAGCGCCTTTATCGGCTACATGGAGGCGAGCCACGAAATGGAGGAGCTGTTTGATGCCCGCCTCGCCCAGTCGGCCCGCATCAC
Source organism: Aeromonas sp. 603607 (assembly GCF_049171595.1). NCBI lineage: Bacteria > Pseudomonadati > Pseudomonadota > Gammaproteobacteria > Aeromonadales > Aeromonadaceae > Aeromonas > Aeromonas sp. 603607. The sequence continues at coordinate 134,642 of NZ_JAAKOV010000002.1, forward strand.
CAACCAGCTGCTGGCTCGCTACATGGCCCAGCAGGGGCAGTTGCCCGCCAACGGCACCGTCTATCAGGAGTGGGAGACGCAAAATCCCGATGAGTGGCAAAAAGACCCCAGCCTCAACCTGACCGGCGAGGATCGGGAGATCACCCCCTACGGCCACGAGTTCGAACGCAATCTCTACTTCCAGCTGCTCGATGAAAAGGGCGGCTTGCTGCTGCGCGCCCCCAGCGCCCCGGAGCAGCCGCTGGTCACCCTGGCTATCGGCTTCGACACGGTCGAAAAAGATAATCACCAGTGGCGCACCTTCACTCTCTACAACCAGCAGGAGCAGACCTGGCTGGTGGTGGCCGAGCGGGACGACGAGCGCAGCGAACTGGCCAGCAAGATGGCCACCCTCACCATGCTGCCGCTGCTGATCACCCTGCCCTTTCTGCTGGCCCTGCTCTGGTGGCTCATCACCCGCGGGCTGGCCCCCCTGCGCCAGCTGGCCCAGGCCATCAGCGAGCGTCACCCCGCCAACCTGAGCCCGCTCAGCCTCAAGACAAGCGCTCAGGAGCTGACCCCCCTCACCAACGAGATCAACCGGCTGATGCAGGCGCTGGCGGAAACCATAGAGCGGGAGAAACAGTTCACCAACGAGGCGGCCCACGAGCTGCGTACCCCGCTGGCGGTACTGCGGATCCACAGTGAAAATGCCCTGGCTGCCGATGATGACACCAGCCGCCAGCAATCCCTGCACAAGATGCTGCAGGCCCTCGATCGCAGCGATCGGCTGATCCGCCAACTGCTGACCCAGGCCCGTATCGACAACCAGCAGGGACTGGTACTAACTGAGCTGGAGATAGGCCACCTGCTGCAAGGCACCCTCGCGACGCTGGCTCCCATCGCGCTCAAGAAGGATCAGCAGCTGTCGCTGGAGTGTGAATTGCCGCAGCTGGTGATGGGGCAGGCCACCCTGCTCGAGCTACTGTTCAGTAATCTCATCGACAATGCGCTGCGCTACACCCAGCCAGAGGGCGAGATCAGGGTGCGGGTACTGCGAGAGGGCAACCGGGTGAGGGTGGATGTGAGCGACAACGGCCCCGGCATTCCCGCCAGCGCCTTGCCCCGGCTGTATGAACGCTTCTTTCGGGTCAATCCCCAGCAGGGGGATGGCGTGGGTCTCGGCATGGCCATCGTCTCGCGCATCGCCCAGTTGCACGGCGCCGACCTCGATGTCCACAACCGGCCGGAAGGGGGGCTGGAGGTGAGCGTGTTACTCCCGCTGCCGCCGGCAAGATAAGCGATAAGTAAAGAGCCCGCGATGCGGGCTCTTTACTTTCAATGACAATCTGGCTGCACGGTAAAGGTTCGACTGGAATCCACCGGGCCCAGCTCGGCCAGCAGACGTCGGCCCAGCAGCACCGGATAGATCATCTTGCTGCGATCCCGCAGGGTGAACCACTCCTCATACACCTTGTCCCCCAGACAGATGGACATGGTCACCGTTGGCCGCTGCTCCATGCCGCCCGCACCACGCACCGTCACGCTGCGCTCGACCCGCCGTTCGAACTGTTGTTTGACCAGTTTGCCGCTGTCGGCATCAGTTACCACCAGCATGAAGCGCACCCAGGGCTTGCCATCCCGTTTGAATCTGGTGATGGCGCGTGCATCGAGGGAAGAGGTGAGCGCCCCGGTGTCGAGTTTCATCTTCACCGCCACGCCGGTAGGCAAAATAAGCCCCTTCTCGATCCAGCCATAGCTGGTCGGGGTCTCTGCCAGCGCACTGCCACACAGTGCCAGCATCACGGCGATCCCCACCATCATCTTGCCCATTTTACTGCCCTGCCTTGTCAATCCTGCGCCCAGATCTACCACAGCCCCATTGTGGGTCAATCCGATTTATTTCAGCTACTTGGATAATATCTGGCGGGTCAGGAGAGAGACGACAAAGAGTGGCCGAACGGCGGCCCAAGCGGGCGGGAATATCGAAGGAGAGCAAGGCACCGAACGGTGCTGGATGAAACTGGTGGTTAACCTCAGGTTGTGACGCCAAAGGCTACCACAAGGATTTACAAATTATCAGTCTTGTTCTGAAGGGATTTTTGCCTACACTGTTGTAAACCGGAGGGCCTGAAAACCACCGGTTTTTTTGCGCCTGCCGAAAATTTGCCACTGCAAAAGTGACTTTCAACAAGGCTCAATAAGGAATTTGTAATGCGTATCGAAGAAGACTTGAAGCTCGGTTTCAAGGATGTCCTGTTCCGCCCCAAGCGCTCTACTCTCAAGAGCCGTTCCCAAGTAAGCCTGACCCGTCAGTTCACCTTCAAACACACTCAGACCCAATGGCAAGGCGTACCCGTCATCGCCGCCAACATGGATACCGTCGGCAGCTTTGCCATGGCGCGCACGCTGGCCGGTTTCGAGATGATGACCGCGGTACACAAGCACTACAGCCTTGAGCAGTGGCAAGCTTTCGTCAACGAGACCGACCCGGCGCTGCTGGGCCATGTGATGGTCTCCACCGGCACCTCGGCTGAAGATTTCGCCAAGACCCGCCAAATCCTCGCCATGTCCGAAGCGCTGCGCTTCATCTGTGTCGACGTGGCCAACGGCTACTCCGAGCACTTCGTCGAGTTCGTGCGCAAGATTCGTGAAGCCTGCCCCAACCACGTCATCCTGGCGGGCAACGTGGTCACCGGCGAGATGGTCGAAGAGCTGATCCTCTCCGGCGCCGACATCGTCAAGGTCGGCATCGGCCCGGGCTCGGTCTGCACCACTCGCGTCAAGACCGGCGTCGGCTATCCGCAGCTCTCCGCCATCATCGAGTGTGCCGATGCGGCCCACGGCCTCGGCGGCCAAATCGTCGGTGACGGCGGCTGCACCTGCCCGGGCGACGTCGCCAAAGCCTTCGGCGGCGGCGCCGACTTCGTGATGCTGGGCGGCATGCTGGCAGCCCACGAAGAGTGCGGTGGCGAGATCGTCGATGTAGACGGTGAGCCCTTCATGAAGTTCTACGGCATGAGCTCCTCCAGCGCCATGGACAAGCACGCCGGTGGCGTCGCCGAGTACCGTGCCTCCGAGGGTAAAACCGTGCTGCTGCCCTACCGCGGCCCGGTCGAGAACGCCGTGCGCGACATTCTGGGCGGCGTGCGCTCCACCTGTACCTACGTCGGAGCCAGCCAGCTGAAAGAGCTCACCAAGCGCACCACCTTTATCCGGGTACGCGAGCAAGAGAACAACGTCTACGGCAAGGAGTAACCTGCCACAGACCGCCGTCACGCGCTGACGGTTAGAAGCCAGTCAACCGGTGTGCTACCCTGCGCACCGGTTTTTTTGCATTTGGAACCCCGAGCCATGACCACTCCCCTGCCCCCGTTTGACTGGGATATCTTCTGCTGCGTCGTCGACAACTTCGGCGACATCGGCGTCACCTGGCGACTCGCCCGCCAGCTAAAACGGGAGGGGAATATTGCGGCACATGGCAATGAGGTTCAGGTGCGGCTCTGGGTGGACGATCTGGCAAGTTTCGCCCGCATCTGCCCCGGGCTCGACCCAGCGCAGGATGGTCAGTGGGTCGATGGGATCTATATCCAGCACTGGCATGAGACCCTGCCGACCGACATGACACCGGCCAGAGTGGTGATCGAGGCCTTTGCCTGCGAACTGCCCGCCCCCTTCATTGAACGAATGGCCGAACTGATGGCGAGCCAACCCAAGCCCCCCTGCTGGATCAATCTGGAGTACCTCTCGGCGGAGAGCTGGATCGAGGATTGCCACGGCCTTGCCTCACCACAGCGAGTTGGCAACCAGAGCCTCAACAAATACTTCTTCTTCCCGGGCTTTACCGCTAAAACCGGCGGCCTTTTGTGCGAGCATGACCTCATCACCGAACGGGAGCAGTGGCAGCAAGATGATGCGGGACTGGCAGCCTACTGGGCCAGCCTCGGTTTGCCGCCCAGACAAGAGAACGAGCTGCGGGTCAGCCTCTTTACCTACGAGAGCGATGCGCTGCAAAGCCTAGTCGAGAGCTGGTGCCAGAGCACCACGCCCGTCACCCTGCTGTTGCCGCTGGGGCGCTCGCTGCAAGATGTGCTGCGCGGCGCAAGCCTTGAAGATACCATCACCACCGCCAAGGCGGGGGATCTGCTCCACTCGGGCAACCTCACCATCAAGCTGCTGCCGATGACCGATCAGGCTGGTTACGATCGACTGCTGTGGAGCTGCGATCTCAATCTGGTGCGCGGGGAGGACTCCTTCGTGCGGGCCCAGTGGGCAGCACGTCCTTTCCTCTGGCATATCTACCAACAGGAGGAGGAGGCCCATCTGATCAAGCTGGAGCAGTTCCTCGACCACTATCTTGCTGATCTGCCTGCCGATTGCGCCCAATGGCTGCGCTGCTTCAATCTGGCTCTCAACCGTGGTGAAGATTGCCGCGAACTCTGGGCCCAATGGCCGCAATACAGCGCGATTTGGCAGCAACATGGGCGACTCTGGTCACAGAAGCTGCTCCGGGATGGGGATCTCGTCACGAGGTTGGTGAAATTTCTGGAAAGCCGTATATAATCTGGCAGTTTTTATCCGTCCGTTTCACGAACAGGAATTTTTTACATGAAAACCGCTCAGGAAATCCGCGCTGGTAACGTAGTCATGATCGGCACCGAGCCGATGGTGGTCCAGAAGGCTGAATTCAACAAATCCGGCCGTAACTCCGCCGTGGTCAAAATGAAGCTGAAAGGCCTGCTGAACGGCAGCGCCACCGAGACTGTCTTCAAGGCCGACGACAAGCTGGACGTTGTTCAGCTGGAGCGTAAAGAGTGCACCTACTCCTACTTCTCCGACCCCCTGTATGTCTTTATGGACACCGAGTACAACCAGTACGACGTAGAGAAAGACAACCTGGGTGACGTGCTGAACTACCTGGTAGACGGCATGGAAGATCTGTGTGAAGTGACTTTCTACAACGAGAAAGCCATCTCCGTAGAACTGCCGACCACCATCGTGCGTGAAGTTGAGTACACCGAGCCGGCTGCCCGTGGCGACACCTCCGGTAAAGTAACCAAGCCTGCCCGTCTGAAAGGCACTACCTACGAGCTGGCTGTTGCCGCTTTCGTAGAGATCGGTGACAAGATCGAAATCGATACCCGCACCGGCGAATTCAAGCGTCGCGTCAACTAATTGACCGCTTTGAATTGATTACAAAAAAGCGAGCCACCGGCTCGCTTTTTTATTGCCTCCGAGTTGCCATCACACCGCCCGCCTTCAGAAAATCCCGCCGCCGCCGCTAACCCAGATAACCGGGGGAGCACACTATGGCCAGATTATCCTTATCACTGCTGTTATTGACCTTGCTGGCTGGCCATGGGGCAGAGGCGAGCGAGGTCGCCCCCCCCGTTGCCGAACCTATGCCCCTCGACCACTGGCAAGCCAGCGACTGGAAAGGGTTGCCCGATGCTACCCAGATCGACAAGCAGACGGTGCTGTTCGCCAAACACGACAGTGAAAACTATCTGGGGCTCGCCATTTTACTGCCCGACTGGCAGCGCAGCGGCCAACTCTGGCAACTGACTCGCGCCCTCAGCCGACTGGGCTTTGATACCCTGCTGCTGCTGCCCTCCCCCCAGCAGACCGAACTGGACCCAGCCGCCGAGAAAAAAGCGAAAAACAGCGATGAGTTTCGCAAGCAGTTTGCCGAGCGGATCAGCAAGCTGGCCGATGCCAAGCTGCAGGAGGGGGGCTTCAAGCTGATCCTGGCGCAAGGTACCGGCGCCGCCTGGACTGCCAACCTCATCGCCAGCGAACAGTTGCCCGCCCCCGATGCACTGGTGCTGCTCGATGGTTTCTTCCCCAATCAGCAGAGCAACCAGACCCTGGCCAAACAGGTGGCTCAGGCGGCCATCCCCACTCTGGACCTCTATCAGGAGGATGGCGGTCGCTGGCCACTGCTGGCCGCCGAGGCCCGCAAAAGCGAGAGCCGGCGCAGCAACAAGCTCAACTATCGCCCCTATGCCCTGATGGAGCTGGAGGAGACCCCCACCCGCATTCAGGGCTGGCTCAACCATCTGGGCTGGCTCTGACCTCGGGCCACAAAGCGCGCGCAACATCACATCTGCCGGATAAAGCCCAACCCTACCACGGCGACGATCTGGCCCTGACTGCATCCTCTTTGGCATCATGGCCTCTCGAACCTGAACAATGGCAGGAAGGCCCATGCAGCAGATTGTGTTTCTCGACAGCGATACCCTGGATGCGGGCATCACCCTGCATCACCCCGACTTCCCCCACCACTGGCAGAGCTATCCAAGTACTACCCCGGAACAGGTGGTGGAACGGCTGAAAGATGCCAGCATCGCCATCATCAACAAAGTACGGATCGGCGCCGCCGAACTGGCCCAGCTGCCAGAGCTCAAACTCATCGCCCTGGCCGCCACCGGCAGCGACAACGTGGACCTGGAAGCGTGCCGCGCCGCCAACGTCGGGGTGTGCAATATCCGCAACTACTCGGGCCCCTCGGTGCCGGAGCACGCCATGGCGCTGATGCTGGCCCTGTCGCGCAACCTCTTCTGCTGGCGCCAGTCGCTGCTGGAGGGGCGCTGGCAACAGAGCGGCCAGTTCTGCTTCTTCGACCACAACATCATGGATCTGCACGGCAAGCAGCTTGGCATCATCGGCAAAGGGACGCTCGGACAGGCGCTCGGCGAGCGGGCCAAAGGGATGGGGATGACAGTGCGTTACGCCCAGAGCCAGATCGGCGCCAGTCACGACGAGGACCGCTTGCCCCTCGACGAGTTGCTGCAAAGTTCGGACGTCATCAGCCTGCACTGCCCGCTCACCCCCTACACCCGCAACCTGATTGGCGAGCGGGAGCTGGATCTGATGAAACCGGGCGCCCTGCTGATCAACGTCGGCCGCGGTGGGCTGGTGGATGAGGAGGCGCTGCTGCAAGCGCTGGCCAATGGCCGCCTCGGTGGCGCCGGTTTCGATGTGGCGAGCGTCGAACCGCCGCCTCTCGACCATCCCTTGATGAAGGCGCTGCAATACCCCCACTTCATTCTGACCCCTCATGTGGCCTGGGCCAGCGAGGAGTCGATGCAGCGCCTCGCCGATCAGCTGATCGACAACATCAACGCCTTTGCCGCCGGTCGCCGCCAGCACCGGCTGGTGTAACCGCACGAGCGAGTAACCGCAAAATCGAGTGACTACACCATGCAAAACGGGGCCAACAGGCCCCGTTTTGCATCTTTCGCACTCACTGCGCGCACATCAATCGTCGTCGTGCCATCTGTGCTTCTTATGCTTTTTGTACTTCTTGTGGTGCTTGTGATGGTGATGATCGTCGTCATCATCGTAATAGCGATCCTGGCTCTTGTGGCCATCGCCGGTCTTGGCACCGATGGCCGAACCGCTCGCCCCGCCGACCCCGGCGCCGATCAGCTGACCGGTATCGCCACCGACACTCTTGCCGATGGCGGCACCGCCCAACGCCCCCACAGCGCCGCCAAGGGCCGCTTCATTCTTGTTGCCCTTGTTGGCCGTCGCCGCACCACCGGCTGCGCCGCCCAATGCAGCCCCCACCAGCGCACCGGTATCTCCCCCCAACTCCTTGCCGATCATGGTGCCCGCCACCCCGCCTGCGCCACCACCGAGAATGGTGTTGAGAGTTTCCGAACCGTGGGCCGCAGTGCTGCCCAGCAATGACGCCCCCAACAGAGCCAGAGCACCGATGCCACGCGTACTCATATCCATGGATACTCCTGTCAAACCTGATTAATAATCAGCAGCACTATACAAAGAGCTATCAGGTTCGCCAGCCAGCAGAAAACAGGGATGCGACAGTCAATGGCAGTACAGTCACAGCCAACACAGGAAGAGTAGAATCAACCTATTGAATTAAAACGTGAAAATTAACATTGAACCAGACAGTCACGACAAAGTGACCGATAACCTGGCAGCCGCGTCCTGTCGAATAGTCAGCGCGCTGGGACAAAAGCTGTCAGTCAAGGGCCCCTGCCACCCCTTCAGCCAGATGCCAGCAGTTCCGGCCAGCCTCCTTGCTGCGGTAGAGGGCAGCATCAGCCCGCTCGAAGATAGGGCCGGCGGCAGGAGAATGGCAGGCGCCGCCGGCACTCAGGGTGATCGGCCCATGGTGTTCACGCCACTGTTGCTGACGCACCAGTTCAAGCAGACAACCGAGTTTCTCCGCCAACTCATCCTGTGGCTGTTGCAGCAGAGCGGCAAACTCATCCCCACCTATCCGGTAAACCGTACTCACCCCCAGCACATCAGCAAGACAGTTGGCCACCCGACACAGCACCTGATCGCCGAAGGCATGGCCCTGGCTGTCGTTGATCCCCTTGAAGTGATCGACATCAAACAGCAGCAGCCAGAAGCACGCCCCCCTCTGCTCCAGTGCCGCCTTGTGCTGCTCGAAGGCTCGTCGGTTCATGATACCGGTCAGGGGATCCCGCAACAGCGCATCCTGCCCCTTGAGAAAACTGGCCCTGACCTGATCGATCTCGTTCAGGCTACGCCGCACAAACCAGGTCTTGGGCTCACTGACAGGCGCTGAACGCTCCAGATCGCGCACGATGCCGGTCAATGAGCCCGACACCAGCTCCTGCTCCTGGCGGAAGATCCGCACCAGCAGACTCAGGCTGCAACACCAGATGGCAAACAGAGAGAGCAGTGGAAAAACCACCATCTGCAACGCATCGTAGAGGCTGTCACGAAACAGTACTGGCGGCAGATAGATGTTGAGATCCCAACCAATATCCGCCAGCTCACGCTTGATATAAGTCCCATGCCACAGCACATCCAGGCCGAGCCACTGCTGACTCTGATGCTGCTTGATGGTGTTGGTCGCCAGCAGATCCATATTGCTGCCCACTACCAGCTGATCAGTGTCACGCAAGGTCAGATAGAGTGCCGCCTGATTACTGCCAACCGTGCGCTGCAGCGCCTGCTGCAGCGAGTCGAATGACATGTCGACCATCAGCAGACCCAGCAACTGCCCCTGCTCATCCCTCACCCGTTTGATCAGGCTGAGAATCAGCTCCTGAGTATTGTATTCAGGGTAGGGGCCAAACCAGACGGGCTCGTCGCCCGGCATGGCGGTCACCTGATACCAGGGGCGCAGCGCTGCCTTATAACCTGGGGGCGCGAGCCACTCCGGGTAACTGTCGATGCGATCCGCTTTCAGGTTGTAAAAGTAGATATAGTGGTTGCCGGGCTTGATCTGATGGGCAATAGCCCAGATGGGAGAGTCGGCCGGCTCGCCGCGGGCTATCTTCTCCTTGTCTAGGGAGCCCTCCAGCACTGCCAGTTGCCGCTCATTGACCTTCACCATCTCGTGGATCAAGGACGCCTCAACGGAGGAAGCCATGTGACCGAAGCCGGATACCGTCATGTCGATATCCCGCAGATAGCTGGCAATGGCCATGATGATAGTCACGATCAGGATCAACAAGCCAAGCAGTGCGGAGAGGGGGGCCAGCACATAGTAACGCTTGTTGAGATACGAGCGGCTCACATGACATCCGAACAGGGGAAAACATAGCGGGATTGTGCGAGAGAAAGGAGAGTGAATCATTGATTAATATCACTTCAACGCCCCTTTAATGACATTTCCAATACTAACAAAACATCAAGGTTCGCAAACGAATATCAACTGACAGGAAAAACGCTAGTTACCCCGGGTTAACCCCGCTCTGCATTGCGGGTGTTATAGTCTATACCTGACGCAGCCGGCGCTGGACACACCGTCCATCACCGGCTGCAACGCCAAGCAGAACAAGGAGATGTTATGAGCAGTCCGTTTATCGAACAGATCAAAGCACGTCGTACCATCTATGCCCTGGGCAGCCAGGTGTCCCATACACCGGAACAACTGACGGCCCTGATCCAGGATGCCATCAGGCACAGCCCCTCCTCCTTCAATTCCCAGAGCTCCCGCGCCGTCATCCTGTTTGGCGCCCAGCACCATAAGCTGTGGGATATCGTCAAAGCCGAGCTGAAAAAGATCGTGCCGCCGGAGGCCTACGCCCAGAGTGAGGCCAAGGTGGATGGCAGCTTCCGCGCAGGTTTCGGCACTGTGCTGTTCTTCGAAGACACCGACGTCATCAAGGATCTGCAGCAAAAGTTTGCCCTCTATGCAGACAACTTCCCCATCTGGTCGGAACATGCCACCGGCATCGCCCAGTTTGCGGTCTGGACCACCCTGGCCCAGGAGAAGATCGGCGCCTCCCTGCAACACTACAACCCCCTCATCGACGAGTCGGTACGCAAGGAGTGGAACCTGCCAGCCAGCTGGCTGCTGCGTGCCCAGATGCCCTTTGGCAGCATCCAGCAACCGGCCGGCGACAAGACCTTCATCGACGATGCCACCCGTTTCCGCGTTTTCAAATAACGGCCAGATAGCAAAACGCCCCCGCATCTCGGGGGCGTTTTTATTGCGACATCAAGAGTTTGGATAGCGATGGTTCATACCGCAATCTGCGGTCGTCACGCACTCGCACCACAGCTCAGGCGGGCAGCGTCACCAGCAGGGATGTCTCTCCAGGTTCCACCTTCACCTCGTGCCAGCCTCAGCCGTGCTGACTACTTAGCTGTTCGATAATGGTGGCGCGCAGCAGGGCTCGCCCTTCGTCGATGCGAGTTGATCGGGAGAGTCCTTTCGCCCACATCAGCGCCAGGGTTCGACTCAGCACTGGCTCGTGCAGCGCCACGACTTTCAGCTGGGGATCGCGCAGGTTCGCGGCATAGAGTCCGGGCAGGATAGCAACTGCCAACCCTGAGCGCACCAAGCCGTAAAGCGTCTCGACATAATCTGTGGTGTATCTGGGCTTGAGCCCGGGCAACTGGCTCTGGGCCAGTCCGTTGACCTGCCGGCTGACGTTGCCTCTGGCAAAAAGGGCGATGTCGCGGCGGGTCAGCTCATGCCAGCTGATGGCCTCTTCCCCTGCCAGCGGATCCTGCTGGTTGATCACCGCCACCAGCGCATCGTCCAGCAGCGGCGTCACCTCCAGCGAGTCGGGCAACTCGCCATCCAGCACGCCAATTCCCGCATCCAGAGCCCCCTCGGCCAGCGCCTGCAACAGACCGTCGTTGGTGTGATCCTGAAACTCGACCCGCAAGCCCGGAAATTGCTGCTGCAGACGGGCGGCCGCCAGCGGAAACATCAGGGTGCAGGCCGACGGGATCAGACCGATGCGCAGGGTGCCATCGCCCCCTTCGACCATCACCTGCTGCATATCGGAAAAAGCGGCGTGGGCTACATTGAGCAGCCCTTTGGCGTGGGGCAGGATCGCCTCCCCCTGTTCGGTCAGGGTAACCGCCTGCGCGGTACGGTGAAACAGTTTACCGCCAAGCACAGATTCAATCTGGCGCAGGGCACTGCTCAGGGCGGGCTGGCTGATGGCCATCTGATTGGCCGTTTCGGTGAAGTGGCGCAGCTGGGCCAGCGTGACAAAATACTGGATCTGCTTGAGAGAGAGCGCAGGCAGACGGCGCCAGGGTTCGGACATGAAATCGACAACCGGAGAAAAACGTTTACAGCAGCATAACCCTTTCTTATCCAGTTATAAATTCTTTGCGCTATGCACGGACCAATCCCCTCCCTAAAGTGGGCCCATTATTCCCCTTGTCAGGCCATCTCCTTCATGTGTGAACAAGATGCATCCCTCAACTTGCGCCGCCGCGCCGTGCAGGCTGCCCTCGGCGAAGCCCCCTTCGATCTGCTGCTGACCAACGCCAACCTGATCGACATGGTGACCGGCGAGATCCGCCCCGTCGACGTGGGGCTGGTCGGCCCGCTGATTGCCAGCGTCCATCCGGTCGGCTCCTTCCAGCAGGCACGCGAGACCCACGATCTGGCCGGCGCCTATCTCTCGCCCGGTCTTATCGACAGCCATGTCCATATGGAGAGCTCCCACCTGACGCCGGAGCGCTACGCCGATGTGGTGGTCGCGCAGGGCACCACCACCATCTTCTGGGATCCCCACGAGCTGGCCAATGTGCTCGGGCTGGCGGGGGTACGCTATGCCATCGACGCCAGCCGCAATCTGCCGCTGCGGGTCATCTGCGCCGCCCCCTCCAGCGTTCCCTCGACGCCGGGTCTCGAGATGTCGGGCGCCGACTTCCACGGCCCCGAGATGGCCACCATGCTGGAGTGGCCAGAGGTGGCGGGGATCGCCGAGGTGATGGACATGCAGGGGGTGCTGGGCGGCAGCGAGCGGATGACCGGCATTCTGCACGCCGGTTTGCAGCGCAATGCCCTGATTGAGGGACACGCCCGGGGCCTCACTGGTCACCGGCTGCAAGCCTATCTGGCCGCCGGGGTTAGCTCGGATCACGAACTCACTTCGGCTGCCGATGCGCTGGAAAAATTGCGCGCCGGGCTCACCCTGCAGCTGCGCGGCTCCCACCCCTATCTGCTGCCGGAGATCGTCGCGGCGCTGAAACAGCTGCCCCACCTCTCCTCCCAAATCACCCTCTGTACCGACGATGTGCCGCCCGACATGCTGCTGGAGAAGGGTGGCATGATTGCGCTGGTCAAGCTGCTGGCAGAGCTGGGGCTGGCGGTACCCGACGTGCTGCGGATGGCCACCCTCAATGCCGCCATCCGGCTGCAGCGCAACGATCTGGGGCTGGTTGCCGCCGGCCGCTGCGCCGATCTGGTGGTGTTCGACAACCTCACCGATCTCAACCCGATCTACGTCTACAGCGGCGGCCTGCGGGTCGCCCGCCATGGCGCCATTCTCAAACCCTCCGAGCCTGTCGCAGGTTGTCAGGCGCCGCGCGATACCATGCAGATCCCCCTGCGCACGCTGGAGGAGTTCATCATCCGGGTACCCGGGCTGGCTGCGGGTCGGGCCCGCTTCAAGACCATCAAGGGGGCTCGCTTCACCCAGTGGAGTGAAACCGAGGTTGAGGTTCGGGATGGTCAAGTCATCGTGCCAGCGGGATTTAGCCTCATCTCGGTGCAACACCGCCATGGTCGCCATCAGGGGGGCACCCGGCTGGCGCTGCTGGAGGGGTGGGGCGAACTGCAAGGGGCCATCGCCACCAGCTACTCCCACGACTCCCACAATCTGGTGGTGCTGGGGCGCGACCCGCAAGAGATGATGCTGGCCGCCAACACCCTGATCGCCAGCGGGGGCGGCATGGCGGTCGTCCAGCAGGGTGAGGTGCTGGCCCACGTTGCCATGCCCATCGCCGGCATGCTCTCCGACCTGCCGGCCAGCGAGCTGGCCGCCAGCTTCCACGCCCTGCGCGAAGTGAGCGGCAAGGTGGTGGAGTGGGAGCCCCCCTACCGGGTCTTCAAGGCCATCGAGGGGACCTGTCTTGCCTGCAATGCGGGGCCCCATCTGACCGATCTCGGCCTCACCGATGGCCTGACCCGCGAGATTGTCGATCCCTTCATCTGCTGCTGGCCCCACGATGCCAGCCAAGCCGATTAACACCGAGGAGAACAGCGTGAACCCTGTCGCCATTATTCTGGATACCGACCCCGGCATCGACGATGCCGTTGCCATCGCCGCCGCCCTGTTTCATCCCGGGATCGAGCTGGCGCTCATCACCACGGTCGCCGGCAACGTCGATGTCAGCAAGACCACCCGCAACGCTCTGCGCCTGCTGCACTTTTTCGGCCAAGAGGTGCCGGTGGCACAGGGAGCCAGCCAGCCCCTCGTGCGCCCCCTCGACAATGCCAGCCATATCCACGGCCACTCCGGCCTCGATGGTTACGAGTTTGCCGAGCCCGGGCAACAGCCGCTGCCGATGCATGCCGTCGAAGCCATGAAGGCCACTCTGCTCGCCAGCGAACAACCCATGACGCTGGTGCCCATCGGGCCGCTGACCAATATCGCCCTGCTGCTCACCCTGCACCCCGAGTGCCAGGAGAAGATCGCGCGGATCGTGCTGATGGGCGGCTCGGCCGGTCGGGGCAACCACACCCCCAATGCCGAGTTCAATATCTACGTGGACCCGGAGGCGGCCCACATCGTCTTCAGCAGCGGCCTGCCCATCGTGATGTGCGGGCTCGATGTCACCAGCCGGGCCACCCTGACCGGCGAGATGATTGCGGCGCTACCCGCCCTCAACCGCACCGGCGCCATGCTCCACGCCCTGTTCGGCCACTATCGCGGCGGCAGCATGCACACCGGGCTCAAGATGCACGATCTCTGCGCCATCGCCTATCTGGTACGCCCCGACCTCTTTATCACCCGGGCCTGCCATGTGGCCATCGAGACCCGGGGTGAACACACTCTGGGCACCACCTCGGTGGATATCAACAACCGGCTCAAACGCCCGCCCAACGCCGAGGTGTGCCTCGATATCGACGTGCCCGGATTCAGGGCCTGGTGCATGGAGACCCTTGCCCGCGCCATCTGATCCCGAACCGCCAGCCCGCTGGCCCATTCACATCAAGAAGAGAGTGTTGGAAACATGCTGGAAATAATTGTCAGCACCCTGATCCTGGTCATCTGCGGCTATCTCATCGCCAAAAACTACGATGCCAAGATAGTGCTGTTTGGCGCCGGATTGCTGCTGATGTTTGCCGCCGTCGGACTGGGCCACCCCCTGCTGCCTGCGGCGCAGAGCAGCGGCCTCAACTGGCTTGACCCCTTCGTCCAGATCAAGCAGATCTTCATCAGCCAGATGGGCAATGTCGGGCTCACCATCATGGTGTTGTTCGGCTTCTCCAGCTACATGAGCCACATCGGCGCCAACGACGTCACCGTCATGCTGCTGACCCGCCCCTTGAGCCGCATCCGCTCCCCCTACCTGCTGGTGCCGGTGATCTTCCTTTTGGGCAACCTGCTCTCGCTGGTGGTGCCGAGCGCTGCCAGTCTGGCGGTGTTGCTGATGGCGACCCTCTATCCGGTGCTCAAGGCGTCGAACATGTCCTCCCTTACCGCGGGGGCCGTCATTGCCACCACAGCCACCATCATGCCCAGCCCGCTGGGAGCCGATAACGTGCTGGCCGCCCAGAAGCTGGGCATCCCGCTGGTGGAGTACATCGTCTCCTACCACGCGCCCATCTCGCTGCCGACGCTGGCGTTGATGGCAGTAGTGCACTACTTCTGGCAGAAGGCGATGGACAAGCGGCAGCGGGCGCGCGGCGGACTGGAGGAAAAAGAGGAGTCGCTCGCCGTGCCCACCGGCTTGCCGCCCGCCTACTACGGCCTCTTTCCGATACTGCCACTGGTGCTGGTACTGCTGTTCGGCATCTGCTTCACCCATATCTCCCTCGGGCTGGTGGAGATCACCTTCGTCTGCCTGCTGCTCACCATAGGGGTGGAGCTGCTGCGCAAAGGCAATATCAAGGAGACCAGCAAGGAGTTCGCCATCTTCTTCACCGGCATGGGCACGGGGCTCGCTCAGGTGGTCTCGCTCATCGTAGCGGCCAGCATGTTGGTGGAGGGACTGAAAGCCATCGGCATCATAGATACCCTGGTCGATAGCGTGAAACACATCGACGGCGTCGGCTCCATCCTTATGTTCTTCTTCTCCGGTACGGCGGCGCTGATCGGCTTTATCAGCGGCAGCGGTCTGGCGGTCTTCTACTCCTTTATCAACATCATTCCCGAGATCACCGAGAAGGTCGGGGTCAACAGCGTCGCGGTGGCCCTGCCGATGCAGCTCACCGCCAACCTGATCCGCTCCATGTCGCCAGTCGCCGCGGTGATCATCGTCATCGCCTCGATCACCGGCAGCAACCCCATCGAGATCATCAAGCGCACCTCGGTGCCCATCATCTCGGGCATCATCTGCTGCATGACCCTCTCCTACCTGCTGTTCAGCTAAACCAGCTCCATCTGCAGGCGATCAATCCGGTCGCCTGCAGAGGTTTTTTTACCCCCGGTTGAAAGTGAACCCACTGCATGTAAACGCCCGGAAGATAATCGGTGGGGATCGTCTATAACTTTTGCGACCAAGAGCCACATACGCCTGAGTAACTGACCGCCAGCCATCAGGCTCAGCCCCCTAATTCAACTCCCAGAGCTCTCGTGCCGTCATTCTTGGTTGGCGCCCTGCATCGACAGCATCACCAGCAAGGACTCGCCTTTCCCTGACACCACTCTCACCTCGCGCCAGTCGCGGATCACCGCCACCACCGCAGGGTTGAGCGGTGCATCGCCCCCCACCTGTACCACGGCGCAGCCTGCACGCAGGGCGCTCTCAATACCGGCCGGGGCATCCTCAAATACCAGACAGCGAGCGGGTGGCACGCCAAGCCGTACAGCGCCCAGCAGATAGGGCTCGGGATCGGGTTTGCCATTGACCACCGCTTCGGCTCCCACCAACACGTTAGGCAGCGGCAAACCGGCACAATTCAGGCGATGGCGGGCAACCCGCTCACCAGCGGAGGTCACGATGGCCCAATGCTGTGGCGGCAGGTGGCGCAGCAACTCGCCAGCTCCTGCGATGGCGTCGCCGCCGGTATGCAGCATCTCCAACTCATCAAGCCGCGCGACCTCTCGCTCCACATCCAGTTGCGGAGCCAGCGACCGGATCACCTCGCGCGAACGCATACCGTGACACATCGCCAACACCGGCTCGGGATCGCGCAGATGTTCACGACACCAGAGCCGCCATACCTGCTCCACATCGCCGGTCGAGCAGACCAGGGTGCCATCCATATCGAACAGCAGGGCGGATACCGACAGGGTGATCGTGTTCATGCCAGCACTCATACAGACACTCATACAGGCACCCCGGCCAGCTCGGGCAGAGAGCCAGAGAGCGCATCGGCAAAGGCCTGCTGCTGGGCGGCACGCTCATAACAGGCGAGCGCCTGCTCGGTACTGCCAGCCCACACTTGCAAGGGGCCGACCACAAACCCCTGTTGCAACAGGCTGGCGAGCAGCTCCCCAGTCTCCGGGGCCGCCAACGGCTGAGCCAGCACCAGCTTGCCCTTGATCAAAAACAGATAACGTTGGGTAGACATGATATGGCTCCTTATTCCGGTTCAGAGGAGGGCGATTCCCCCCTTGCCGAGCCATTAGAACAAGGCGATTAGATAATTTATAATCAATAAATCGCCACTTTGGATAACCAATTGGAATGAAATTCGACTTGAGGCAACTGCAGGCGTTTGTGACGCTGGCCGAGACCGCCAACTACCGGGAAGCGGCCAATCGCCTCTTCATTACCCAACCGGCCCTCACCAAGCAGATCCAGGGGCTGGAGCAGACGCTGGGCTGCACCCTGTTCAAGCGGGGCCGCCATGGTGCCGAGCTGACGGCGCTCGGCGCCCAGCTGCTCACTCAGGCAAGCGCACTGGTCAAACACGGCAGGGAGTTTGAACGTCACGCGCTGGCAGTGGCGAGTGGCGTGGCCGGTCGGCTCAAGATTGGGTTTGGCCTGTCGAGTTTCGCGCTGGCCCCTGCGCTGGTGGCCCGCTTCAAACAGCAGGTCACGGACGTGATGGTCCATCTGCAGGATAT
Source organism: Aeromonas sp. 603607 (assembly GCF_049171595.1). NCBI lineage: Bacteria > Pseudomonadati > Pseudomonadota > Gammaproteobacteria > Aeromonadales > Aeromonadaceae > Aeromonas > Aeromonas sp. 603607. The sequence goes on from NZ_JAAKOV010000002.1 coordinate 152,068, forward strand.
GCCCTCCGCGATCCAGCAGGAGCAGCTGCTCTCCGGCCAGTTGCAACTTGGTTTTATGCGTCGGCCAGAGACTCCGCTGTTGCAGGAGCATCGGCTGCTGACCGACCGGCTGGTACTGGCGGTGCCAACCCGGATAACCCAGCCAGATCCGTCATCGTTTGACGTCCAGCAGGCACTGACTAGTCAACCCCTGTTGCAGATGGTGGGCTACCGTTGTCCCGGCCTAACCCGGCAGATCGCCGGGTTTCTCGGCGCCAACCGGCTGACCGGCATGGTTCAAGAGGCAGAGGATATTCAGACTCTGGTGGCATTGGTTGCGGCAGGCATAGGTAATGCCATCCTGCCGCACAGCGTCAGCTTTATCGCGGGCCCGGACGTCACCCTCTATCCCCTCTTTGGCCCCTGTTCCGAGTGGGAGATAAGTCTGGTGTGGAACCCCGCCTTTGCCGACCCGATCCGCGATCGCTTCGTGCAGCTGGTCCTCGATCCCCATCCCGCACCGCACCCAGCCACAATCGATCGCTGACCCAGCCAAAAACTCCCGCAGACGGAACCAGGAGAAGATAGCGCTCAGCAATCGAGATGAATTAATCGGGCCTTTGTGAATCAAAGCATTTCAATTAACACACCACTGATCTTCACAGGGGATGCCATCTCCTTCCCCATCCATCTTGGTACCAGGGCAGTTTTGTAAAAACCAGGTTGCCTCCTCACAGGAGGTCATCTGGGAGCAATGCTGCCGACCATCACACTGGCGAGTAAAGGTCGCTGCCTGTGGCGTACTGAAGATGGAACTAACCTCCTCTTGAGTAACTGGCGATGCGGGCGGCAAATTGGCAAAGAAGCGGGAATAGATGGAAAAGAGGCCGACGAGCAGCAACAGGGGGAGCAATTTACCACTCCAGCTGCTCTTGCGACGTCGATAGGGGTTACTTCTCTCTCTGGTCGAGGTGGGTCTTGGCGGCTGACTTGCCGCCCGAAATGCAGGCGCCGCCGATGATGCGGCTGATCTTGCTGCTGATGGTGCGACCGACGGCACAACACCCGCCAACGTGAGCGGGCGATCGGGGAAAAAGACCTGCAACGCCCTTGGCTTGCCATCCTGACCACTGCCGATCAGATAGGTGACACGCTCCCCCGGCTCGGGCACCCGGCCATCTGATTGCAGCGCCGTAACATGCACAAACAGCCCTGCACCGCGTGATCCATTGATTGTCTGCTCGGCGCCATTTTGCTCCGGCGTAATAAATCCAAAGCCGCGCGCCTCGTTCCAGCTCGCGATCCGTCCCTGATAACGCATCTGTCCATCCTTGTTGTTATCCATGTGAGCACTATATTGCCCGACAATCATGTTGCCCAAAAGCGCTGCGGCCCAACATAGGGCCGCAGACATAAATGTCAAAACAGTGAGCAAGCTCAGCCTGCTGCCTAAGGGTCAGTCGAGCTGGGATACCTTGATGACCTCGGCAATGCGGCTCAGCATCCGCAGCGAGGTGTGGTGCTCGGTGGCATCCGCCGCCGCACAGGCATCCTCCAGAATGGTGATGGCGTAGTCCCGATCATGGCCATCCCGCGCCGCCGCCTGAATAGCCCAGCTGGTACTTACGCCGCACAGATAGAGGTGGTCGATATGGTTGGCCCGCAAGGCGGGTTCCAGCGCAGTGCCATAGAAGGGGCTCACTCTGGGTTTGGCCAGCACCAGATCACCGGGCTGTACATCGAGGTCTGCATGAAAATCGGTGCCGCTGTCACAAAGTGAGAGGGCGCCAAGCTGATGGGCCCTGCCAAACATGGGGGAACCCTTGGGTTGCAGTTGATAACGGCTGTCGAAACCGACCTTGATCAGCACCACCAGCCAGTCGTGGGCGCGGGCATGGGCCAGCGCCTGATTGGCATGCGCAATGGCATCCTGCTCCACCACGTGGGCTGCGGAGGCGGCAATGCGCCCGTCGGGATGGGCAATATCGTTGATAAAATCGATCACCAGCAGTGCCTTGTTCATCACCTTTGCTCCTTCGCGAATTCAGCCCGTATTACCTGGTTTCTACCTGTCAAACCAGCCCCAGTGCATAGCGCAGCGCCATCTCCTTGAGCGGGCCCGCCTTGTCCGCCAGATTGAGAGCAAGATTGCGGGCCAGCTTGAGGGGGCCAATCTCGTTGCTGAATACCCCGTAGAAGAGATCCATTCCCGACTGCATCAGCAGGTTGTCGGGGCGACGGCGTCGCTCGTAACGCTCGGCCAACGCCAGCTGATGCCAGTCGGCGCCAGCTCCTTGCAGCAGATCAGCCCAGCAGGCCACATCCTTGAAGCCGAGGTTGACCCCCTGCCCCGCCAGCGGGTTGATGGTGTGGGCAGCATCGCCAAGCAGCACCACCCGACCGACGTGATAGTCGTTGGCGTGGCGACGCACCAGCGGGAAACTCCCCTTGCCGGTGACGGTGAACCCGCCGAGCCGACTCGGGAAGTGGCGACGCACCTCGGCGGCAAGCCCTTCGTTGCTCATGGCAGTGAGCGCCCGGATACGGGCTGGGCTGTCATACCACACCAGAGAGCCGTGCTGACCGGGCAGCGGCAGGAAGGCGCGCGGGCCGCTCGGGGTGAACTGCTGCCAGGTGATATCTTCCTGCGCAAAGTCGGTGTCGATATTGATCAGCATGCAGTGCTGGCGGTACTCGAAGCGCGATACGCCGATACCCGCCAGCTTGCGGGTGTGGGATTCGGCACCGTCGCAGGCCAGCACCCAGCGCGCGGCCAGCTCGGTGCCGTCGTCCAGAGTCAGCACAGCTTCATCCGCACTCTGGCGCAGGCTGGTCACCGCCGCCGGGGTGTGGGTCTGGATGGTGGGAAAATCCTCCATCCGCTTGAGCAGGGCGAGCTGCACCAACCGGTTTTCGATGATGTAGCCGAGCTGGGGCAGACCGAGATCGGCGGCATTGAAGCGGGTGGCAAAACCGTCCAGCTCCCAGGTCTCCAGCCGGCGATAGGGGCAGAGCCGCATCTGCTGCAGATGGTGCCAGGCACCGGCCTGCTCCAGCAGCGCCACCGAAGCCTGACTGATGGCGGAGACCCGCAGATCCAGCGGCTGCTCCGGCGCGTAATGCTCCGGCAGTTGGGTCTCGATGACCCGCACCGAGAGACCCTGAGCCGCCAGCATACAGGCGGTGGCGGCGCCCACCATGCCGGCGCCGACGATGGCGATATCACACTGTTCCATACATTTATTCCTGAAAGGGTGCGTCCGGCGACAGCGCCCGGACGTGAACCGGATGGCTGCATGATAGCGCAAGGGCGGCTGATAAACAGTGAGACAAACAGGGAATTGCTGCGTCAAATCAAGGAGAAAGCTTATTGAGCTTGCTGGCAACAGGTATCGGGTGAGCACCATTGCCAGCTGGATATTAGCTAGGCAGTATCCAGATTGCGGAGTAAAATGCGCGGTCCTTTGACCATGCCGATTTCAAAACAAGTCAAGAGAAGCAATGAGCAAGAAACTTCACATTAAAACCTGGGGTTGCCAGATGAACGAGTATGACTCGTCCAAAATGGCCGACCTGTTGGATGCCAGCAATGGCTACACCCTTACCGAAGAGCCCGAAGAGGCAGATGTCTTGCTGCTGAATACCTGCTCCATCCGCGAAAAGGCGCAGGAGAAGGTGTTCCACCAGCTGGGACGCTGGAAAAAGCTCAAGGCCAACAAGCCCGGTCTGGTGATCGGCGTGGGTGGCTGCGTTGCCTCTCAGGAGGGCGATGCCATCCGCCAGCGCGCTCCCTATGTGGATATCGTGTTCGGCCCGCAGACCCTGCATCGCCTGCCCGCCATGATCAAGGAAGTGCAAGAGGGCCGTGGTGCCCAGGTTGATATCGCCTTCCCCGAGATCGAAAAATTCGACAGCCTGCCCGAACCGCGCGCCGAAGGGGCCACCGCGTTCGTCTCCATCATGGAAGGCTGCTCCAAATACTGTACTTACTGCGTGGTGCCCTACACCCGCGGTGAAGAGGTGAGCCGACCGCTGGACGACGTGCTCTACGAAATCGCCCAGCTCGCCCAGCAGGGCGTGCGCGAAGTGAACCTGCTCGGCCAGAACGTCAACGCCTACCGCGGCCCGACCTTTGATGACGGCATCTGCACCTTCGCCGAGTTGCTGCGTCTGGTGGCCGCTATCGACGGTATCGATCGCATTCGCTACACCACCAGCCACCCGATCGAATTCACCGACGACATCATCGAAGTCTACAAAGACACCCCGGAAGTGGTCAGCTTCCTGCACCTGCCGGTGCAGAGCGGCTCCGACCGTATTCTGACCATGATGAAGCGCCCGCACACCATCCTGGAGTACAAATCCAAGATCCGTCGCCTGCGTGCCGCCCGTCCCGACATCACCATCAGCTCCGACTTCATCGTTGGCTTCCCGAACGAGACGGACGAAGACTTTGAAGCGACCATGAAGCTGATCGAGGATGTGGGTTTCGACATGAGCTTCAGCTTCATCTTCAGCCCGCGCCCGGGCACTCCGGCCGCCGACATGCCCGACGATGTCGATATGGAAGTGAAAAAAGCCCGTCTGGCCCGCCTGCAGCACGTCATCAACAACCAGGCGATGCAGATTGGCCGTGCCATGCTGGGCACCACCCAGCGCATCCTGGTGGAAGGGCCCTCCAAGCTCGACCCGATGCAGTTGTGTGGCCGCACCGAGAACAACCGGGTGGTCAACTTCGAAGGCCAGCACACCCTGATCGGCGGCTTTGCCGACGTGGAGATCACCGAGGTGCGTCCCAACTCCCTGCGCGGCAAGTTCATCCGCGGCGAGAGCGAGATGAACCTGCGGATCGCCACCGCCCCGAGCGAAATCCTGGCCCGTCGCCCGGATAACGTACCGGACGAACTCGGAGTAGCCGCGTTCACCCCCGCCCAGAGCGAAATCCCGGTTAAATCCAACCGCCCGGATAACGTGCCGGACGAGCTGGGCGTTGCCGCCTTCACTCCCCATTAATCCCCTCCTCCCCATTCGCCCGGCGGATGGGGAGCGCCTTGAGACGAGGATATTTTGAGCCGACACATCTCGACCCTGAATCTGCATCTGGAGCCCGCCGACAACCAGCGCCTTGCCAGCCTGTGCGGCCCCTTCGATGATAACATCAAGCAGCTGGAGCGCCGCCTCGGCGTCGAGATCAGCTACCGTGACAGCCACTTCCAGCTGGTGGGCAAACCGGCCCAGCTGGATGCCGCCGCCGTCATCCTCAAACACCTCTATGTGGAAACCCAGCCCCTCAAGGGTGGCAAGGTGACCGATATCACTCCCGACATGGTCCATCTGGCCATTCAGGAGTCGCGGGTGCTGGAGCAGGATGACGAACCGGCGCCGAGCATCCCCTATGGCAAGGAGGTGACGGTCAAGACCAAGCGCGGTCTCATCAAACCACGCAGCCCAAATCAGGCCCAGTACATTGCCAATATCGTGCGCCACGATATCTGCTTCGGCATAGGCCCGGCCGGTACCGGCAAGACCTATCTGGCGGTCGCAGCGGCGGTGGATGCGCTGGAGCGTCAGGAAATTCGCCGCATTCTGCTGACCCGTCCGGCGGTGGAAGCGGGTGAGAAGCTCGGCTTCCTGCCCGGGGATCTCTCCCAGAAGGTGGATCCTTACCTGCGCCCGCTCTACGACGCCCTGTTCGAGATGCTGGGCTTTGAGCGGGTCGAGAAGCTGATGGAGCGCAACATCATCGAGGTGGCGCCGCTCGCCTATATGCGCGGAAGAACCCTCAATGACGCCTTTATCATTCTCGATGAGGCCCAGAACACCACCACCGAGCAGATGAAGATGTTCCTGACCCGGATCGGCTTCAACTCCAAGGCTGTGGTCACCGGTGACATCACCCAGGTAGATCTGCCGCGCAACGCCAAATCCGGCCTGCGCCACGCGCTGGAAGTGCTGCCAGGGGTCGATGGTCTGTCGTTCAACTTCTTCGAATCCAAAGACGTGGTGCGCCACCCGGTGGTGGCCCGCATCGTGCAGGCCTATGAGGCGTTCGACGCCAAACAGGCAGCCGAGAAGGTGGCCGGCCAAACAAACGCCAGCAAAGAGAGTGAGCAATGAGCGTAACCTTGGATCTGCAGCTGGCCAGTGCCAGCACTGACGGCCTGCCCACCGAAGCCCAGCTGCAAGGCTGGCTCGACGGCACCATTCTCGGCTTCCAGCAGGAGGCAGAAGTGACGGTGCGTATCGTCGATGAGGCGGAGAGCAACGAGCTCAATCTCACCTATCGCGGCAAGGACAAGCCCACCAACGTGCTCTCCTTCCCGTTCGAGGCGCCACCCGGTCTGGAGCTGCCGCTGCTCGGCGATCTGGTGATCTGCCGTCAGGTGGTAGAGCGCGAGGCCGAGGAGCAGGGCAAGCCCCTGATGGCCCACTGGGCCCACATGGTTGTGCACGGCAGTCTGCATCTGCTAGGTTATGACCATATCGAGGATGAGGAAGCCGAAGAGATGGAGCAGCTGGAACGCGACATCATGCAGGAGCTAGGTTTTGCCGATCCTTATCTGAACGACGAAGAGTAAAGAACCGGATGGTCATCGTCTTGAAACAGCAGATGGCCATCCTTATATAACCCGAACTATTTCAAGTGTGTTCATACGAGTAACCAAGAGAGAAAATGACCGACGATCACCCTAGTACCGGCTCGCCGAAGAAAACCTGGCTCGACAAACTCAGCCAACTCTTCCAGGGCGAGCCAAAAGACCGCAATGATTTGGTAGACGTGATAGCCGATGCCGAAGAGCGCGACCTCATCGATCAGGACACCAAGGACATGATCGAGGGGGTGCTGGAGATCGCCGATCTTCGCGTGCGCGATATCATGATCCCCCGCTCCCAGATGGTGACCATCGAGAAGTCCCAGCCGGTGGATGCAATCCTGCCGGTGATCATCGAGTCCGGCCACTCCCGCTTCCCGGTGATCAACGAGGACAAGGATCATGTGGAGGGCATTCTGCTCGCCAAGGATCTGCTCCCCTTCGGGTTTGGCGGCCATCACGCCAGCGAGCCGCTGCAGCTCGAGAAAATCTTGCGCCCCACGGTGATCGTGCCTGAAAGCAAACGGGTTGACCGTCTGCTCAAGGAGTTCCGTGAAGAGCGCTACCACATGGCCATCGTGGTCGACGAATTTGGTGGCGTCTCCGGTCTGGTGACCATTGAAGACATTCTCGAGCTTATCGTCGGCGAGATAGATGACGAATTCGATGACATCGAGGATGAGCCGGACGAAATCCGCCGCATCAGCAAACGGGTCTTCTCGGTTAGTGCCCTTACCGAGATCGAGGATTTCAACGACTTCTTCGGCACCCAGTTCAGCGATGAAGAGGTGGATACTGTGGGTGGTCTGGTGATGCACGCCTTCAGTCATCTGCCCAAGAAGGGCGAGGAGATCGAGCTGGACGGCTACCTGTTCAAGGTGATGCATGCCGACCGGCGTCGTCTGCAGCAGTTGCAGGTGAAGATCCCCGAGCACCACGCGGCGGCGCAATCCGAGCCGCAATAAGCAGATCCGCTCGATGTGTGAAACAACGCCCCGACCTCGGGGCGTTGTGCTCTCTGCCACCGGCATCGAGGCTCGCCGTTGCCCCGCTTACAGGTTAAGATACCGGCCATTCGACCCAGTTGCAGACCAAGACGAGCACCATCGCCCGTGAGATTATCCCCTGTTACTTCCAAAATTCTGTTAAGCCTCAGTGCGTTGGCCTCTGGTGCCATCGCCGTGCTGGCCTTCTCCCCCTTCGGCTACTGGCCGCTGGTGATCCCCTCCCTGCTTGGCCTCTACGCCCTGCTGGACAAAGCCACGCCGAAACAGGCCGCCTGGCGCGGTTTTGGCTACGCCATGGGACTCTTTTTGCCGGGGCTGTGGTGGATCCATGTCAGCATGACCGAGTTTGGTGGCATCCCGCTACCGGTCGCCTTCGTGCTGCTGGCCGGGCTCTCCGCCTATCTGGCACTCTACCCGACGCTCGCCTGCTGGGTCTTTGCCCGCTTCTTTGGCGGCCGTCACTGGAGCCGCTGGCTGCTAGCCTTCCCGGCCCTCTGGTTGGTCGCTGACTGGCTGCGCGGCTGGGTGATGACCGGCTTCCCCTGGCTCTGGTTTGGTTACAGCCAGATCGACGGCCCGCTCAAGGGATTTGCTCCCATTCTCGGGGTACAGGGCATCACCCTAGCACTGCTATTCTCCGCCTCCGCCATTTGGCTGGTGTGGAAATCCCGCTCGCCACTGTGGCTGGCGGTGCCCGCCCTGCTGGTGGCCGGCGCTCACGGCCTGATGCAGCTCAACTGGGTGACCCGTGGCGAGCCGGTCAAGGTGGCGCTGGTGCAAGGCAATATCGCCCAGTCCCTCAAGTGGGATCCGGAGGCACTGGCCCCCACGGTGCGCACCTATCAGGACTTGAGCCGCGAGAATCAGGATGCCGACATCATCGTCTGGCCGGAGTCGGCGATCCCGGCCATCGAGAAGGCGATGGGCCCCTATCTGGAGAATCTGGACAAGGCGATGAAGGTGAACGATACCGGCCTGCTGGCGGGGATCATCCACTACGACGAGCAGCAACAGCGTTTCTACAATACCGTGCTCGGCATGGGGGTGCAGGATGCGGATGGCAAGGAGTCCTACTTCTACAACCACTCCAACCGCTACAACAAGTACCACCTGCTGCCCATCGGCGAGTTCGTGCCGTTTGAAGATCTGCTGCGCCCCATCGCCCCCTTCTTCAACCTGCCGATGTCCTCCTTCAGCCGGGGTGACGAAGTGCAGCCAAACCTGATCGCCAAGGGGCTCAAGTTTGCCGCCGCCATCTGCTACGAGATCATCTTCCCGGAGGAGGTACGCCGCAACGTCAATGCCGATACCGACTTCCTGCTGACCGTCTCCAACGACGCCTGGTTCGGCACCAGTATCGGCCCCTGGCAGCATATGGAGATCGCCCGGATGCGCGCGCTGGAGCTGGCTCGTCCGCTGCTGCGGGACACCAACACCGGTATCACTATCGTCACCGAGATCGATGGCAGCATCATCGGCCAGATCCCGCAGTTTGAAGCGGGCGTGCTGCGTAGCGAAGTGCGTCCCGCCCACGGCGAGACCCCCTACCTGCGCTTTGGCAGCTGGCCTCTCTACGGTCTGACCGTACTGCTGCTGGGTCTGGCGCTGGCGCTGCGCCCCAAGGCTCACCCCTGGGCCCGCGAACTGTAATGACCACCCGCAACCCCCGATAAACAACGAGGCGCCCGCAGGCGCCTCGTTTTTTTCATCTCCAATCAAAGCGATATGCCTGAGAAGGACATAAAGCCGAGGGACATCAGCCCCGCCACGATAAAGGTGATGCCGATGCCCCGCAGCCCCTCGGGAACATCGGCGTACTTCAGTTTCTGGCGCAGCCCGGCCATGGCGACAATGGCCAGCAGCCAGCCAAGCCCCGAGCCTGCACTGTAGACCAGCGACTCGACAAAATCGTAATCCCGCTGCGCCATAAACATCACCCCGCCAAAGATGGCGCAGTGCACCGTCAACAGCGGCAGATAGATGCCGAGCGCCTGATAGAGCGCCGGAACGTACTTGTCGAGCACCATCTCCATCACCTGCACCAGCGCCGCCAACACCCCGATGTAGATGATGTAATCGAGAAATCCCAGATCGAATTCCCCGAAAAAGGTGCTGCCTGCCCGCAAGATATGGCGGTAAATCAAGTTGTTGAGGGGAATAGCGATCACCATCACCACCAGGATCGTCATACCAAGGCCAAAGGCGGTGTTGATGTTCTTCGAGACGGCCAGAAAGGTACACATCCCCAGAAAGAATGCCAGGGCGAGGTTCTCGACAAAGATTGAGTGAATAAACAGGTTGAGGTAGTAGTCCATAGGTGTGCTCACCAGGTGTTTGCGCAAAGAGAAAGTCTGCCTCTGGCCGATGGCCAGCAGCATGGACGAAACAATAGAAAGCGCGGACGCAGCACCGGACGATAGAGCGCAGGCTGCAGGTGTCAGCCTGCCCCGTCAGTCAATCGGGAGCGTTAAAAGCAGTGTGAAAACGTGGATGAGCGTCCGCCAGCCGGGTGAGCTAGTCGCCGTGACAGAAGCGAAATTGCAGATGGTGGCCGCAGAGTTGCCGTTTATGCAGATAGCCAACGTGGCCACAAGCTTGTCTGACATAGATCAGCGGCACAAAGAACAGCAGGCCACAGAGCAGGCCGAGGATATCGTGCTGGAACCAGGCCAGCAGCATCTGGTAGAGATGGCCGTCCCGCTCTTTCGCCAACCGCCGCCCCTGCTCGACCCCGTGGCGCCACTGGTTGCTCGGCAGCAAGCCGACCGTGTCGACCAGACGCTGGTTGATCGGGTCTTGCAGTGCCATCCCCGCCATCGCCCCGGCAGATGGCCCCTGCGACACGGCGCTCAGCCCAGCTGCGGCAAAAGCAGCGAGCCACAGAATGCAGGCGATGGCAAAGGCCATTGCACCGTGCTGTATGCGGCTTGGGGGTAAGCGACTGGCAAGAGGCAAGGTTCGAGCTCCTTCAGGGATGACAGGAATGCGTGGATAAATATATCACAAGCCATCGCTTTATTGGATTTTGATATTCACCTAATCATGCAAATCAGCACTAAACACTCAATTATCACTGAACTGAGCATTTAAAACCCAAACAAATGGGGGAGCATCTGCCCCCCCTCCGGTCACTGGCTCACCCTCAATGGCAATAGCCACCCTCTTCACATCGCTTGCAGGCAGCAGATCACATAGCCGTAACTGCCCAGATATTGGCGGTGGATGGCCACTTCCCGGCTCAAGTCCTGCCAGGCGGCACTCTCCCCCAGCTCGTCTCGATAGCGCACCAGATTGACCTCGATAGGGTCCAGATAGTTGTTCCAAGCGCTCATCGGCAAGAGTGTGTGTGACAGGCAGCGGTAGCCTGCCGCTTGTACCGTCTCAAGCAGGCCCGCCAGCGTCTGCATGGCGGGATAATCCTGCTGCCAGAATGCCAATGCCTCCTCGGGCGGGTTATCGGTCAGCCAGACCGCATCACTCAGCACGATGCAAGCCTGCGGGCTCGCGAGCAGCGGACGCCACGCCTTCAGTGCATTGGCAACCCCCATCACGTAAGCGCTCCCCTCTGCCCAGATGAGGTCGGCCGGGGCCAGATCGTCCGGCAGTGCCGCCATGTTGGCGCAGAGGGTGGAGACATGCTCAAAGCCCGCTGCACGGGCGGAGTGCGCCACGGCGGCCAGCGCCTCCTCTTCCAGATCGATGGCCACAATGGCGGCATCGGTCACCTGAGCCAGCGCCATGGTCGAGGCACCGCGCCCGCAGCCCATGTCGAGGATCCGGCGCGGCCGAATGGGCAAGGCGGCAAACTGCTGCTGGGTGAAGGCGCGATCCCCCGGCCCCCAGTAACCCATGCCATCCAGCAGCTGGATAAAGTCCTTGATGTAACGATCATGTTCATTCATGTCTTTGCTCAACCATTGCAAGTGGTAGCGATCTTTCTCGCTAAAACCCTGTTTCATCACCCACGCGAAGTAGGCCTCCGGTGCCTCGCGCTGCAGTTGCAGCTGCCAGGCCTTGAATTCCTCACCGGAGCGCGGACGCAACCCTGCCAGATCCGCCAACAGATCGCGGGCGCGCTGCATCCGCGCCAGCTCCTGATCGAGCTCCCTTACACGGGCCTGCAATGCCGCCTGATCTATCTCGCCAGCCAGACAGGCGAGGCACTGCTTGAGGCTGAGACCACCCGCCTGCAGGGCCTGCACCATCTGCAGTCGCTGCTGATCCCCCTCGTCATAGTGGCGATAGCCGTTGGCGGCCCGGGTGCCGGCAATCACCCCCAGCTTCTCGTAATAGAGCAGGGTGGAGCGGGCGAGGCCGCAGCGGCGGGCCAGTTCGGATATTTTCATGGCAATCACTCACGGTGCGGGCCCTCAGGTGACCCGATAGAGACGAGCTTAAACTGTAAAGCTATAGACAGGTCAACGCCCTTTTCCAGAGATCCGCCAACAAAAACGGCCACCCGAGGGTGGCCGTTGTCAGCGCTATCTGTGATAAAGCGGCGATAGAGCAGCGATGCTACCGGCTCAGAGACCGGCCGCCTCCAGATGCTCCACCAGCAGCTGCACGCTGCGGTTGCCGCGCCACTCGTTGACATCGAGCCGGTAGACAAGCCGCACCCGCTTGACCGAGGCATCGGGCCAGCGCTTGAGATCGACGCCAAAGGCGATGGCATCCACCGCGTGACCGGAATCGGTTGTCAGCATCATCTTGAGGTGCTTCTCCCCCACCAGCCGCTGCTGCACCAGCACAAATTCGCCGTCGAACAGCGGCTCGGGGAAGGCCTGACCCCAGGGGCCGGAGGCGCGAATCAGCTCCGCCAGCTCGATATTGAGTTCGTCCGGCAACAACTCGCCATCGGTGAGCAACACCCCGGTCAAAAGCTCCGGTGTCACCAGCTCACTGATGACAGCCTCAAAGGCCCGACCGAACGCCTCGATGTTGGCCTTGGGCAGGGTCAACCCCGCCGCCATGGCATGGCCGCCAAACTTGCCCATCAGGCCCGGATGGCGGGTATCGAGCAGTTCCAGCGCATCGCGCAGGTGCACCCCGGGAATGGAGCGGCCGGAGCCCTTGAGCTCGGTCTCGCTGCTCTCGGCAAAGGCGATGACCGGGCGGTAGTACTTCTCCTTCACCTTGGAGGCCACCAGCCCCACCACCCCCTGATGCCACTCGTTGCGGTGCAGCACTATGCCCGACGGTACCTCGCCATCGCGAAACCGGATCTGCTCCAGGGTGGCGAGGGCCTCCTGCTGCATCCCCTGCTCGATCTCCTTGCGCTCCTGATTGAGGCTGTCCATCTCGGCCGCAAGCTGGCTCGCCAGATTAAGGTCATCGCAGAGCAGACAGGCGACCCCGAGGGACATGTCATCGAGGCGCCCAACCGCATTGAGGCGCGGCCCCAGCGCAAAACCGAGGTCGGCGGCGGTGAGACGGCGACCATCGCGACCCGACACATCCACCAGCGCCTGAATGCCGGGGCGGCAGCGGCCAGCCCGGATCCGCTGCAAGCCCTGATGGACCAGAATGCGGTTGTTGCCATCGAGCGCCACCACATCGGCGACCGTGCCGAGGGCCACCAGATCGAGGTAATCCGCCACATTGGGCGCGCGCAACCCTTGCCGTTCGAACCAGCCGAGCTGACGCAGATGGGTGTTGAGGGCCGCCATCAGGTAGAAGGCCACCCCCACCCCGGCCAGCGACTTGGAGGGGAAGTCGCAACCGCGCTGGTTCGGGTTGACGATGGCATCGGCGTCAGGCAGCTCCTGACCTGGCAAATGGTGATCGGTAACCAGTACCTGCATGCCGGCCGCCTTGGCTGCCGCCACCCCGGCGATGCTGGAGATGCCGTTATCCACCGTGATCAGGAACTCGGCGCCGCGGGCCACCGCCAGCTCGACGATCTCGGGGGTGAGGCCATAACCGAACTCGAAGCGGTTGGGCACCAGAAAATCGATATGGCGCCCCCCCATGGCGCGCAGGGCCAGCACGCACAGGGCCGAGCTGGTGGCGCCGTCGCAGTCGAAGTCGCCGACGATAAGGATCCGTTTTTGCGCCGTCAGCGCCTCCGCCAGCAGCGGCACCGCACGCTCCATCCCATAGAGGCGCTGGGGAGGCAGCAACTGGCTGGCGCTGCGCTCGAGCAGAGCGGGATCCTCTACGCCACGGCTGGCGAAGATTTGACGAAGCAGGGGGTGCAGGGTGGCGGGGAGATGGGAATCATCAACTCGCGGACGACGACGGATTTGCAGGGGCATCAATGTGATCCAGTATCTTGAGCAGTTGTTCCGGGCTCTGGTAGCCCCTTACCAGATCTCCATCAGAGGAGACCCAGGCAGGCAGTACCTTGACCCCCAACCACTGGCTCAGGCCAATATTCTCGATAAGGGTCTCACTACATTCCTTTTGAGGCAAATAGGCTTTGAAGGGATCATTCTGTAGCAGGGGATCCTTGCACCAGTGGGAAGCCTGTCCTGCATGTTCAATCACGGGGTAGAGCTCGACACTGACCCCGGACGCCTGCAGATGTTGCAGCGTGCCGGACAGCTGGCGACGAGCGGCATCCTGCTCACCGAAAAAGAGCGCAACCCGATGACGCTCATTACTGGCCTGGAGAACGACCGGTGTATGGGTCACCTGGGACAAGCCCAGTCGACGCTGCTCGCGCATGCCCGAGATGGTGAGGTTCTTCATGTTATGAGTCATATCCAGCATGACCCCCTGCACCACATAGTTCCCCTTGGCATCGCTGTAGAGCACCCCTTGCGAAGTGCCCAGCATATAGAGCCCGGGAATGGGGGTCTGTTCCACCAGATAAACAGAGACCCCTAACCGGGCGGTAATGGTCTGTTTCAAGGTTTGGGTATCCATCCCCGCTCTGGCAGCAAATGTGCACAAAAGCATCATTCCCAGTAGTAAATACTTCACTTGTTTACTCACGCGGTATGAATGAATCGACCCAGCAAACTACAGCAGCACAGCTCATCATTCAACCAGCTACTTATCAAAAAATTAATATCACTTTGTACCAAAAAAAAGGTTCCCCCCGATTGCCAAGGACTCATAACGCCCGCAAGCTAGTCAGGACGACAGGAACAACGCGGCTTAGCCTCTGTTTTTCCTGACAAGAGTTCGCCCTTTGGCAAGGGTAATCAACGCGCTATCTTGTTTAATTTCGGAGGAAATAATGAGTCTGATTCAAGAGTTCAAAGCCTTTGCCGCCCGCGGCAACGTCATCGATATGGCGGTCGGTATCATCATTGGTGCCGCCTTCGGCAAAATTGTCTCCTCTTTTGTCGGTGACGTGATCATGCCGCCCATCGGCCTGATCCTGGGCGGCGTGGACTTCAGCGACCTGGCGGTCACCCTGAAGGCCGCAGAAGGTGCAACACCCGCCGTAGTTATCGCCTATGGCAAGTTCATCCAGACCATCATCGACTTTCTGATCATCTCTTTTGCCATCTTCATGGGACTGAAAGCCATCAACACCCTCAAGAAGAAGCAGGAAGAGGAAGCCGCCGCCCCGGCAGGCCCGACCAAGGATCAGGAGCTGCTGACCGAGATCCGTGATCTGCTGAAATCCCAGCAAGGGAAATAAGCGCCATCTCCTGTCGTGTAGAGATAAAAAAACCGCCTGCTGGCGGTTTTTTGTTTTTGGGAGGCCAGCCACTCAGGCTCTGGGGTGGTGCTCCCCGTGCAGCGCCTTGAGTCGCTCGTTGGCCACATGGGTGTAGATCTGGGTGGTGGAGAGATCCGCATGGCCCAGCAGCATCTGCACAACCCGCAGATCAGCGCCGTGGTTGAGCAGATGGGTGGCAAAGGCGTGGCGCAAGGTGTGAGGGGATAGCTCGCCGTTGATCCCGGCCCGCATGGCATAGAGCTTGATGCGATGCCAGAAGGTCTGGCGGGTCATCATGCGCGCCTGCTTGGAGGGAAAGACCACGTCCGAGCTGGCGCCCCCCAGCAGCAGGGTGCGCGCCTCCCGGTAGTAACGCTCCAACCAGTGCATCGCCTCCTCGCCCATGGGTACCAACCGCTCCTTGTTGCCCTTGCCCACAACCCGCACCAAGCCCTGACGCAAACTGACATGCTCGGCAGTGAGCCCCACCAGCTCGGAAACCCGCAAGCCGGTGGCGTAGAGCAGCTCCAGCATTGCCTTGTCCCGCAGCTCCAGCGGGTCATCCACCAGCGGTGCACTAAGAAGTGCCTCCACTTCCGCTTCGCTTAAATCGGAGGGGAGTTTTTTCGGCAGCTTGGGCCCCTCCAGCAGCACGGTCGGATCATCGCTGCGCAGCTTCTCACGGTTGAGATACTGGTAAAAACGGCGCAGGGCCGACAGGAAGCGGGCTGTGCTGCTGGCCGCAAACTGGTGATCGACCCGCCAGGCGAGGTAGTGCTGGATCTCGTCCATCCCAGCCAACAGCAGCGAGCTCCCCTGCTCGTCGAGCCAGAGGGAGAACTTCTCCAGATCGCTGCGATAGGAGCTGACCGTGTTGTCAGATAATCCCCGCTCCAGCCAGAGGGCGTCGAGGAAGGGTTCAATCAGGGGATGTGGGTCGGGCTTGCTCATGGTGCGCTGCAATAAGGGGAAAGATGGCCCATTGTAACGCGCCAACTCCTTGGAAAGACAAGGCACTTTCATTGGATAGATAAGGCACGTTTGCCACGCCCCTTACCGAGCGGTGAAGGTCGAATGGCAATCTGCTAGACTGGCGCCCTCCCCTTACGTTACCCATCGTGTTGCCAACATGGCGCTGCCCACACGAGCATGCGAGAACGCGCCAAAAGCAAGCGAGAAAGCGCCAACAGAGAGAAGAGCGATGAAGATTGGTCTGTTTTACGGTTCCACCACCTGCTACACCGAGATGGCAGCCGAGAAGATCCGCGCCCTCATCGGCCCCGAGCTGGTGGATATTCACAATATCAAGGATGTCTCCCTGCGCCGGATGGAGGATTACGAGATCCTGATCCTCGGCATCTCCACTTGGGATTTTGGCGAACTGCAGGAGGACTGGGAGTCCCGCTGGGAAGATATCGCCGATCTCCATCTGGAGGGACGCATCGTGGCCCTGTTTGGCCTCGGCGATCAGCTCGGTTATGGCGAATGGTTCCAGGACGCCCTCGGCATGCTGCACGATCAGCTGGTGCCAAAAGGGGTCAAGCTGGTGGGCTACTGGCCCAACGAAGGGTACGAATTCGATGCCTCCAAGGCACTGATCGACGATGGCCGTCACTTCGTCGGGCTGGCCCTCGATGATGCCAACCAATATGACCAGACCGATCCGCGCATCGAGCAGTGGGTCGAGCAGATCCTGAGCGAAATCCACGCCCTGCTCTGATCTTTCCCACGTTTTGGCAAAACGACCCTGAGCGCCTGGCCCTGGCCGCCGGGCGCAGTTATCGCACCGATTTTCTCAATCGGTATCATCGCATGACGCTATAGCGACTTTTTTGTGCTGGTCTGCAACAATGGACTCGACATCCCATAACAATCAGAGCCGGATGTCGGAAGCAAACGGACAGACCAGAAAAGGATATTCTATGACCCCATTCTCCCTGTTGGCCCCCGCCATCGCCCGTGACGTGCTCGATCACGCGCTGGCGCTAGGTGCCGATTTTGCCGAGCTGTTTGTCGAGCGCAAGCGCCGCAGCCAGCTCAGCCTGCTCTCCAGCCAGATAGAGAACATCAGCGGCGGCCTCGATTTCGGTATCGGCGTGCGCCTCTGTTACGGCCACAAGGTGCTCTACGGCTACACCAATCTGGCCAACCGCGACGAACTGCTGCGCATCGTCACCCTGCTGGCGGCCAAAGACCGCCGCGACCCCGTGGTGACCGCCACCGCCTTCGATTTCACCCGCTTGAGCGATCGCAACCCGGTGGCGCTGCCCCTGTCGGCAGACAAGCTGCTGGAGCAGAAAATCGCCTATCTGCACGCCATGGATGCGGTGGCCCGCGCCGAGAGCAGCAAGGTGAGCCAGTTCTCCGGCAACGTGCTAGGCTGGGAGCAGGAGGTGGAGATCTTCAACAGCGAAGGGCTGCAAGTGGCCGATCGCCGCCACTACAACCGCATCATGGCCCAGACTATCGCCATGGAAGGGAGCGAGCAGAGCGTCGGTTACGAGGCCCCCGGCGCCCTGATGGGGTGGGAGCATGCCGATCGCATCGATCCGCGCGAGCTGGCCCTCACCGCCACCCGTCAGGCACTGGTGAAACTGGGCGCGGCTCCCTGCCCGAGCGGCACCCTGCCGGTCATCATGGAGAACGGCTTTGGCGGCGTCATCTTCCACGAAGCGTGCGGCCACCTGCTGGAGACCACCTCGGTAGCCAAAAAGGCCTCGGTGTTCCACGACAAGATGGGTCAGCTCATCGCCAATCCTGTGGTCAATGCGGTGGATGAAGGACTGCAAGGCAACGCCTGGGGCTCCATCAACGTCGATGACGAGGGGATGGCGACCCAGCACACCCAGCTCATCAAGGACGGGGTACTGACCGGTTTTCTGGTGGACAGAATGGGTGCCCTCAAGACCGGTTACGCACGCACCGGCTCCGGGCGGCGCGAATCCTACAAGTACGCCCCCACCTCGCGCATGCGCAACACCTATATCGAGCCGGGGAACCACAGCCTCGACGATATGCTGACCACCGTCGAACATGGCATCTACGCCAAGAAGATGGGGGGCGGCTCGGTACAGCCCGGCACCGGTGAATTCAACTTCAATGTGCAAGAGGCCTACCTCATCGAGCACGGCAAAATCACCAAGCCGCTCAAGTCGGCCACCCTGATCGGCACCGGCCCGCAGGTGCTGAAAGAGATCTCCATGGTGGGCCGCAACCTGGCACTGGCCGCCGGTATGTGCGGCTCGGTCTCGGGCTCGGTGCCCACCTCGGTGGGCCAGCCGGCGCTGAAAGTGGACAATATTCTGGTGGGAGGGAACGCCTGATGAGCCAACTCGACATGAACCAACTGCTCACCCGCCTGCTCGACAAGGTGGCCGACCTCGGCGCCGAGGCAGACATCATCGCCAATCAGGAGAGAGCCTTCTCCCTCAAGGCAGACAAGGGCGAGCTGGGTGAATACAAGGTCACCAGCAGCCAGCAGCTCGGTATTCGCCTGATAAAAGAGGGTCGGGTCGGCATCGCCTACTCGGAATCCCTCGATGAGCTGGCGCTGGATGCCATGCTGCAGGATGCGCTTGATGCCAGCCGCTTTGCCAAGGTGGACCCGGATCAGCGCATCTCGGTGGCCAATAGCCGGATCACCACAGATTGCGCCGAGATCAACCAGCCCGATACCACGGCGGTTGAGGAGAAGATCACCCTGGCCCTACGCCTGGAGTCAGACATGCTGGCCATGCCCGATGTGAGCGGCGCCCCCTACAACAGCTTCTTCGAAGGGGAGAGCCAGCTCTGGCTCGCCAACAGTCAGGGCACCCTCTGCCAGCACGGCGAGTTCAGCGTCGGCTGCTACACCTCAGCGCTGGTGGAACGGGATGGCCGCCAGTCGATGCACTCGCAGGGGCAGTATGGCCGTCGCTTCGACGAGCTGGATAGCCAGCGACTCATCGAGCAGATCTACGCCATCGCCGATGGACTGCTGCCCGGTGAAGCGGTGCCGAGCGGTCGCTACAGCGTCATCTTCAGCACCAACTGCTTCGCCAGCCTGTTTGGCTGCTTTCAGGGCGTGCTGTCGGGCAAGTGGGCCCAGCAGGGGATCAACCCCTGGCGCAGCAAGGTCGGCCAGAGCGTGGCGTCACGCTGGCTTACTCTGGAGAGCCGGGTCTATATGCCGGGCGGCATGAACATCAAGGCGTTTGATGGCGAGGGGGCGGCCAGCTCGGATCTGCTGCTGATTAGCGAAGGGGAGCTGAAAACCCTGCTCCACAACAGCGCCACCGCCCGCCACTTTGGCGTCGCCAGCAACGGCTCGGCCGCTCGCGGTGCCCGCAGCGCCCTCGATGTGACCGCTCGCCATCTGGTGTTTGGCTCGGGCCCCCATAGCGAAACGGAGGTGCAGCGCGGCGACTATCTGGAGCTGGTCAAGCTGGACGGTCTGCATTCGGGTGCCGATGCGGTGAGCGGCGACTTCTCGTTTGGCGCGTCAGGATTCCTCTGCCGCGACGGAGTTCGCCTGCAACCGGTGCGCGGCATCACGGTGGCGGGCAACTTCTATCGCCTGCTGGGCGAGCTGGAAGCGGTCGGTGATACCCTGCACCACAACGACGGCAAGGGCTTCTACGCCCCGCTGATCCGTTTTGGCGGCCTCTCCGTCGCGGGCAAGTAAACGCCCCGACGAAACCTGCAAGCAAGAAAAAGGCGCCTGATGGCGCCTTTTTGCTCGTTATCTCGTCCACATTGATGGCATGACTCAGGGCGAAAGCGGCTCGCGGTGATACTCGGCGCAGCCACACTCGGGGCAGGTATCGAGCTGCTCGGGGTGCAGCACGGTATGGCGCCAGCCACACTGGTCGCACACCATGACCCCGAGCCCCACCCAGTCACCCGCTTCGTAAACACCCTTATGCTCCAGCTCGTCGGCCAGCTCGCGCCACTCCACCTGGGCGCGGTCGGTCACATCCGCCAGCCAGGACCAGGCGGTGTCTTTGAGGGCCAGCATAAAGGCAGACTCTTCCACCTGCGCACTATCGTCATGGCGCCCCTCGTCATAGTTGCCCAGATCCCGCTTCACGTACTCGGCGATGAGCGCCAGTTCGTCCTGGGTCAGGTCGCTGGCAGCCTCCAGATAGGCCTGCACCTTGGCAATCATCCGGTTGAGGCGCTCCCCCTGGAACTCTTCAGTCTCTTGCCACTGTTTTTGCAGCTCGGCAATGAAGGCTTCGTACCCTTTTTGACGTTTGTCCATGGCTCTAACTCCTCTACTAAACCCTGATCTGGCCCGGCTTAAGGCCCAAGGGACGCTGGCGGTTGTTGCCGCCGCAGGATATGGGTATTCTATTGCGATTTCCCAGCTGATTTATCTATTCATTTCACAGATCCGGATGTCACCAATGCAAGAGCAATACGTTCCCCAATCAATCGAACCAGCAGTGCAAAAGCACTGGGATGCCAAGAAAACCTTCAAGGCCGTGGAGAAGGTAGACAAGGAGAAGTTCTACTGCCTGTCCATGTTCCCCTATCCGTCTGGTCGACTACACATGGGGCACGTTCGTAACTACACCATAGGTGATGTGATCTCCCGTTATCAACGCCTCAATGGCAAGAACGTGCTGCAACCCATAGGTTGGGATGCATTCGGTCTGCCGGCCGAGAACGCCGCGATCAAAAACAATACCGCACCGGCGCCCTGGACCTACGAAAACATCGAATACATGAAGAACCAGCTGAAGATGCTGGGTCTGGGTTATGACTGGGATCGTGAAGTCGCCACCTGCAAGCCGGACTACTACCGCTGGGAGCAGTGGTTCTTCACCAAGCTCTACGAGAAGGGTCTGGTCTACAAAAAGACCTCCTCTGTCAACTGGTGCCCGAACGACATGACCGTACTGGCAAACGAGCAGGTTGTCGACAACTGCTGCTGGCGCTGTGACACCCCGGTGGAGCAGAAAGAGATCCCCCAGTGGTTCATCAAGATCACCGACTACGCCGAAGAGCTGCTCAACGACATCGACAATCTGGAAGGCTGGCCGGAGATGGTCAAGACCATGCAGCGCAACTGGATTGGCCGCTCCGAAGGGGTCAACATCAGCTTCGCCATCGAAGGTCAGGCTGAGCAGCTGGAGGTCTACACCACCCGTCCGGACACCTTCATGGGCGTCACCTATGTCGGTATCGCCGCCGGTCACCCGCTGGCGCTGCAAGCAGCCCAGAACAATCCGGAGCTGGCCGCCTTCATCGAAGAGTGCAAGAACACCAAGGTAGCCGAAGCAGAACTGGCCACCATGGAGAAGAAGGGCATGGCCACCGGCCTCTATGCCATTCACCCGCTGGATGGCCGCAAGGTACCGGTCTGGGTCGCCAACTTCGTGTTGATGAACTACGGCACCGGCGCCGTGATGGCGGTTCCGGCCCACGATCAGCGTGACTTCGAATTCGCCACCAAATATGGCCTCGACATCAAGGCTGTGATCAAGCCTGTTGATGGCAACGTCGACGTGAGCGAAGCCGCTTACACCGAGAAGGGCGTGCTGTTCAACTCCGGCGAGTTCGACGGTCTCGACTTCCAGGGCGCCTTCGATGCCATCGCCAGCAAGCTGGAAGGGCTCGGCAAGGGCAAGCGTACCGTAAACTACCGTCTGCGTGACTGGGGTGTCTCCCGTCAGCGTTACTGGGGCGCCCCCATCCCGATGCTGACTCTGGCCGACGGCACAGTAGTGCCGACCCCGGAAGACCAACTACCGGTGCTGCTGCCGGAAGATGTGGTGATGGACGGCATTCAGAGCCCGATCAAGGCTGACGCCGAGTGGGCCAAGACCACTTACAACGGTCAGGAAGCGTTCCGCGAGACCGATACCTTCGACACCTTTATGGAGTCCTCCTGGTACTACGCGCGCTACTGCTCCCCGGACTACGACAAGGGCATGCTGGATCCGGCTGCTGCCAACCACTGGCTGCCGGTGGATCAGTACATCGGCGGTATCGAACACGCCTGTATGCACCTGCTCTACGCCCGCTTCTTCCACAAGCTGCTGCGTGACGCGGGTCTGGTCAACAGCGACGAGCCGTTCAAGCGCCTGCTCTGCCAGGGCATGGTGCTGGCCGATGCCTTCTACTTCAAGGACGAGAAGGGCGGCAACGTCTGGGTCAGCCCGACCGACGTCAAGGTAGAGCGTGACGAGAAGGGTCGCATCACCAAGGCCATCGACAACGAAGGCCGTGAAGTGCTCCACTCCGGCATGACCAAGATGTCCAAGTCCAAGAACAACGGCATCGACCCGCAGCTGATGGTCGAGCGTTACGGCGCCGATACCGTCCGTCTGTTCATGATGTTCGCCTCTCCGGCAGAGATGACGCTGGAGTGGTCCGACTCCGGCGTAGAGGGTGCCCAGCGCTTCCTGCGTCGCCTGTGGCGCGTCACCTTCGAACACGTCTCCGGTGGCGCCGTTGCCGCGCTGGATGTGGCGGCTCTCACCAACGAGCAGAAAGCGGTACGCCGTGAACTGCACAAGACCATCGCCAAGGTAAGTGATGACGTGGGTCGCCGTCAGACCTTCAACACCGCCATCGCCGCCATCATGGAGCTGATGAACAATCTCTCCAAGCTGGGCAACGACGAGCAGGACCGCGCCCTGATGCAGGAAGCGCTGGAAGCTGTGGTAGTCATGCTCTACCCCATCACTCCGCACATCGGCTTCGAGCTGTGGAAGATGCTGGGCAAGGGCGACGACATCGATCACGCAGCCTGGCCGGTGGCCGATGAAGCGGCCATGGTCGAGACCGAGAAGCTGGTAGTAGTACAGATCAACGGCAAGATGCGCGGCAAACTGACCGTGCCGGCCGAGATCAGCCAGGCCGACGTCGAGAAGCTGGCGATGGCCGATGCCTCCGTGCAGAAGTTCACCGACGGGCTGACCGTGCGCAAGGTGATCTATGTACCTGGCAAGCTGCTCAATATTGTCGCTAACTAATTGGCTGCCAACTGATTGGTTACCAACTGATCATTGCCAATCTGTAACAGCAAACGGATGATAACGGCGGGCCCTGCGCCCGCCGCTTTCCCTTAATGCAAAGAGGATTTTCTATGGGCACCATCTTCACCCGCTGGATGGCCATCGTGCTGGCTGGTCTGCTGCTGCAAGGCTGCGGCTTTCACATGCGCGGCAACGGCATCCCGGCCGAGCTGATGACCATGAAGGTCGTGGGCGACAACAAGAGCGACTTCTACCGGATGGTTACCACCCGTCTGAAGGCCTCTGGCGTGACCCTGGCCGACAAGGAGGGCATTCCGGTGCTCACTCTGGGCGGCGTAGGCAGCACCAGTCAGGTCGCCTCGGTCAACGCGCTGGGGACGGACACCGAATATGTGCTGGGCTTTGGTACCCAGTTCACCATCTCGGTACCGGGCAAGCCGACTCAGGTCTTCCCGATCAACTTCAACCGCAGCTTCCTCAACAAGCCGGATGCAGCGCTCGCCTCCTCCCGTGAGCAGGAGCAGCTCAACCGCGAAATGCAGGAGCAGGCGGCCAATCAGGTGATCCGGCAGTTGAGTCAGGTCAGCTTCTGATGCGGATCTACCCGGAACAATTTGGTGACCACCTCAAAGCAGGGCTTCGGCCCTGCTATCTCGTTTTTGGCGACGAGCCCTTGCTGCGACTGGAGGCCATCGATGCCATTCGTCAGATCGCCCGCAAGCAGGGTTTCGATGAGCGCCACACCTTCGTGGTGGAGCAGGGGCTGGACTGGAATCAGGTCTACGATGCCTGTCAGGCGATGAGCCTCTTCTCCGCCCGCCAGATCATCGAGCTGGAGCTGCCCGCCAAGGTGGACAAGGATCTCGCTGCCCGCATCAGCGAAATTGGCAAGCAGCTTCATCCCGACCTGCTGCTGGTGCTGAGTGGCGGTCGCCTCAACCAGACCCAGATGAAGGCAGCCTGGTTCGACAAGCTCTACCAGATTGGCACCTATGTGCCGGTCAACCATCCGGAGCCCAAGTTCTTCCCGCGCTGGATGAGCGCCCGTTTTGCGCGTTTCGGCCTCAAGGCGCTGCCGGATGCCATCAACTTCATGTGCCACTCCTACGAGGGCAACCTGCTGGCCGCCAGTCAGGAGATCGAGAAGCTGACCCTGCTCTCGCCGCCCCAGCCCATCAGCGTCACCTATCTGCAAGAGACCATTATCCGCCACGCCCACTTCACCCCGTTCCAGCTGGTCGATACCCTGCTGGAGGGCAAGGTGAACCGGGCCCAGCGCATTCTGGCCGCCCTGCGGGCCGAAGGCACCGAGCCGGGGATGCTGGCCTGGACCCTCTGCCGCGAGCTGGAGCAGCTGACCGAACTGTCGCTGGCGATGCGCAACGGCCAGCCGCTGGGTGAGCACTTCAGCCGCCTGCGCATCTGGCAGAGCCGCCAGCAGCTCATTCAACAGGCGCTGACTCGTCTCCCCTTCGCCAAGTTGCAACAACTATGGCAGCTGATGGCGCAACTGGATGGCGCCCAGCGCCGCTTTGATACCGAACAGGCGTGGCTGAAGCTGCAGACCATTGCCCTCGGCTTTCGTGATGGCACCCCGCTGCCGCTGGTGATGGAGAGCAGCCCGTGCTGAAGGCGCCTGTCGGTTTGCTTGGCGGCACCTTCGACCCCATCCATATCGGTCATCTTCGCCCGGCCATCGAGGCGCGCGATGCTCTCGGGCTGGCCGAAATGCGGCTGATCCCGAACCATATCCCGCCCCACCGCGCCAATCCGTTCTGCTCCAGCGAACAGCGTCTCGCCATGGTCAAACTGGCGGCGGCAGAGAACCACCACTTTGTGGTGGATGAGCGGGAGCTGAGACGGGACAAGCCCTCTTACACCATCGATACCCTGATCGAGCTGCGTCATGAACTGCCCGATACGCCGCTCTGTTTTCTGATGGGGATGGATTCCCTGCTGAGCCTGCCAAGCTGGCACCGCTGGCAGGAGCTGCTTGACCATGCCCATCTGGTGGTGAGCGTGCGGCCGGGCTGGCAACCGGATTATCCGGCCGGGGTGGCACAGCTGCTGGCGCGCCATCACACCGCGGATGCCAACGCGCTGCATCAGCGTCTGGCCGGTCATATCTGGCTGGCGGACAACCAGCCCATCGAACTGTCAGCCACCCGACTGCGAGCCTTGCTGGATGCGGGACAAGACACCCGCTACCTCTTGCCCGAGTCGGTTGCGCACTATATTGATCAACAGGGGCTCTACCGCGCCAACCGCCGCTAGCCCCTGTCGTTATCCCGCCCCACCCGATGGGAAACGGGAGTGACCATGATATAATCCGCCGCCCTGACGCAAACGCTGCGCGCCGGAATACAGGAGAGACTCATTGCAAGGCCAAGAATTGCATGCCTTTATCATCGACAAGATCGATGACATGAAAGGCCGCGACATCATCACCCTCGATGTACGCGGCAAATCCAGCATTACTGACACCATGATCATCTGTTCCGGCAACTCCAGTCGTCACGTCAGCGCCATTGCCCACCATCTGGCCAGCGAGGCCCGCCACGCGGGTCTGGATCTGCTGAGCGTGGAAGGGCAACTGAGCGGTGAATGGGTGCTGGTAGATATGGGCTCGGTGATCGTGCATGTGATGCAGGATGAACACCGTGACTTCTACCAACTGGAAAAGCTGTGGAGCGGTGCCGCTCAAATGAATACGCAATAAGAGCACAAGTGTAACGACCATGAAGATCCAGTTGATTGCGGTGGGCACCAAGATGCCCGCCTGGGTAGAGCATGGCTTCGAAGAGTATCGTCGCCGCTTCCCCAAAGACATGCCGTTTGAACTCGTCGAGATCGGCGCTGGCAAACGGGGCAAAAATGCCGACATTCCCCGCATCCTGCAGAAGGAAGGGGAAGCCATGCTGGCGGCTGCGGGGCGCTCGCGCATCGTTACCCTCGACATTCCGGGCAAGCCCTGGACCACGGAGCAGCTGGCCACCCAGCTGGAGGCGTGGAAACTCGATGGCCGCGATGTGGCCCTGCTGGTCGGCGGACCGGAAGGCTTGTCCCCCGAGTGCAAGGCTGCTGCCGAACAGAGCTGGTCCCTGTCACCGCTCACCCTGCCCCATCCGCTGGTACGGGTACTGGTGGCCGAGAGCCTCTACCGCGCCTGGAGCATAACGACCAATCATCCGTATCATAGAGAGTGAGCCATGCGTCTCTGGAGTCTCACCTCTCATATTCACCCCTATCACAGAGAGTGAACAATGCAGTTCCTGCTCTTATTGCCCCCAAGGGTCTTGAGGTAAAGGCATGCTGAAACAACGCATCGAAATGCGCGATCACAGTGCCGAGGGCAATCTGTTCTTCCGGCGCACCCTGGTAGCCTACATCGGCATCGTCGTGCTGATGCTGGTGCTGCTGGGCAATCTCTATTATCTGCAGGTCGAGTCCTACGACACCTACCAGACGCGTTCCAACTCCAACCGCATCCGGGTAGTGCCGGTGGCGCCACCCCGGGGTCTCATCTACGACACCAACGGCGTGCTGCTGGCGGAGAACCGCCCTGTCTACAGTCTGGAAATCGTCCCGGAAGAGACTAGGGATCTTGAAAAAACCGCTGACCAGCTGATCACCCTGCTGGGTCTGCCGGAAGGCACCAAGGAGAAGTTCCTCGCCGAAGTGAAGCGCCAGCGCCGCTTCAAGCCGGTCGCCCTCTACGAGAAGCTGACCGAATATCAGGTGGCCCTCTTCTCGGTCAACCAGCACAACTACCCGGGTGCCAGCATCGAGGCCTACCTCAAACGCTACTACCCGTTTGGTGACACTCTCACCCACGCTTTGGGCTATGTGGCCAAGATCAACACCCGTGACGTAGAGCGCCTCGAGAAGGAAGAAAAACTCGCCAACTACGCGGCCACCAAGGATATCGGCAAGCAGGGGGTGGAGAAGTATTACGAGGATGAGCTGCACGGTGTGGCGGGCTATCAGGAGGTCGAGGTGAACAACCGCGGCCGGATTGTCCGCACCCTCAAGTTCCAGCCACCTATTCCGGGCAAGGATATCTACCTCAATATCGACGTCCGGATGCAACTCAAGGCCCAGCAACTGCTGGCTGGCCAGCGCGGAGCCATCGTGATGATGGACCCGAAAACCGGCGCCATCCTGGCCCTGGAGTCGAGCCCCAGCTACGACCCCAACCTGTTCGTGACCGGCATCTCCAGCGCCAACTACTCGGCGCTCCTCAACGATCCGGCGCGGCCGCTGGTGAACCGCACCACTCAGGGCATTTATGCCCCTGCCTCCACCGTCAAGCCCATGATGTCCATCATGGGTCTCAACGAGGGGGCCATCACCCCGGGCTACCGCTATTTCGGCGGCCCTAGCTTCTCCATTCCCGGTACCACCAAGAAGTTTCGTGACTGGCGCCGCTGGGGTCATGGCTGGCTCGACGTCTATCGCGCCATCGAGGTCTCGGCAGATACCTACTTCTACGATCTCGCCTATCGAGTCGGCATCGACAAGATCCACAGCTACATGACCAAGTTTGGCTTCGGTCAGTACACCGGGGTCGATCTTTATGAAGAGACCAAGGGTGTCATGCCGTCCCGTGACTGGAAAATGGCCCGTTGGCGCCAGCCCTGGTATCAGGGTGACACCATATCTGTCGGTATCGGTCAGGGCTACTGGAGCGCCACCCCGCTCCAACTGGCCAAGGCGATCAGCATCCTGACCCAGAATGGTCACGACGTCACCCCGCACCTGCTCAAGAGCACAGCCTCCCAGGCGGGGGTGGTCGATGCCCCCATCAACCCCAATATCGCCCTCAAGCTCAAGAACGACAGCTTCTGGAAAGTGGCGCAGGATGGGATGTGGCGAGTCAACCATGGCAGTGAAGGCAGTGGCCGTCACTCGTTTGCCAAGGCGCCTTACTCCTCAGGCGGCAAATCGGGCACAGCCCAGGTAGTCGGTTTGAAGGAAAATCAGGTTTACAACATCAAGACGGTCAAGGCGGAGCATCGCGATAACGCTTTGTTCGTTGCTTATGCCCCCTTCGAGGCACCCAAAGCGGTGGTAGCTCTGGTACTGGAAAACTCCATCGGAGGTGGTGGTGGTCGAGCTGCATCGCCCATTGCACGCCAGATGCTGGATGCCTATCTGCTGCCCCCTGATCCGCAACTGCCACCGGCACCGGAAAAGCCGTCCCAACCGAGTGAGGTCGCTCCCAATGAGTAATTCTGCCCGCCAGCAGAGCATCTGGTACAAGCTGCATATCGACTTGCCCCTGCTGCTCGGTCTGCTGGCCGTGATGACCCTCTCCATGGTGGTACTCTACTCCGCCTCCGGTCAGGATATGGACTCTATCGTGCGCCAGCTGGTGCGCGGCGGCCTCGCCTTTGCCCTGATGATCGGCCTGGCCCAGCTGCCCCCCTCCCTCTACGCCCGCTGGTCGGTGCCGCTGTTCGCCGTGGTGGTGCTGATGCTGATTGCGGTGGACGTGTTCGGCCACATCGGCAAGGGGGCCCAGCGCTGGCTCGATCTGGGCTTTATGAAGTTCCAGCCCTCCGAGGTGATGAAGCTCTCCATGCCGATCATGGTGGCCGCCTGGCTCAGTCGCCACTCGCTGCCCCCCAAGTTCAGCCATGTGGTGATCGCCCTCATCATGGTGCTGCTGCCCACCCTGCTGATCGCCGCGCAGCCTGACCTTGGCACCTCCATTCTGGTGGCCGCCTCCGGCTTCTTCGTCATCTTCCTGGCGGGGCTCAGCTGGTGGCTGATCGGCTTGGCGGTCCTGCTGATGCTGGCCTTTATGCCGGTACTCTGGTTCTTCCTGATGCACGACTACCAGCGCCAGCGGGTGCTGATGCTGCTCGACCCGGAGAAAGACCCGCTCGGCCGCGGCTATCACATCATCCAGTCCAAAATTGCCATCGGCTCCGGCGGCGTCTTCGGCAAGGGGTGGCTGCAAGGGACCCAGTCCCAGCTGGAGTTCCTGCCCGAGCGCCATACTGACTTCATCTTCGCGGTATTCAGCGAGGAGCTCGGTCTGGTGGGGGTTGCCCTACTGCTGGTGCTCTACCTCTACGTCATCAGCCGCTGCCTGTTTATCTCGATGCAGGCCCAGAACAGCTTCGAGCGACTGCTGGGCGGCGCCATCACCCTCACCTTCTTCGTCTATGTGTTCGTCAACATGGGCATGGTGAGCGGCATCTTGCCGGTGGTAGGGGTGCCCCTGCCGCTGGTGAGTTATGGCGGCACCTCCATGGTGACCCTGATGGCCGGCTTTGGCATACTGATGTCCATCCAGACTCATAGAAGACTACTCGCCTGATGAGACGGGTTGGATTGCTGCTCTCGCTCGCCACCACGATGGCGACCGCCGCCGTGGCGCCGGATCGGTTGGCCCTGCTCGCCGAACAGCAGCAGGTGCCGCTGGCGGAGTTGCAGGCGGCCGTCGCCCGCGCCCAATTACGGCAGGAGGTGCTCGACACCATCAGCAAGCCGTGGGAGGCCAAACCCTGGCATCGCTACCGGCCGCTGTTCGTTACCCCGGATCGCATCCGTGATGGCCAGCAGTTCTGGCAGCAACATGCCGAGACACTGGCCCGCGCGGAGCAGACCTATCGGGTGCCCGCCTCGCTCATCGTGGCCATCATAGGGGTCGAGACCTTCTACGGTCGCCAGATGGGCCGTCATCCGGTGCTCGATAGCCTCTACACCCTGGGGTTCCACTACCCGGAGCGCAGCGACTTCTTTGCCAAGGAGTTTGCCCAGCTGGTGGTGCTGGCCAAAGAGGAAGGGTGGCAACTCGATGCCCTCAAGGGCTCCTATGCCGGCGCTATGGGGATGGGGCAGTTCATGCCCTCCAGCTACCGCCACTACGCCGTCGATTTTGACGGGGATGGCAAGCGGGACCTGTTTGCCAACCCGGTCGATGCCATCGGCAGCGTGGCCAACTATTTTGCCAGCCACCAGTGGCGCTGGGGCGAATCCGTGGTGGAACCGGCCCAGATTGGGTTGATGGCAGTTGAACCTCTACTCAGGCCTGAGCCCGAGTTAACACAACAGTGGTCAGAACTGGCGGCGGCAGGGATTGAGCTCGCCACGCCGCTGGCCCCACAGACGCCGGTCAAGTTGCTGGCGTTTGCCCAAGCCGATGGACCGGAATACTGGGTCGCACGGCATAACTTTTATGTGATCACCCGTTACAATCGCAGCCCACTCTATGCGATGGCGGTGTATCAACTTAGCCAAGCCATTCAGGAAGCGTATGCATCTTCGTCACAAACTCCTCCCGCTCAGCCTGAGCTTGTTGCTGGCCGCCTGTAGCAGCCAGCCGGAACAGAGCGCCCCCGTCGAGCCGCAAGCACCGGTCAGCAAGCCACCCGTTATCGAGATCCCGCAAGCCACCGGCGCCATTCCGCGCCCCGAGCCCCTGAGTGCCAGCGGCAACCGGGACTACTGGATCGGCAAGCAAAAGCACGAGGTGTGGCGCGATATCAAACACTACAGCGAAGAGGGCACCGCCAGCTGGCTATCGCCGGATCTGGACGGCCAGAAGACCGCCAACGGCGATGTGCTGGACAGCAAGCTGTTCAGTGCCGCCCACCGCAACCTGCCCATCCCGAGCTATGTGAGGGTCACCAATCTGGACAACGGGCTGGAGACCATAGTGCGGGTCAACGATCGCGGCCCCTTCAACAGCTCGCGCCTGATCGACCTCTCCTACGCAGCGGCCAAGCAGCTGGAGATGGTCGACAGCGGTGAGGCCCGAGTACGGCTGGAGCTGATCAGCGACACTCCGGATCAGATGGTGATCATGGAGCCGATGAAGCCCATCGAGATGACCCCGACCACTCCGGCTGCGGCCTCCAACACGCTGTCGCAAGATGGCTTCCTGGGTGAACCAACCGCGCTGGCGATGGCCACTCCCGCTGCCGAACCCGCTCCCGTCAAGGCCCCCGCCGCCAAACCCGCCAAAGCGGCACCTGTCAATCCAGCTCCCGCCAAGGCCGCAGCTCCTGCCAGCAGTGGTGATAGCAAGATGATCCAGGTACTGGCCAGCGGCTCCCGGGATCGGGCCGAGGCGATGGGCAAGGTGATGACCCAGCGTTACGGCGTGCCCTACCGGATCGATGCCCATGGCGCCATTTTCCGGGTGCTGATTGGCCCGGTCGCCGCCGACCAGCAGGCAAGTGTGCTGGAAAAAGTACGTCAGGGCGGACTGGAACAGGCCTTTATCGTGCCCTGATCCCTCCTCTGACAGCGGCGGTGACCAATCTCCCGGCCCCGCCATCACGTCGCTTTATGGCGTGATGGCAGGGATTGATGGATAAAAAACCAGTCATGATCGCCATGTCGGACTATAACCTGCGGGCGCATCTGGTATAGTTAGGCCCGCATTTTATCCCCATCTGGCTCGCAGGAATTTCAAGATGTCCAAATTTGCCCGTTCAGTTCTTCTGGCCTCACTGATCAGCGTAACCGCTCAGGCCAATACGCCGGTGCCGACACCCACGCCGAACGCCAACCCAGTGGTGGTTCCCGCCGCGCCGGAGATCTCCGCCAAGGCCCATATCCTGATCGACTACTACTCCGGTCAGGTGCTGGCCGAGCAGAACGCCGACGAGCGTCTGCCCCCTGCTAGCCTGACCAAGATGATGACCTCCTACATCGTTGGCGACGAGCTGCACAAGGGGAACATCAAGGGCACCGACATGGTGACCATCAGCCAGAACGCCTGGTCCAAGAACTACTCAGACTCCTCCAAGATGTTTATCGAGGTGGGCAAGCAGGTCTCTGTCGATGACCTGAACAAGGGCATCATCATCCAGTCCGGCAACGATGCCTGCGTCGCCATGGCCGAACATCTGGCCGGCAGTACCGACTCCTTCGCCAGCCTGATGAATGCCTGGGCCGCCAAGCTCGGCATGAAGGACACCCAGTTCAAGAACCCCCACGGTCTGGATGAAGAGGGTCACTACAGTACAGCCCGTGATATGGCCCGCCTGGGTCAGGCACTGATCCATGATCAGCCGGAGGAGTACAAGATCTACTCCCAGAAATCCTTCGTCTTCAACGGTATCACCCAGCACAACCGCAACCGCCTGCTGTGGGATCAATCCCTGCAAGTGGATGGCATCAAGACCGGCCACGTCAGCCAGGTCGGCTATAACCTGGTCTCCTCTGCCACCAACAACGAAGGCATGCGCCTGATCGCCGTGGTACTGGGCGCCAGCAGCGAAGCCTCCCGCGCCGCCGAGAGCAAGAAACTGCTCACCTACGGCTTCCGCTTCTTCCAGAGCCTGACTCCGTACAAGGCAGGCACCGAGCTGGTCACCCAGAAGATCTGGATGGGCGACAAATCTGAAGTGAAACTGGGCGTCGACAAGGATGTCTCCGTGCTGGTCACCCGCGGTCAGGGCAACAACCTCAAGGCAGACTTCCAGCTCGACAGCGAGCTGAAAGCCCCGTTGGCCAAGGGTCAACGCGTTGGTACCGTGTTCCTGAAGCAGGGTGACAAAGAGATCAAGCAGGTACCGCTGGTCGCTCTGGAAGAGGTGCAGGAAGGTGGCTTAATGAGCCGTCTGTGGGACTACCTGGTACTGCTGGTCACCAGCTGGTTCAAGTAATCCGACGCACAATCCTCACCAAACAGCGGCGCCAACAGGCGCCGCTGCTGTCTGCGCCGGACAATGGCAGTGAATAACCCTGTAAACTGCAGGTTCCGCCTTACCCTGATTTGTGGTAAAAAGCAGCACTTCCATCCTTGTCTGACCGCTCCCGGCCTTGATCCCGGAGTGTGCGGCGCCCATATAGGGTTTAGCCGCACCCATACAGACTTGAAATGGCGGCCTCCAAGGGCCATCGGCCACTAGCCATCCAAGATGAAGTCATCATGCTGATGACGAAAAAGGTGAGTAAATGAATACCAAGTTTGATGAACTGCTGGAGTTTCCCTGCAAATTCCCGTTCAAGGTACTCGGCATCGCGGATCCTGCGTTGCCGGATATGGTGGTTGAAGTGCTGCAGCAGCATGCTCCGGGCACCTACAGCCCGACCGTCCAGCCCAGCTCCAAGGGCAACTATCACTCGGTTCGCGTGACCGTGACTGCCCAGAGCAAAGAGCACATCGAAGCGATGTACACTGCGCTTGGCAAGATCGAGCTGGTGAAATACGTACTGTAATTTCTCTCTCGCCCCGTTCTGCGGGGCGACTGTTTTTGGCCGCAGCACGCCACGAGGACACCATGTCATCCCAGATCCCCGCTCAGCACAGCCTGATAGTCAGGCAGCTGGGTCGCCGCCCCTACCAGCCGGTATGGGACGCCATGAAAGCCTTCACCGACAACCGCACCAGCGACACCCCGGACGAGTTCTGGGTGGTCGAACATGACCCCGTCTACACCCAGGGCCAGGCCGGCAAGGCCGAACACCTGCTCAATCCGGGCAATATCCCGGTGGTGCAGAGCGATCGCGGCGGTCAGGTGACCTATCACGGCCCGGGCCAGCTGGTGCTCTACGTCCTGGTGGATGTCCGCCGCTGCAAATTCTCGGTGCGCGAGCTGGTGACCGCGCTGGAAACAGCCATCATCAACACCCTGGCCAAAAGCAATATCCAGGCCTATGCCAAGGCAGATGCCCCCGGGGTCTATGTGAAAAATGACCTTGGCATGGAGGCCAAACTTGCCTCGCTGGGACTGCGCATCCGCAAGGGTTGCTCGTTCCACGGGCTGGCCCTCAACATCAACATGGACATGACCCCCTTCCTGCACATCAATCCGTGCGGCTATGCGGGCATGGCCATGACCCAGACCAGCGCCCTGGGCGGCCCGCAGAGCGTGGCCGAGGCGCAATCCATTCTGGTGGCCGAACTGGCCAGCCTGATTGGCTATCAGACAATAACAAACACCGAGAGTGAATCATGAGCAAACCCGTTCGTATGGAGCCGGGCGTCAAGCTGCGCGATGGCGACAAGATGGCCCTGATCCCGGTGAAATTCATGCCGGATCCCAACGAAGAAATCCTTCGCAAGCCGGACTGGATGCGGATCAAACTCCCCCCTTCCAGCCAGAAGATCGAACACATCAAGAGCACCTTGCGCAAGAACAAGCTGCACTCGGTCTGTGAAGAGGCTTCCTGCCCCAACCTGGCGGAGTGTTTCAACCACGGCACGGCCACCTTCATGATCATGGGCGCGATCTGCACCCGTCGCTGCCCCTTCTGCGACGTGGCCCACGGCCGCCCGCTGGCACTCGATCCGGAAGAACCGAAGAAGCTGGCGCTCACCATCAAGGAGATGAACCTCAAGTATGTGGTGATCACCTCGGTGGACCGCGACGATCTGCGCGACGGCGGTGCCCAGCACTTCGCCGACTGCATCCGCGAGATCCGCGAGCACAGCCCGCAGACCCGCATCGAGATCCTGACCCCGGACTTCCGTGGCCGGATGGAGCAGGCCCTTGAGGTGTTCCGCGAAACGCCGCCGGACGTATTCAACCACAACCTGGAAACTGCGCCGCGCATGTATCGCGTCGCTCGCCCGGGTGCCGACTACAAGTGGTCGCTGGAGCTGCTGCGCCGTATCAAGGAGATGCACCCCCATGTACCGACCAAGTCCGGTCTGATGATGGGCCTTGGCGAGACCAACGAAGAGATCGTCGAGGTGCTCAAGGATCTACGCGCTCACGGCGTCAACATGCTGACCCTGGGTCAGTATCTGCAGCCAAGCCGCCACCACCTGCCGGTCAAGCGCTACGTGCCGCCAGCAGAGTTTGACGAGCTGAAAGATGTCGCCATGGAGCTGGGCTTTACCCACGCCGCCTGCGGTCCTTTCGTGCGCTCCTCCTATCACGCGGATCTGCAAGCCAAGGGCGAAGAGGTCAAGTAACCTCGCACGATAGAGCGGCCAGTAACCGCCACCCTCGCAATGAAAAAGAGCGCCTATTGGCGCTCTTTCTGTTGGTGTCACTGACCGTTGCAGCTTGATCTACTCATCAGCCGTGGTCGAAGACCCCCTGCTGATGCCAGCGTTGCAACTGGGCCAACACCCGGGTCTCTCGCGCCGTCCACTGGGGACAGGGCCCCGCCAGCTGGGTCTTGTTGGTCTGCAGCGCTTCGTCGAGGCCAAACCAGCCGGGCACGAAGCCAAGGCGGATCTCGTAGGGCTGTGGCTGTGGCTCCACCAGTTGATCACCAATCCGGCACAAGTAGTACAGCGAGCGGATGCAGTAGGCATCGAACCCCGGCTCGCGGGCGGCGCGGTATTCCCGGGTCTCGCCAAGCAGGGTCCCTACTTCCAGCAACTCGGCACCGCACTCCTCCTTCAGCTCGCGGGCCAGCGCCACATGGTGGTTTTCCCCCGCTTCAACGCCGCCGCCAGGAAACATCAGATCACCGTTGACCCGGGAGTGGACCAGCAGCAACTCGTCGCCACGGAGTACTACGGCACGTACCGTAAGGCGTTCCAGGGTATGGCCATCGGTGATCACCTCGCCATGGACAAACGAGAGGGAAAAAGGTGCGGGCCAGCAGCTGGCCGGGGATAGTGCAATCATCAGAGCCTCAGTGCCGATAGCTGCCATGTTTCAGTTGATCGACTATTTCAGCCGCTCGCACGTCGTAGGCATCCTGATCTGTTTTGCTCAGGGTGTGATAAATACCAAAACGCCTGGCAGAGACCTCTGGCGCATCCTGAAAAGACTCACTCACCTTGCCCCACAGATAGGCCAGCCCGTACTGCTTCTGGCCCATATAGAGGGTGCTGAGGGAGGTGAGCAGGCGGCTGTTTATCTTGTCACCTTCCCGATAGAGGGAGAGGCCGTGATGCATGATGGAAATAGCTTTCTCGGGATCGCTCTTGGCGTAGGCTCCGCCAAGGGCCAGCTGAAGTTCCGGTTCGTCGAGCACCTTGTTACCTTCCAGCGCCATAAACTGCTGACGGGCCAGCTCGTTGGTGTTGTTGGTCCAGTGCCAGAGCAGCAAGTAGGGATCCTGCGAGTTGCGGGTGGCCACATCGAGCTGGGCCAACTGTTCGCCAGCCGCCAGCATCCCCTCCACCCGTGGGCTCTTCTGCTCGCGGGCATTCTTATACTCGATGTTGGTAGAGCGCTCGGCACACTTAAGATAGCGCTCAAGGTTGCGCATCAGCTCGTACTTGCGCCGATCCGTTCCCTCCTCCTTGAGATAGAAGCGGCTGCGGATCACATCGGTACGCTCGTAGCGACACCAGCCATCGTCCACCAGATCCTGACAGAGCTCGGCATGGTTGCTGCAGATATTGTGGATCCGATCGTCATTGCAGCCAGCTACGGCAAGGCCGACTGAAAGCATGATGAAGGTCTGTCGCAGGGGGAAATTGGCCATGATTCACATCTTGTTGGTAACGCGGGTTGGTAACAACTGAAGCCTCTGTCGGCCACCACCGGCTAGCAAACCGGTTACATATCCATTACAATGCGCGCGCCATATAAGGCCGCGATTGCAGAATAATATAACGAAATATAGACCCCTACACTGATCTGCATTCGACGAATTTTCTATTTACACCAACAACGTGAAATAAAGGATCTGGTCAATGACCCACGAGCACTACTTGCAAGCGTGGCAGGAGAGCCAGGAGCTCGCCGAAGCCATGCAACCCTTGATTGGTCGCCTCTACCGACAACAAGGGGTCGAGATCACCCTCTACGGCCGCCCACTGCAAAACGCCTCCACCATCGATATCCTCAAGGCCCACCGGGTCGTCCGCCGCCACCAGGGCGCTCCCCTCCCCATCCAGCAAAGCTTCCCCCTGCTTCAGGCCATCGTTGCCCTCAAACCCACCGCTGCCGAGGTAGACCTTGGCAAGCTGGCAGTCGGCTACTGGCAGGATCATCAGGATGAGGCGGGGATCGAGGACTATCTGCAAGCGCGACTGGCACCGGCCCTTGGCCGCAACCAGATGCCGCAGCCGACCGACGTGGTGCTCTACGGCTTTGGCCGTATCGGCCGCCTGCTGGCCCGCCTGCTGATCGAGCGTACCGGCGCCGCCAATCCGCTGCGCCTGCGCGCCATCGTGGTACGCGGTGGTCGCGACGGGGATCTGGAAAAACGCGCCAGCCTGCTGCGCCGCGACTCGGTACACGGTCCCTTCAATGGCTCCATCGAGGTGGATGTGGAGCGCAGCGCCATCATCGCCAACGGCACCTTCATTCAGGTGATCTACGCCAATAGCCCGGCTGACATCGACTACACAGCTTACGGCATTCACGATGCGCTGATCGTCGACAACACCGGGGTCTGGCGCGATGAGGCTGGCCTCTCCGAGCACCTGAAAGCGCGCGGTGCTGGCAAGGTGCTGCTGACCGCCCCCGGCAAAGGGGAGATGAAGAACGTGGTGTTCGGGGTCAACCATGAGGTGATAGGCCCGGATGACAAGATCATCTCCGCCGCCTCCTGCACCACCAACGCCATCACCCCGGTGCTCAAGGTGATGCAGGAGCAGTACGGCATCCGCCACGGCCACGTGGAGACGGTCCACTCCTACACCAACGATCAGAACCTCATCGACAACTATCACAAGGGGGAGCGGCGCGGTCGCAGCGCGGCCCTCAATATGGTGATGACCAGCACCGGCGCCGCCAAGGCGGTGACCAAGGCGCTGCCGGAACTCAAGGGCAAGCTGACCGGCAACGCCATCCGGGTGCCCACACCCAATGTCTCGCTGGCCATCATCAACCTGTCGCTGGAGCAGGCCACCGATCGGGAGAGCCTCAACGCCTATCTGCAGCAGATTGCGCTAAGCTCGGAGCTCCATCGCCAGATCGACTTCAGCGCCAGCACCGAACTGGTCTCCTCCGACATGGTGGGTTCCCGCTATGCGGGCATCGTCGACTCCCAGGCGACCATCGCCGAGGGGGATCACTGTGTGCTCTACGTATGGTATGACAACGAGTTCGGGTACAGTTGTCAGGTAGTGCGGGTGATGGAGCAGATGGCTGGCGTAGTCCGCCAGGATCTACCTGCATAGACCCCGATAGGGTTTACCTGCACAGCCCGCCAGGATCTGCCGGGCTAACCCCGCAGTTTATGGCTCAATAGTTCAAGGAGAGGTCGAATGTCGTTTCAACAGGGTGAGTTTTTGCAAGCAATCAGGCAGATGCCCGCAGAGGTGTACGAGCGGCTCAAGACCGCAGTCGAGCTGGGCAAGTGGCCCGATGGCAAGCCCCTGACCGACGAGCAGAAGGCCACCTCCCTGCAAGCCGTGATGGCCTGGCAGGCGATGCACCTCGACAACCCCGAACATATGAACATCGGCCGTGACGGCGAGATCGTGATGAAGAGCAAGAGCGAGCTCAAGCGTCAGTATCGCGACGAGGAAGAGATAGTCCGGGTCGACCTCCACCACTGAGGCAGGCCACACGTCACTGATCGCGGTAACGAAACGAATGAGGGGAGCCATAATGGCTCCCCTCTTTTTCCACTCTCCCCATGGTGGGGAGGTCAGAAGCTGTTCACGACCTGTAGCGAGAAGACGTCAGCAAGGTGAAGAGCAGCGCAGGAAGCGGAGCGTATAGATATACGTGAGCCTCTGGTTCACAAACACGCGAGCAGCACATGAGCCTTGATCACGGCTTCGCAGTAAGATCGTGGACAGTTTCTCAGGGAGTCAGCTCCCCACGCAGGGACTGCTGCATCAGCTCGCGAATGCGGTGGGATGGCAAGTCTTGGCTCAGCAGGAAGTGCAGCTTGGTGAGTGCAGCTTCAGCGGTCATGTCAAAGCCCGAGATCACCCCAGCCCGCGACAGGGCGTTGCCGGTGGCATAGCCCCCCATATTGACCTTGCCGTGCAGGCACTGGCTCAGGTTGACGATGATGACGCCGCGGGCCGAAGCCTCGGAGAGCAGCGCCAGCATGGCCGGGTTTTGCGGCGCATTGCCGACCCCGAATGACAGCAGGATCAGCGCCTTCACCGGCTGTTGCAGGATGTTGGCGATCACCTCGCTGGAGATCCCCGGATAGAGGGTCACCACGCCGATGGGCTGGGGGGTGATGTCGTGCAGCACCAGCGGCCGCTCGGAGGGCACGCCCAGCTCGCCCGCCTCCAGCGAGATGGCGATCCCGGCATTGAGCAGCGGCGGATAGTTGGGGGAGTCGAAGGCGTGGAAGCCGTCTGCATGCACCTTCTTGCTGCGGTTGCCGCGATAGAGCTGGTTGTTGAAGAACAGCGTCACCTCGTGGATCGGGTAGTTGGCCGCGATATAGAGGGCGTTGAGCAGATTCTGCTGACCGTCGGAGCGCAACTCGGCCAACGGGATCTGGGAGCCGGTGATGATGACCGGCTTGTGCAGATCTTCCAGCATGAAAGAGAGCGCCGAGGCGGTGAACGACATGGTGTCGGTGCCATGCAGGATCACGAAACCATCGTATTTCTCGTAGTTGTCGCGAATATCCTCGGCGATACGCTGCCAATCCGCCGGGGTCATGTCGGAGGAGTCGATGAGGGGCGCATATTCGTGGATATGGTAATCCGGCATCTCGGGGCGGTGGAACTCGGGCATCCGCGCCAGACAGTCTTCCATAAAGCCCGCCATCGGCACGTAGCCGTGATCGGAACGCTGCATCCCAATGGTGCCGCCTGTGTAGGCAATGTAGATAGACTTCTTCACACCCTCTCCTCTTGATGAAGTGAACACCTCCGGAACATGAACCATGTCGGAGTGAACCACAATGTCAACGCCCGCCAGCGCCTCTGCGTGCAGCGGAAACCGGCGAATTATAGAGACTGGCGCCCCAAATGACAGCCGTTCCATGCACCCTTTTCGGCTTTTCTGCCCTCTACCCACATAGTGTTAAATGTCACAATAAACCACTAAAACGAGCATTAATACGACAAAGATGGAATTAAACGATGCTTTTTGCTACAATCCGCCGGATTTTACTAAAATCTCATCTGGATGCCTGAGCATTTCAGGCCCGCACAAGCCCCATCTTTCCTGGGGCGGGGAGATGTTTCCCCTTCTTTGCTGGCACATAAGCCACACTGTTTTCATCCCGGCTGAATCTGTAAGTCTTTTGCTATGAAAGACACAGCCAATCAACATGGGAGTACTGAATGTTACAACTTGATTCCTACGCAACGCTGGTCGCTGCCACTCTGGTATTGCTGCTTGGCCGGGTGTTGGTTACCCGAGTCGGGCTGCTGCGTACCTTCAACATCCCCAAACCGGTAGCCGGCGGCCTGGTGGTAGCGCTGGTACTGCTACTGCTGCGCTCCACCCTGCAGATGGAGCTGCAATTTGATACCAGCCTGCAAACCCCGCTGATGCTGGCCTTCTTCGCCTCCATCGGTCTCTCCGCCGATCTCGCCAGCCTGAAACGCGGCGGCAAGGCGGTGGTTACCTTCCTGATGGTGGTCACCGGCCTGCTGCTGGTGCAGAACAGTCTGGGTGTCGGTCTGGCGACCCTGCTCGGTCTGGATCCCCACATGGGGCTGCTGGCCGGCTCCATCACACTCTCCGGCGGCCACGGCACCGGGGCTGCCTGGAGTGCCACCTTCTCCGAGAAATATGGCGTGCAATCCGCCGCCGAACTCGCCATCGCCTGTGCCACATTCGGTCTGGTGCTGGGCGGCCTGATCGGCGGCCCGGTGGCTCGCTATCTGGTGAAGAAAGTGCAGGTGCCCGGTGAGGAGCACAATCAGGATGAGGCCCCCCAGGGCTTCGAAATGCCCGACATGGAGCGCCCCCTCACCACTTTCAGCGTTATCGAAACGCTGGCGCTGATCGCCATCAGCCTCAAGGGCGGCGAGTTGCTCTCTGCTTCCCTCAAAGGGGGTGCCTTCGAGCTGCCGATCTTTGTCTGCGTGCTGTTTGTCGGCGTGCTGCTGCGCAACGTCCTGACCCTGCTGAACTGGCATGAGGTGAGCGATCGAGAAGTTTCCCTGCTGGGCAACGTCAGCCTGTCGCTGTTCCTCGCCATGGCGTTGATGAGCCTGAAACTGTGGGATCTGGCCAGCCTGGCGCTGCCCATCTTCATTTTGTTGGCCGCCCAGACCGTGGCGATGGCGCTCTACGCCATCTTCGTCACCTTCCGGGTGATGGGTAAAAATTACGATGCAGCCGTGCTGGCGGCGGGTCACTGTGGCTTTGGCCTGGGGGCCACCCCGACAGCCATCGCCAACATGCAGGCCATTACCCAGCGCTTCGGTCCCTCCCACCTGGCGTTTCTGGTGGTGCCCATGGTGGGCGCCTTCTTTATCGACATCATCAACGCCATGGTGATCAAGCTGTTTATGGCGATGCCATTCCTGTAATTCCCTTTCCGTCAGACGTATATGATCAGAGCCCACCTTTCGGTGGGCTCTTTGTTTGTTCTCTACTCGCCAGCTGACGCAGGCAGAGCCGGGGCTCGTATCCGCCATCAAGGTGACCCGCGAGCAACCCGAACTACCCGGAATCCCCCGGACAACAAAAAGCCCCGCACTCGACAGAGGGCGGGGCTTGTTTATCTCAGCCGGAACAGGCCGTGAGTTGCACCTTACAGGATAAAGGTCGACACCTGCTGGTTCAGGTCAGCAGCACGCCCTTTGAGGCTGTGGGCCTGATCCAGATCGCGCATGGCGGCGGCGGTGATCTCGTCACTCACATCCTTGATGGCGGTGGTGTTCTGGGTGATCTCGCCGGTCACCTGAGTCTGCTCCTCGGCGGCAGTGGCGATCTGACCCGCCATGTCGGAGATGAGGGAGATGGCGCTGGTGATCTCTTCCAGCGCACGCACCGCCTGATCGGCATCCTGCACGCTGTTGTCCGCCAGCCCCTGACTGGTCTGCATCAGGCTCACCGCGCGGGCAGTGGTCTGTTGCAGGGTCTCGATGGTGGACTGGATCTGCTGGGTGGAGTCCTGGGTACGACGTGACAGCACCCGCACCTCGTCAGCGACCACCGCAAAACCACGACCCTGCTCACCGGCGCGGGCCGCTTCAATGGCCGCGTTCAACGCCAGCAGGTTGGTCTGCTCGGCAATCCCCTGAATGGTGGAGAGGATGCTGGTGATGGCCTGCGCGTGACGGCTCAGCTCGCCGATCACCTCGGTCGCCTGCCCCACCTCTTCAGCCAGACCATTGATGGACTGGCGGGTCTTGTTCACCAGCATCTTGCCCTGCTCACTGCTCTGTGCAGATTGCTGGGCAGCGGCGGCGGTGTTCTCGGCGTTGCCGGCGATCTCCATGGTGGCGCTCGCCATCTCGGTGACCGCAGTGGCGACCATGGTCACCTCCTGCTGCTGACGCTGCAACTCGTCCACCGCGGCCTGGTTGGTAACCAGACTGCGCTCGGCATCGGCGTTCAACTCGTTGGCCAGCTGACGGATATTGCCGATCAGCTGATGCTGGCTGCCGACGAAACGGTTGAAGCTGTTGGCCAGTTGGCCCACTTCGTCGTTGGCGTCGATCTTGATGCGCTGGGTCAGATCGCCGTTACCATCGGCAATGCGGGCCAGCGCCTGGGAGACCTTGGTGAGCGGGCCAAG
The DNA here is from genome assembly GCF_049171595.1 of Aeromonas sp. 603607. Classification (NCBI taxonomy): domain Bacteria; kingdom Pseudomonadati; phylum Pseudomonadota; class Gammaproteobacteria; order Aeromonadales; family Aeromonadaceae; genus Aeromonas; species Aeromonas sp. 603607. The sequence goes on from NZ_JAAKOV010000002.1 coordinate 194,735, forward strand.
CAGCATGCTGACCAGCCAGGAGATAGCGAGGATGCTGCCCACCAGCACCAGCAGCGCCATCCCCAGCTGGGTCATCAGCAGGGAGGAGAGCGGCGCTTCCAGCGCTGCCTTGTCCAGCACCAGCACCAGTTCCCAGTCTGTGTCGGGAATATCAGCCGCCCACAGCAGCTTGTCGCGACCTTCGCTGTCGAAGTAGGCCGGAACCAGATCCTTGCTCGACTTGCTCTGCTCAATCAGCGCATTGGTCAGATCGTTGTCGATCTCGCTGGCCGGTTTCATCGCCTTGGCGGCATCCTTGTAGGCGATGATGGTGCCATCCTTGTGCATCATGATGGCGAAACCATCGGCAGGCAGTTGCATCTTGGTCACGTCTTCCACCAGCGAGGCGATGGAGAGGTCACCACCGACGACCCCGCCAGAAACCGGCTGGGCCAGGGTCACCACCATGATGTTGTAAGCCACATCGAGATAGGGTTTGGTGACAATCAGGCCACCTTTGCTCATCGCCTCCTGATACCAGCCACGGGAGCGCGGGTCGTAGCCATCGCGGTTGATGGAGGGATCGGAGTCATTCATCTTGCCGCTGCTCTCACCGAAATAGGTGAGCTGGAAACGGCCGGAAACTTGTGCCTGTTGCAAGGCATTGAGGGGGTCGACACCGGCCTTGTTGCCAAGCGCCTGAATGACGTCGCGACGGGCGGCGAGCCAGTCGCTGACACGCTCGGCCTGCTGGGTGCCCAACCGCTGCAACTGCTCCTGGCTGCCTTGCAGCAACAGACTCTTCTGGCTGCTATAGCTCTGCCAGGAGAGCAACGAGATCACCAGCGAAAGGGCGATCACCACTGACAACAGTATCTTCTGCTTGAGTGACAGGTTTTTCATCATGTGTTCTTCTTATTGAGGTGAGGAGCGGGTTTTTCCCTAAATTGCACAACACTACACGTAGTCATTAGCGACCCGAATGGCCAAAACTGAACCTGAAAATGGGTCGGCGGGCGATATTTTCTACCGAGGTGGAGAAAAGTGCACCAGAAATTGACGGCATGAGCCGCACAAGCCAAGGCAACCCTGTTTATTCCTTCCACAATTGGCTAGAATATCCCGTTTTTAAATCACATCGACCCTGAGAGTTTTCACGATGTTCGAAGTTAATCCCGTATTAAATAAACTTAAGGAGCTGTCTGAGCGGACCGAGCTTCTTAGGGGGTACCTTTGACTATGACGCCAAGAAAGAGCGTCTAGAAGAGGTCAACGCCGAGCTGGAACAGCCGGACGTATGGAATGAACCCGAGCGCGCACAGGCGCTGGGCAAAGAGCGCGTCGCGCTGGAAAACGTAGTCGGCACCATCGACACCCTGACCCAGGGCGTGGATGACGTCGAGATGCTGGTGAGCCTGGCCGTGGAAGGAGAAGACGAAGAGACCTTCAACGAAGCCATCGCCGAATCCGAGCAACTGGAAGCCAAGCTGGTGGACCTCGAGTTCCGCCGCATGTTCTCCGGTCAGCACGACGGCTCCGACTGCTATATCGATATTCAATCCGGCTCCGGTGGTACCGAAGCGCAGGATTGGGCCAACATGGTGCTGCGCATGTACCTGCGCTGGGGCGATGCCCACGGCTACAAGCCCGAGCTGATTGAATGCTCCGAAGGCGACGTGGCTGGTATCAAATCCGCCACCATCAAGTTCACCGGCGAATATGCATTCGGCTGGCTGCGTACCGAAACCGGCGTACACCGTCTGGTTCGCAAGTCTCCGTTCGATTCCGGTGGCCGCCGTCACACCTCCTTCTGTTCTGTGTTCGTCTACCCCGAGATCGACGACGATATCGATATCGAGATCAACCCGGCGGATCTGCGGATCGACGTCTACCGTGCCTCCGGTGCCGGTGGTCAGCACGTTAACCGAACCGAATCCGCGGTACGTATTACCCACGTTCCGACCGGTGTCGTGGTACAGTGCCAGAACGACCGTTCCCAGCACAAAAACAAAGACCAGTGTATGAAGCAGCTGAAAGCCAAGCTCTACGAGCTGGAAATTCAGAAGCAGAACGCTGAGAAACAAGCCCTGGAAGAGACCAAGTCTGATATCGGTTGGGGCAGCCAGATCCGTTCCTATGTGCTGGATGACTCCCGTATCAAGGATCTGCGCACCGGCGTCGAAACCCGTAATACCCAATCGGTGCTCGACGGTGACTTGGACAAGTTTATCGAAGCCAGCCTGAAATCAGGTCTGTAAACAAGCAGGAATCACCATGTCTGAACAAACCATCACTCCGGAAGTCGACCAAACTCTCGAACTCAACAACGAGATGACCGAGCGTCGTTCCAAGCTGGCCGCCCTGCGCGCCCAGGGTAATCCTTTCCCCAACGACTTCCGTCGCGACAGCCTCTCTGGCGATCTGCACGCAGAGTTCGACGACAAAAGCGCCGAGGAGCTGACGAGCCTGGGTAAACGGGTGAAGATTGCCGGTCGCATCATGACCCGCCGGATCATGGGCAAGGCTTCTTTCGCCACCCTGCAGGACATGGCCGGCAAGATCCAGGTCTACGTCACCCGTGACGACCTGCCGGAAGGTTTCTACAACGAGCAGTTCAAGAAGTGGGATCTGGGCGACATCGTGGGTGTCGAAGGTACCCTGTTCAAGACCCAGACCGGTGAGCTCTCCGTTCACGTTTCCGATATCCGCCTGCTGACCAAGGCACTGCGTCCGCTGCCCGAGAAGCACAAAGGCCTGACCGACCAGGAAGCTCGCTGCCGCCAGCGCTACCTGGATCTGATCGCCAACGAAGAGTCCCGCAAGACCTTCATGATCCGCACCCAGGTGGTTGCCGGTATCCGCAAGTTCTTCAACGAAAAGCGCTTCATGGAAGTGGAAACCCCGATGATGCAAGTCATTCCGGGTGGTGCCTCCGCGCGTCCGTTCGTCACTCACCACAATGCGCTGGACATCGACATGTACCTGCGTATCGCTCCGGAGCTCTATCTGAAGCGTCTGGTAGTCGGTGGCTTCGAGCGTGTCTACGAGATCAACCGCAACTTCCGTAACGAAGGTATCTCGGTTCGTCACAACCCCGAGTTCACCATGATCGAGTTCTACATGGCCTACGCCGACTACATCGATCTGATGGACCTGACCGAAGAGCTGCTGCGCACCCTGGCGCAGGACATCCTGGGCGACACCAAGATCCGTTACGCCAAAGAGGGCGAAGAGGGCCTGACCATCGATTTCGGTCAGCCGTTCCAGCGCCTCACCATGGTCGAGTCCATCCTGAAGTTCAACCCGGATGTGACCCTGGATGATCTGGCTACCCTCGAGAGCGCCAAGGCCGTTGCCAAGCGTCTGCACATCGAGCTGATGAAGGGGTGGGAGCTGGGCCACGTGATCACCGCGATCTTCGAAGAGACCGTGGAGCACATGCTGCTGCAACCGACCTTTATCACCGAGTACCCGGCAGCCGTTTCTCCGCTGGCTCGTCGCAACGACGTGAACCCGGATGTAACCGACCGCTTCGAATTCTTCATCGGTGGCCGCGAGCTGGCCAACGGCTTCTCCGAGCTGAACGATGCAGAAGACCAGGCCAAGCGCTTCCAGGATCAGGTTGATCAGAAAGAAGCTGGCGACGACGAAGCCATGTTCTACGACGCCGACTTCGTCACCGCGCTGGAACACGGCCTGCCGCCGACTGCCGGTCAGGGTATCGGTATCGACCGTCTGGTGATGCTGTTCACCAACAGCCACACCATCCGTGACGTCATTCTGTTCCCGGCCTTACGTCCACAAAAGTAAGATCCGCAGAAGTAAGGCCCACAGAAGCCAGCTACATCCCTTGGGTCAATCCCGAGCGTGATAGCCAATAAAAACGCCCCGCAACAGCGGGGCGTTTTTCTATCTCCTTTACCGCAAAATCACTTTCAAAATTCAATAATGGAATAAAGAAGATATTTTTATTCTTTGTTGTTAGCCAACACGCCCTTTAATCTGGCCAAAAATCAGACCATGGAAGACGCGTGTGATGCAATTGAAGGATTCCCCATTCAACCTCTCCCCCCTCTCTGACGAGCAGCAACGTCAGCTGGGTCAGGTACTCTCGACCCTCAATACCCAGCAACTGGCCTGGGTGAGCGGATATCTCTACGGCCTCTCCCAGACCGGTCAGCAGAGCGTTGTAGCCAGCGCCGCCGTGGCTGCGCCCAGTGGCAGCCTGACCATACTCTACGGCTCCCAGACCGGCAACGCCAAAGGTGTAGCCAGTGCCATCAAAGCGCAGGCCGAGGCCCGCGGTCTACCGGTCACCCTCGCATCGATGGCCGACTACAAACCCAAGCAGCTCAAGAAAGAGAGCCACCTGCTGGTGGTAGTGAGCACTTACGGGGAGGGTGAACCGCCGGAGAGCGCCGTCGACCTGTTCGAGCAGCTTAAAAAAGGCAAGATCGGCAAGCTGGACGGCCTCAAGTTCGCGGTGCTGGGGCTGGGTGACAGCTCCTACGAATTTTTCTGCCAAACCGGCAAAGATTTTGACAACTTCCTCGCCAGCGCTGGAGCCGAGCGCATTTATGAGCTCGCCAGCCTCGATGTGGATTATCAGGATGCCGCCAAGAGCTGGAGCGAACAGGCACTCAATGCCATTGCCGCGACCCTCTCCGCCGGTACGGCCAGCAGCAGCGTGACAAGCGCTGTGCAGCAGGCGGTTGGCCACAGCCAGTACAGCAAGGAGAATCCCTTCCCTGCCCGCCTGTCGGTCAATCAGAAGATCACCGGCCGGGATTCCACCAAGGATATCCGCCATATCGAGATCAATCTGACCGACTCCGGCCTCACCTATCAGCCGGGAGATGCCCTCGGTGTCTGGTTCGACAATGACGCCGAACTGGTGGGCGAAGTGCTGGCCCTGACCGGCCTCTCTGGTGATGAAGCCACGGCCCACGGCACCTTGCGCGCCGCCCTGACCACTCACTTCGAACTGACCCGGCTGCACGGCGGCTTTATCACAGGACTCGCTGACATATCGGAGAACGCGGCGCTGAAAGACTTGGCAGGTGACAAGGCCCAGGTCAATGCACTGGTGGCCTCCGCTCAGGTGGTGGATGTGCTGAAACGCTTCCCGACCGCGCTCACTGCCGAGCAGCTGGTTGGCCTGCTGCGCCCCCTCACCCCGCGCCTCTACTCCATCGCCTCCGCCCAGAGCGAAGTGGAAGAGGAGGTGCACCTGACCGTCGGTGTGGTACGTTACCCGCAGGAAGATGGCACTGTGCGCTCTGGCGCAGCCTCCTCCTATCTGGCGGATCGGCTGATTGAGGATGGCGAGGTGCGGGTATTCGTGGAGCACAACGACAACTTCCGCCTGCCCGCCAATCCCGACACACCCGTCATCATGGTGGGCCCAGGCACCGGCATCGCCCCGTTCCGCGCCTTTATGCAGGAGCGGGAAGCTCAGGGCGCGGAAGGCAAGAACTGGCTCTTCTTCGGCAACCCCCACTTTACCCAGGATTTCCTCTATCAGGTGGAGTGGCAGCGTTATGTGAAATCGGGGCTGCTGTCGAAGATCTCCCTGGCCTTCAGCCGGGATCAGGCCAACAAGATCTATGTGCAGGACCGCCTGCGCGAGGCCGGGCTTGAGCTCTACCAGTGGCTGGAAGCAGGCGCTCACTTCTATGTGTGTGGCGACGCCAACAAGATGGTCAAGGATGTGCAGGAAGCCCTGCTGGATGTAATTGCCGAACACGGTCACAAGAGCCGTGAGGAAGCAGAAGAGTATTTGAGCGAATTGCGTCGTGCCAAACGTTATCAAAGGGATGTCTATTGATGAGCAAACAACCTCTTTCTCACCCAAAAGCGGGACCGGTCGAAGGACCGCTGGCCGACAACGAGCGCCTCAAGCGCGAGAGCAACTTCCTGCGCGGCACCATAGAGCAGGATCTGCAGGATCCGCTCACCGGCGGCTTCAACGGCGACAACTTCCAGCTGATCCGCTTTCACGGCATGTATCAGCAGGATGACCGCGACATCCGCCCGGAGCGCGCCGCCCAGAAGCTGGAACCGCTGCACAACGTCATGCTGCGTGCCCGCCTGCCGGGTGGGATCATCACCCCGGCCCAGTGGCAGATCATCGACAAGTTCGCCGAAGAGCACAGCCTCTACGGCAGCATCCGCCTGACCACCCGTCAGACCTTCCAGTTCCACGGGGTATTGAAGCGCGACATCAAGCTGATGCACCAGACCCTTCACAGCACCGGCATCGACTCCATCGCCACCGCCGGCGACGTGAACCGCAACGTGCTCTGCACCAGCAACCCGGTGGAGTCCGAGCTGCATCAGGAAGCCTACGAGTGGGCCAAGAAGATCTCCGAGCATCTGCTGCCCAAGACCCGCGCCTACGTGGAAATCTGGCTGGACGGTGAAAAACTGGGGCAGGACGAGGAGCCGATCCTGGGTTCCAACTACCTGCCGCGCAAATTCAAGACCACTGTGGTGATCCCGCCTCACAACGACGTGGATATCCATGCCAACGATCTCAACTTCGTGGCGATTGCCGAACACGGCAAGCTGGTGGGCTTCAACGTGCTGGTGGGCGGTGGCCTGGCCATGACCCACGGCGACACCAGCACCTATCCACGCAAGGCCAGCGACTTTGGCTTTATTCCGCTCTCCCACGTGCTGGAGGTGGCGGCTGCAGTGGTCAGCACCCAGCGCGACTGGGGTAACCGGGTCAACCGCAAGAACGCCAAGACCAAGTACACCCTTGAACGGGTTGGCGTCGAAGCCTTCAAGGCCGAGGTGGAGAGCCGCGCCGGCATCCAGTTTGGCGAGGTGCGTCCCTACGAATTCACCAGCCGTGGCGATCGCTTCGGTTGGGTCGAGGGGATCGACGGCAAGCACCACCTCACCCTGTTTATCGAGAATGGCCGCCTGCTGGACTTCCCGGGCAAGCCCCTCAAGACCGGCATGCTGGAGATCGCCAAGGTGCATCAGGGGGATTTTCGCCTGACCGCCAACCAGAACCTGATCATCGCAGGGGTGCCTGCCAGCGAGAAGGCCCGCATCGAGGGGCTGGCGCGCCAGTACGGCCTGCTGGATGACGGCGTGAGCGAGCAGCGCAAGCAGTCCATGGCTTGTGTGGCCCTGCCCACCTGCCCGCTGGCGATGGCCGAGGCGGAGCGCATGCTGCCAGCGTTTGTCACCGACATCGAGGGCTTGCTCACCAAGCATGGGCTGGCGGATGACGCCATCATCTTCCGGGTCACCGGCTGCCCCAACGGCTGCGGCCGCGCCATGCTGGCGGAAGTGGGTCTGGTGGGCAAGGCGCCCGGCCGCTACAACCTCCATCTGGGGGGCAATCTGGAGGGGACCCGCATTCCGCGCCTCTATCAGGAGAACATCACCGAGCCGCAGATTTTGGCCGAACTCGACGTGCTTATCGGCCGCTGGGCCAAAGATCGCCACGCTGGCGAGTGCTTTGGTGACTTCGTCATTCGCGCCGGCATCATAGCCCCGGTCATCGACTCCGCGAGGGACTTCTATGCCGCTTAATCAGCCGCTTAATGTCACTGAAGATGGCCGCCTTGACCTGCAGGCGCTGCTGGCCCTCGGCCGTGAGGAGCAAGTCGAGGCACTCGCGCCCCTCAACCGGGAGCTGGATACCATGAGCTCCCCCGAGCGGGTGCGCTGGGCTCTGGCCAATCTGCCAGGGGAGCATGTGCTCTCATCCAGCTTCGGCATTCAGGCGGCACTGATGCTCCATCTGGTAAGCCGCGAGCGGGCCGATGTGCCGGTGGTGCTGACCGATACCGGTTATCTCTTCCCCGAGACCTACCGCTTTATCGACGAGCTGACCGAGCGGCTCGCCCTCAACCTCAAAATCTACCGGGCCGAGCTCAGTCCGGCCTGGCAGGAGGCCCGCTTCGGCCTTCTGTGGGAACAGGGAGTAGAGGGGATCACCCGCTACAACCAGCTCAACAAGGTAGAGCCGATGGACCGCGCCCTGAACGAGCTGGGTGCCCGCACCTGGTTCTCCGGCCTGCGCCGGGAGCAGTCCGGCAGCCGGGGCAAGCTGCCGGTGCTGGCCATCCAGCGCGGCCGCTTCAAGTTCCTGCCGGTGATCGACTGGAGCAACAAGGACGTCTTCTACTACTTCAAGGAGTTCGACCTGCCCTACCACCCGCTGTGGGAGCAGGGCTACCTGTCGGTGGGCGACGTGCACACCACCACCAAGTGGGAGCCCGGTATGAGCGAGGAGCAGACCCGCTTCTTCGGCCTCAAGCGCGAATGCGGTTTGCACGAGGAAAATGGCGAGAACGACGGCTCAGGCATCTAATTCCGTCTTGAAAACCCAACAGAACAACAAGGGCATCCGAAGATGCCCTTGTTGTTATTTGCCCATTAGCATTCGTCCGTCAGCGGCGCTGCCAGGTCTCAAAGCTATAGGGGCACGGGTTCTTCTCATCGGCAGGGTGGCTATCGCACTCAATCCGTTGCCACTGGCCATCGTCAAAAGCGGGGAAGCGGGTATCCCCCTCCACCGCCAGATCGATGCGGGTCAGGTAGAGACAATCCGCGCTCGGCAACATCTCGGCATAGAGATGACCACCACCGATCACCATCAACTCCTCCACCGAGCTGCCTGCCAACAGCGCCAGCGCCGCCTCGACGGAGCCCACCACCTCAATGCCCTCAGCCTGATAGTCGGGATTGCGGCTGATCACCAGATTGCGCCGTCCGGGCAGCGGTCGTCCGATGGATTCGAAGGTCTTGCGCCCCATCAGCACCGGCTTGCCCAAGGTAACTCGCTTGAAGTGGGCTAGATCCGCAGGCAGATGCCAGGGCATCTGATTGTCCAGACCTATCACCCGATCGTGGGCCATGGCGGCAATCATGGAAATCTTCATGGGGCCTCTCACCGTCTGTCAGATTATGGGGCGGTTACGGTACACGACCAGAGAGGGGATCGCCAAACCGAAACTGAGGGCACCGACGATAAAGAGCGCCTTGAGGCCGTTCTCCACCGCACTCTGGATCAACTCCATGGTCACGCCGTTGATGTTGAGCTCTACCACCGCAATCATGGTCTTGAAGGCATAACTGCCCGGGATCATCGGAATGATGGAGGCAACGCTGAACACCGGACGCGGCGCCAGCAGACGGCGCGACCAGTAGACGCAGACAAAGCCGACCGTGGTGGCCGCCGCCAGCGTCGCCCACTCGATGGGCATACCATAGTGGATCAGCAGGGTACGCAGGCTGTGGGCCAGCGCGCCGCCCATGGCGCAGTACTTCAGCATCCGTGGTGGCACATTGAACAGCATGGCAAACCCCACCGCCGGAATGGAGGACCAGAAGGCATCCTTGGCCAGTAGCCAGAGCAAATCCATCATACTTTCCACCCCCAGATACCGGTGACCGACATGGCCAAAATGATACCTATGGCGGCGCTGATAGTCAGCAGGGTCGCGGTCCCCCAACGGGCCAGCCCCATGTTGAAGTAGCCCTTCACCATGTCTGAGACCGCATTGATCAGCGGAAAGCCCGGCACCAGCAGCAGCACGCTGGCCGCCATGGCGAGATAAGGCTGGTCACCCCAGTTAAAGAAGGTGGCGCTGGAGGAGAGCAAGGTGGCGATAAAGCCGGTAGCGGCAAAGTTGATGAGCGGGCTATGGTGATGGCGGGCCATCAGCTGGCGCACCCGCATCGCCACGGCAGACGAGAAACAGGTCACCAGGAAGATGGGCCAGTCACCGCCAAACAGCAGGCTAAAAGCACCACATGAGAGCCCCACCATGGGGACCACCAGCCAGGGGTGATAGTGAAAGGGGACGATGGCCTCGAGGCGCTGGCGCACTTCACGGGCACCGATCAGCTCTTTCTCCGCCATGATGCAGATCCGCTGGATCTCGCACACCACCTGCATGTTGATGCCATGTTCGCGCACCCGCCGGGTAGTGGTAACACAGCCCCCCTGATAGAGGCTGGTGAGCACGATGGCACTGGAAGAGATGGCCATCTCGACACTCTCCAGCCCCAGCGCCATCCCCAGCCGCACCGTGGTCTGCTCGATGATCCTGCTCTCCGCCCCGAACTGGGCCAACATCTGACCCACCTTGACGATAATGCGGGTGATCTCTGTCTGTTGCTCCCGCGACAACACCCGTCTTGGTGTGATACTTCTCATAATCCCTTCGAGTCGTAGCAATAAAAATTTCGGCCATATTAGCCTAACTTTTACTGTTATTCATCCACCCCTATCACAACCTGACTAATTAGTTATTACAAGAAGGAGAAAAGAAATTACATCACAAATACATTACGACTAACATTAAAAATCATAACAATCAGGTCGCCAGCAATTCCCTTTATTATGGCCTCACCGATTTGGCTGAAATATCAACCAAGGGGGTTATTGCAGATTATTTGCGACGTCGATAGTCAGCCAGATGGATTATTTTACCACTGCCATCGCTTTCAGGCGGAGGGTCCCCCTCTTCTCTGAACTGGCTCATTTCGCTGCGCATCAAATAAAAAGATTCCCGCATCATGTTGGTAATCCGGATACAGCTATCAAGATTGTTTTTCGCCAGACGGCGCTGACCATCAATCTTGAACTGCAACCCGCGCAGACGGCGCTGCTGATCGGGGCTCGCTCGGGCCATCAACTGGTCGATCTGCTGCTCCAGAATCGCATCCAGCTGGGAGGGCTCACTCGCGGCCAACTCCTTCAGGGTGTCAAAATCAGGCAACTCCATATGCCCTCCTTGGCGACTATTGCTGGCTCTACAACTTGAGGAACCAGCCATATAAAACTTTATATACGACCGAGCGGCAAAGAGCTCACCACACCACTCAGGTAATCGTTATTAAAATGGCAACCATGATGAAAATCATCCATTGAAATAACATGCAGAAACAAACATTTGCTTAAAAAAGAAAGAGCATGCAAAACACTTAGACATTTTAGGCTGCTTTTTTATGTTTTTTATTTCCAATAAAAGTCGGGATAAATTAATTTTGCTTCATTCGACTCTTTATCATCCATAAAATGACCAGTAGCTCCTTCCGACGATTTAACATATCTCACTGATTATGTTATTTTAATTGCCACTTTTATCGGACATTCAAGAGCAGACCATGAGCAAGGCAAAAATCGGTATCGTCACCGTCAGCGATCGCGCCAGCGCGGGCATCTATGAAGACCTCTCCGGCAAGGCCATCATCGACACCCTGAACGCCTATCTGACCTCGGAGTGGGAACCTGTCTATCAGGTGATCCCCGATGAACAGGATCAGATTGAAGCGACCCTGATCCGGCTGGCGGATGAAGAGCAGTGTTGTCTCATCGTCACCACAGGCGGCACCGGCCCGGCCAAGCGGGATGTCACGCCGGAAGCGACCGAAGCGGTGTGTGATCGAATGATGCCGGGCTTTGGCGAGCTGATGCGGGCCGAATCCCTCAAGTTTGTGCCGACCGCCATTCTGTCGCGCCAGACTGCCGGGCTGCGCGACGATACCCTGATCGTCAATCTGCCGGGCAAGCCCAAATCGATCTGCGAGTGTCTGGATGCAGTATTCCCCGCCATCCCCTACTGCATCGATTTGATGGAAGGGCCGTATCTTGAGTGCGATGAAACTGTCATCAAGCCATTTCGGCCGAAAAAATAGCAAAGCCGACCATAAAAAATAATGGCGAGCCACGGCTCGCCATTATTTTTAGCTCATCTGTTTGCGCAGACAAAATGCATCGATTATTTACGGCCGAATACTTTTACGCCCGCTTTGCTGCGCTCTGAATTACCGTACACTTCGATCTTTTTCACACAACGACGCGAACCCAGTGATTTCCACTCGGTCTCTTTATCACTGCTCATCTCCCGATCGAAGCGAATGGTTTTGGTACGATCACCACCATAGGTCACCACCACCCGATCCAGGGTCAAATCACGTTCCGCCTTCACCTTGATATATTTGGTCTGACGGCAAATCACCAAAGGAATTGTCGCACCATGATCACCGGCCCCCAGCAAAATAGTCCGCCCCAGCGTGAACTGATCATCGCCAGCATGGCTGGCTGACGCCACCACCAGCAAGACACCACCCAGCAGGGTGCGCGCGGAAAAACGGGAATTCCAGATAGACATCAGGGACATAACACCTCCAATAAAAAACGGAGTGCAATAATACGGACCGAACCATAACGGAAGCTGTACCCGAACGCGCATTTGCGGCGAAAGAGGGGCGATTGCCTGGAGAAAATGGAGGAATTTGCCGGTAAAAATGTGAAGGGCCGCATATTGCGGCCCTGACTGCATATGAGCGCTCAACGCTCCATGATCTGGGTCACATCTTCTTTATTGATCATCACCTCACGCCCTTCATGATCGTAATAGCGATACATACCGGTACTCTCGTCCAGCTTGGGCTTGCTCTCTGTGGTGATCATCTTGCCATCCTTGGTGCTCATGATGTATTGGGAGCTGCATGCTACCAGCCCCAGGGCGCACACCAGGATCATCATCAGTTTTTTCATAGGCGCACTCTTCTCCTTTCACCCTCACCACGAGGGTGTCATATCCAGCCTACTCCAATCCGGCAGGCAGTCGGAAACTTGCACAATAAAGTGAGATCACCATCAAAAATCAGTTACTTGCGACCACCCGGTTTGCCACTGCTACCGGTACCGGAACCACAGCCAAGTGCCAGCCGATCTGCCGCGGCTCTGGCCTGCACCAGACCATAGCCATAGCTGTTGTCCCGTCCGACAGCCCCCAGATCCTGGGCGCTGCTGCGCAGGGTCTGGCGCAGTTGATCATTGCTGCACTCCAGCCGCTGTGACCAGGCCAGGGTGGCGACCCCGACCACATGAGGGGTCGCCATCGAGGTACCGCTGTAGCTGGCGTAACCACTCGGCACGGTCGACAGCACAGCAACACCGGGGGCCGCCAGCTCCACCTGATCGTTGCGTTGCGAGAAATAAGCCAACTGCTTGCTGCCATCGATAGCAGCCACGCTCACCACACTGCTGTAAGAGGCGGGATAGGACTTGCTGGTGTTGCCCGCATTGCCCGCCGCCGCCACACTCAACACATTCTGGCTGTAAGCCTGATTGAACGCCTGCTCTTCCGTCTTGCTGGGCACATTGCCCCCTAGGCTCATGTTGATGACCATGCGAGTAAAGCCACGACTGCTCATCCCCTGCTTGCAGGCATTGAGAGCCCCCACCAGGTTGGAGGTATAGGCCCAGCCGTTGGCGCCAAACACCTTGATGATGTGCAGCGGGACACTCTGATTCGGCAAGACACCGACCACGCCCATGTCGTTCCCCCCAATGGCGGCTATGGTGCCTGCCACGTGGGTGCCGTGACCGTTTTCGTCACTGCTCCAGCTGCCTGTACCTGCGTTGTCACTACCCTGCACCTGCGCCCCATGGGGCAGATCCGGGTGATTGCCGCTATAGCCAGAGTCAATGATACACACCAGCACCTCTCCGGCCATACCATCGCTCAGTTGTGGCGCCTGTACCATGGGAATGCCATAAGGCAGGGTCTCGGCACTGGCATAACGCTTGGCATCCGGCTCCACCCACAGCACGTTGGGGTTGCGCGCCAGCGCTGTCGCTGCAGCAGCTGGCAACCAGAGCGCCAGCGCATGCTGCTCGGGCAGTTGCAGGGCCAGCTCGCCCCCCATCCCTTTGCTTTGGGCCAGCACAGCGGCCTCCGCCCCCGGCTTGAGTTGCACCAGATAACGAGCCCGTTCGGCAGCCATTACCCCCTGTGTCAGTACGCCTGCCACCAGCAGGCCTGTCCATATCCGTCTCATCAGTCACTCCTTCCATCGACCTGATAGCCACCAGCAAAGTGTAGTGGCAGGCTGGCGCAGGCCCGAGCGGATACAAAAAGGCCGGACATCTGTCCGGCCTCTTCTTTGAAGCGCAAGAGCGCAATCATGACTTGGCGGGCTGGCGCTCACCGGTCACGGTCGGGTTCTTGGGATCGGAACTCCACTCATACCAACCGCCGTCGTAGACGCTGATCCGTTTCCAGTCCATCAGCCAGGCGTAGAAGAAGGCCTCGGAGGCGCGCCAGCCGGTACCGCAGTAGAATGCGGCCTGCTGAGTTGGCTCGATATTCCACTGCTCCCACATGGCGAGGATCTCGCGGGCCGGCTTCATGGTGCCGTCCGGGTTGTGGAAGTCGCTCATGCTGTTGGCATCCACCCCACCGTGACCCCACTTGGCCCCCGGAATATCGCCCTTCGGCTTGATGTAGCTGTAACCTGAGGTGTTGCCGACAAACTCGTCCCAGGTACGCACGCTGACCAGTGCGCTATCGGGCTGCTTGAGCAGCTCTTTTGCCTGACTTAACGTGGTGTAGTACTCGGGGTGAGCGGGAATGGCCACGCCAAACTCCTTCACCGGCTCATATTTGTTGGGCAAACCCGTTTCGGTACGCAGGTGCTGGATAAACCAGGCATCCAGACCACCGTCCAGCAGGCGCACATCTTCCACCCCCGCATACATCATCAGATGCGCGGCACGGGCAGCCGCCATGGTGTTGCGACCATAGAGGATGACGGTGGTGTCGTGACGGATGCCGTTATCCAGCAGCAGCTTCTTGAGCGCTTCGTCAGAGACCTTGTTCCACAGCGGCTCCTCCTCGAGGCTGTTGGTATCGATATAACCTGCCCCCGGGATGTGGCTGATGAGGTAGGCCTTGGGTGAACCCCAATCCACTTCAAACAGCTTCCAGTCGCCCTTGGGCGCCGCGGCAACTGGCTTGCCCTCTTGCAGATCCGCCAACCAGCGCGGATAGACCAGCTGCTGCCAGCGTGCCAGCGACTCGCGCGGTGCAGCTTGCCACCCTTGCAGCTCGAACAGCTGCTTGATCCCCTGCTTGCGCAGCAAACGGGCCACCTCGGCCACTTCGCGGGACGCACCGTAGAGGGCAACCGGACGATCGGCCTTCAGCCCCTTGATCTCGAGCGCCTTTGGCCACTCTTCATCGCTGTATTTCCACTCGGCAGAGAGGTTCTCGGCACCCGCCACATGGCCGCCCTGCTTCTCCCCTTCCATCGGCCACCCCTGATAGAAGTAGCTGGCGCGGGTATCCAGGATGACCGCCTGTTTGGCCTTGGCATCGGCCAGCGAAAGCGGTGGCAACTCCCCAGCCACGGCGGGCAGGGCACACCAGAGCAGTAAGGTCGCCAGCGCGGCCTGCAGGAAGCGAAGATGTCGTTTCATGGTGATTTCTCGATTCATAGTGAACAAGGTTAAAAAATGGAGCGACCCAGCCGCTCGGCCAGCAGCTCCAGCGCCGCCGTGCCCGCCAGCGAGTTGCCGGCTTTGTTGAGCTCGGGCGACCAGACACAGACGCAGAGCTCGCCCGGGATCAGGGCGATGATACCGCCGCCGACCCCCGATTTGCCCGGCATGCCGACCCGATAGGCAAAATCGCCCGCCTCGTCATAGAGGCCGCAGGTGGCGAGCAGGGCGTTGACCTGTTTGGTGGTGCGGGCGGGCAGCAGCGGCACGCTCTCGCCCAGTGGCACACCACGGTTGGCAAGATAGATGAATGCCCGCGCCAGATCGACGCAGCTCATGCGAATGGCACAGGCATTGAAGTAGCTTTGCAGCACCTTGTCCACTTCGTTTTCGAAGTTGCCATAGGCCTTCATCAGATAGGCGATGGCGGCGTTGCGGGCAGAGTGCTGATATTCGGAGCGGGCGACCACCTGATCCGCCATGATGGCCGGATTGCCGGAAAGGCGGCGAGCCAGCTCCAGAGTACGCTGACGCGGTGCAGTGAGGCGGGTCTCCAGCAGATCGCTCACCACCAGCGCTCCGGCATTGATAAAGGGGTTGCGGGGTATCCCCTGCTCGAACTCGAGCTGTACCAGCGAGTTGAAGGGCTGGCCGGAGGGCTCCTTGCCCACCCGGGCCCAGATCTCCTCCTCCTGATAGAGAGTGAGTGCCAGGGTCAGGCTCAGGGCCTTGGAAATACTCTGGATGGAGAAGGGTTCGAAAGCGTCACCGGCGGTGAACAGCTCCCCCTCGACGGTACAGACTGCGATACCAAGCCGATCGGCCGGTACCTGAGCCAGTGCCGGAATGTAGTCGGCCACCTTGCCTTGTCCCAGCAACGGGCGCACCTCTTCAAGGATGCTGGCCAGTAATTCGGATGACAACACCATAAGCAATAAGCGATTCCATGACTAAAACAGCGGTGGAGATCCCATCCCCACTGACAAAAACCCCGCCAGCGGCGGGATTTTTCAGTTACCCACAACAAGGCGCCAGATGCGGCAGCCTTGTATCAGGCCGGTTCACCGTACCAGAGATCGAACAGCTCGGTAACGACCACGGCTTCCATCCCCTTGCCTTCCAGCCAGGATTTGACGGCGGCGCGGTCTTCTTCGGTACACTTGCCCAGTTGCTGGGTGCAGATCATCCCTTCCCAGGCCAGGTGACCGGAGCCGGCAAAAGCCAGTTTACGGGGTTCAACAACCTCATCGATCATCGCATCGACTACCGCATCGATGGTCTCTTCGGCAGTGCCGACCGGGAAGTTGAAACTGATGTCGAAACCCATTTCCTGGAATTCATCGACGCGCAGTTTCTTGCGCAGGCGGCGGCTACGATTGGCCATGATAGCTCCTCAAGTTAGTTGATACGCTAGGTGTGTTGACGTGCCAGCTTAGCTGACACGCTTGAAAATCAGATCCCAAACCCCGTGGCCGAGACGGTGGCCACGTTGTTCAAATTTGGTCAGCGGACGCCAGTCCGGACGAGGCACCCAGTTGCCGGTGGCAGAGGTGTTCTCGTAACCCTCGGCGGCGCTCATCACTTCCAGCATGTGCTCTGCATAGTTTTCCCAGTCGGTCGCCATGTGGAACACGCCACCGATGGCCAGCTTCTGGCGAATATCCTGGGCAAACGCAGGCTGTACGATGCGGCGCTTGTGGTGACGGCTCTTGTGCCAGGGATCCGGGAAGAAGAGTTGCAGGCAGGAGAGTGAACCGTTCGGGATCATGTGCTCCAGCACCTCGACCGCATCGTGGCAGATCACCTTCAGATTGGTGACACCCGCTTCCTGAGCGGTACCCAGACAGGCGCCCACGCCAGGGGAGTGCACTTCAATGCCAATGAAGTTCTTCTCGGGGGCATTCTTGGCCATCTCCACCAGAGAGGCGCCCATGCCAAAGCCGATCTCCAGCACCACAGGTGCTTCACGGCCAAACAGTGCGACCAGATCGAGCTGCTTTGGCTCGAAATCGATGCCCATGACCGGCCAGAGCTCTTCCAGGGCCTTCTCCTGCCCTTTGGTCAGGCGGCCTTCGCGACGGACAAAGCTGCGGATCTTGCGCATGAACTTGCCGTCTTCGTTAAATACATCTTGGGTCACAGGCATAATGGTCTCGTTATTTCATCAATCCGGGTAATACATCTTGTGTCCGATCCCGAGCGGGACCGCGCGCGGCTCATCATTTCATCAACCCGCGAAAACAGGGGAGCGAATTATCCCAAGATAGGCCCAAGGCGCAAGTGTTTCGCGAAACAAATCCCTCATCTCTCACCATTTCATTGACAACAGTTGACAAATGCCGACCCGTTCACAGAATCGGTCACGCGTCGAGTACATGCTGCCTGCGCAAATAAAACCATACACAACAAAGGATTGCAGTATGAAATACAGAGCATTGGCGTTTGCCATCACCACTTTGCTTGCGGGATGCGACACATCAACAAATGACTCACAAACCCCTGCTGCCGCCGAGCAGGCCTATGAGTATCTGGTGCAGTTGAGCTCAACCGCAGAAGGGATTGGCGCGCGCCCCACGGGGACAGAGGCAGAAACTCGTGCCGCGGCATGGATCCAGGACCATCTGACCGGTTGGGGCTACGATGTGCAACGCCAACCCTTCACCTACACCAAAAGCGGCGCCAGTAAAAACTCCCAAAACCTGATCGCTGAGCTCAAGGGCACAAGTGACAAGGTGATCCTGATCGGCGCCCACTACGACAGTACGGGCGACAAGAAAGGTTCTGAAGGAGCCACCGACAACGGCGCTGGCGTCGCAGCCCTGCTGGCAGTGGCTGAGGCGCTTAAAGGACAAACCTTGCCCTACACGGTTCGCTTTGCATTCTTCGGGGCGGAGGAGAACGGTCTCAACGGCTCCAAAGCCTATGCCGCCAGCCTCGACAGCACCGCCGTCGCCAAGCTGCTGGCGATGGTGAACTACGACACCATCGCCGGGGGCGACATCGTCTACGTCCACTCAGCCCACTCGGACGTCGCCGAATACAACTGCACAGATCCGAGCCGCTACAGCTTCGATCCCAAGGTGCGGGATCGCCTGCTTACCCTCTCCAAACAGACTGCGACCCCGTTTGCCATTCATCCCAGCTACAGCGGTTATCCGGAAGGGGAGACTGGCAGCTGGTCAGATCACGCTCCCTTTGCCTGCCTGGGGGTGCCGATCGCCTACGTTGAAGCGACCAACTTCACCATCAACGGCGCTGATGGCTATGACGGCTACTCCCAAAGCACCAATCCAGCGCTGTGGGACTGCTATGACGCCACCACCAAGAGCGCCTGCGATCGTGACAGCGAAACCCAGTGGGGAAAAATCTGGCACACCCAGTACGACCGCCTCGACAAGATGGCGGAACTATTCCCTGGCAGAGTAGAAAGCCAACTTGGCGCCAACACCGACCTGATGATCCGCTTCCTCAAGGAACCGGGTTTGTAAGGTCAGTTGCTTGTCCACAAAACAAGATCGCCCTAACTCATTTCAATTCATGGGAGCCACACGGGCAGGTAAAATTCGGGCAGGTGCCAAACCTGCCTTTTTTGGCGATTTTTGTGACAATCATTGCCTCATTTCTGAAATCTGATACAAACGGATAACCTGGCGGTCGAATGGAGCGACCGCCCACATGCCGAGAGAATTGTCTATGCAGCCGTTTTTTGCCCAGCGCTTCGAGAAGGTTGAACCTTCCTTTATCCGTGAAATCCTCAAAGTTGCCGCCAATCCGGAGATCATCTCCTTCGCTGGTGGCCTGCCCAATCCCCACCTGTTTCCGGTCAAGGCGATCGATCAGGCCTGTCAGGATGTGCTGCGCGAGCAAGGGGCTGCCGCCCTGCAATATGCGGCGACCGAAGGCTTCGCCCCGCTGCGCCAATATATTGCCGACCGCTATCTGACCCGCCACGGCATGCAGGTCAATCCGGACAACATCCTCATCACCAGCGGCTCCCAGCAGGCGCTGGATCTGCTGGGCAAGGTGCTGATCGACGAGGGTCAGGATCTCATCATCGAAGAGCCGGGTTACCTTGGCGCCATTCAGGCTTTCTCTGTCTATCAACCCACCTTCAAGCCGATCACCCTTGAAGAAGAGGGTCTGGATCTGGCGGCGCTGGATGCGCTGCTGGCAAGCGGATCCAATGCCAAGCTGCTCTACGGCGTGCCCAACTTCCAGAACCCGAGCGGTGTCTCCTACAACCGTGCCAACCGCGAGGCACTGGCCGAGCGACTGGTGCGCCACGAGCTGTTGATGGTGGAAGATGATCCCTACGGCGAGCTGCGCTTCGAAGGGGAGCATCTGCCCCCCATTGCCAAGCTGGCGCCAAACAATACCGTGCTGCTCGGCTCGTTTTCCAAAACCGTGGTGCCCGCCTTCCGTCTGGGCTGGATGCTGGTGCCGGAGTGGCTGCGCAAGAAGGTGACCATCGCCAAGCAGGCCACCGATCTGCACAGCAACGCCTTCAGCCAGCAGGTGCTGCACCGCTTCCTGACCGACAATTCACTGGATGCCCATCTGGAGAAGATCAAGGAGGTCTATGGTCGCCAGCGTGCTGCCATGGAGGCTGCACTGGCCCGTCACTGCCCGCCCGGCGTCAGCTACACCAGACCGGAAGGGGGCATGTTCCTCTGGCTGACTCTGCCAGCCCACATCAGCGCCATGGCCCTGTTTGATGAGGCGATCAAGGAGAAGGTAGCCTTCGTGCCCGGCGCCCCCTTCTATGTACGCCCCGAAATCAAGAACACCCTGCGCCTGAGCTTCTCCTGCGTCGATGAGGCGACCATCGAGGAGGGGGTCAAGCGGCTGGCCCGCGCCCTCCAGCGGATGCTCTGAACGCCCAAGCCAAACCGTATTAACAAAAAACCAGCGAGCGCTCGCTGGTTTTTTTTATGCTCCCCATTCACCCGTTCAGCCAAACAGGGTCTTGCAAAACTGCTTCATCGGAATGGGGCGGCCGTAGCGATATCCTTGCAGATAGTCAACGTGGCGAGCCCGCAGGTAGTCCGCCTGCGACTGCTTCTCGACCCCCTCCGCGATCAGGATCAATTCAAGTCGCTTCGCCAGATCAATCACGTTTTCAACGATATGGCTGGAGAGTGCATCCGTACCGATCATCTCTACAAAGCTACGGTCAATCTTGATTGCATCGACCTGAAACTGCTGCAGATAGGTGAGACTGGAGTGACCGGTGCCAAAGTCATCGATAGCGATCAACACGCCCAGTTTGCGCAACTCGGCAAACATCCGGGCGGTTGTCTCATCAGCCACCAGCAGCTCCCGCTCCGTCAGCTCCAACCCCAAATCAACGGGATTGTCCTTAAACGCGTCGAGAAAGGCCTTGCAGTCAGCCAACAGGTCGAGATCCTGGAAGTGCTTGGCGCTGATATTGAAGCAAAAATGAAACTTTGCCGGCAGCTTGCGGGCATAAGGGGAGAAGTGGTCACGCACCTCGGCCATCAACAGGCTGGTCATGGGCACGATCAGGCCGCTATCTTCCGCCAGCGGGATAAAGCGATCCGGCGAGATCATCCCCTGCTTGGGATGCTGCCAGCGCATCAGCACCTCACAACCACGCCACTGCTCATCCTCACCGGAGACCACCGGCTGCAGGTAGGGGATAAACTCCTCCTCGATCAACGCCCGCTTGAGCTCCTCCGCTGGTGAGCTGCTACGCCCCATCAGCCTGAAGGTGCCGAATCCAATCAGCAGCGCCAGCAGTGGAGAGAGGATCAAGGTATCTCTGGAGTAGCGCCATGCGTGGCTCAAGTAATCATGCACCGTGATCCGGGTGACGACCTGATAGGGGAAATCGGCCGAAGCGAGGGCAATATAACCCTCTTCTGCCGGAGAGGGCGCCGCCCCGAACTGACCTGAGCCAAACAGTGCCCTCTGCCCCACCACCAGAGCCATCGGGGAGTTCTTGCTGGAGATCTCCAGGGTATTGCGCAGGTAGTAGCCATCCACACCGATCAGCACACTCCCCTTGTCCGTTTCGTGGCGCAGCACGATCAGGGGGCGATCCGGTGTGACCTCATTGCCTGGCAGCAGTTGCAGCCTGCCATCCACATAACTGTCAGGGTTGAAGGGGCCATCGTAGTCACCATAGAGCGAGGTGCAATAGATACGATTTCCTATAGCCAGATTGGCAGAGCGGACATCAGGCACAGTGGCCACCTGTTCGCGCAGCAGTTGTGCCGCCTCCTTGCAGGGGTGACCAAGCATCCCCTCCACATTGATGGCCGCTTGCCGGGCATGGCCGATGGAGCGATCAAACATCATCCGGGCATGCTGCAAGCGTGAATCGGAATCATGCTCTATCTCGGTCACTGTCTGCCAGATAACGGCAACAACCCCCAGCAGCAGGATCCCGCCCCCCATCAGTAGTGCCACCAGAATCCTCGAGTAAAGCTGGCGAAGTTTCAAACGACGAAATGGCATGGCGGCCTCTTTGATGCTCGGATGGTGGGTGACAGCCCCGGTGGACAGGCGAAAGGGTCGCCATAATAGCGATTGAACAACAAATGTCCACCCGACAAAAATCAATCAATTCAAACTATTGTTCAACAATATGTCGCAAGAAGAGGATAGAGTTAACATCAGTCGAATGAACAAAACGTGTCAAACTCGTCCACTTGTTGAAGGAGGACGACGCCATTAGAGTAGAGCAAACGGCAGCAGGAGCGTGCAACGATGAAGATTCTGATTACCGGAGGAACCGGCTTTATCGGCCGCAAGCTGGTTGCCCATCTCAAGGTCAATCACGAGGTCGTGGTCTTGAGCAGGCAGGGGAGCCGCGCCTACTCCCTGCTCGGTCACGATATCAAGGTATTGGATAACCTTGACCGGCTCGATGACCTCAATGACGTGGATGCGGTGATCAATCTGGCGGGTGAACCCATCGCCGCCGGACGCTGGAGCGAATCGCGTAAACAGCTGCTCTGCGACAGCCGCTGGCTGCTGACCGAGCAGCTGGTTGATCTCATCAAGCTCTCCACAACGCCGCCCAAGGTGCTGATCAACGCCTCCGCCATCGGCTGGTATGGCAGACAGGGCACCGAAACCCTCGACGAGCAGTGCCGCTCTCCCAACGACGAGTTCACCCACCAACTCTGCCAACAGTGGGAGACCCTGGCACTGGAAGCACAAAGCAAGCAGACCCGGGTCTGTATCGTGCGGATCGGGCTGGTGCTCGGCATGGATGGGGGAGCGCTACCCAAAATGCTCCCCCCATACCGACTCGGACTCGGCGGCCCCATGGGGTCGGGCAGCCAGATGATGAGCTGGATCCATGTGCAGGATCTGGTGCGCGCCATCCTGTTTATACTGGAGCACGAAGAGTGCAGCGGCATCTTCAACGGCACTGCGCCCCATCCGGTCAGCAACCGGGAGTTCAGCCAGACCCTTGCCACCACGCTGCACCGTCCACACCTCTTCTTCGTCCCGGCGCCGCTGTTGCAACTGGTGATGGGGGAGGCGGCAGATCTGCTGCTGACCGGACAAAAGGTGATACCAGTTCGGCTACAACAGGCCGGTTTCCACTTCAGCTATCCCGAGCTGCCGAGTGCCCTCGCCAATCTGCTGCGCGAGCCCCGCTAACTCACACCTGTTCGCTGCGTCCACTCGTCAGCACCTCGCATAGCAAGCAGCCCGACCAAGGCCGGGCTGCTTGCTTATTGCGGCTGCGCTATTGCACCTTGTGTGTATCGGCTCGCGCTGGCCGGATTACAACAGTCCCTGACCCAGCCCCCGCAGCCGATCGCTCAGGGTGCCAGCCAGCAGCTGGCGCTGCATCCCCTGCCCCGCCAGCGTCACCAACAGCGCCCCCAGAGTCGGCAGGCCAAGCCAGATGGCCCAGTGGAACTGCCACAGCCCCTCGAACCACCACCACTGCAGGCCACAGGAGCAGAGCTCCACCACCATGGCGGCGCAGAGCCCCGCCAGCGCACCACTGGCCACCAGCTCCCAACGCAGCATCTTTTTCAGCAGTTCGCTGCTGGCACCCAGGGTGCGCATCAGCAGCAGTTCGCGCCGACGCTGAGCCATGCTGGCTTGGGTCTGGGTCAGCAGCACCAGCAGCGCGGCCACTGTCACCAGCCCCAGCATCAGCGCCAGTGCCCGGCTCACCTGCTCCGATACCTGAGTGAGCCGCGCAATCAGGTCATCCACATCGATAAGACTCACCGTGGGGTGGCGGCGGATCAACTCCACCTCGGCAGTGCGCCCCGCCTCGGGCAGCCGGTAGCTGCCAAGCCAGGTACGGGAGAAGGGTGCCAGCAGATCCTCGGAGAAGATCATGTAGAAGTTGGGGCGCATATTGTCCCACTTGATGCTGCGCAGACTGGTGACCCTGGCGCCAAAGCTGCGCCCCTCGATGGTAAAGGCGAGCATGTCCCCCAGCTTGATATCAAGCCGCTTGGCCAGCTCGCTATCCACCGACACCTCGCCGGGCCCAGCGAGCCATTTCCCGGCCACCAACTTGTTGTCGATTGGCAGGGTTGTTGTGGTAGTGAAGTTGAGCTCCCGATCGACCCCTTCACGGCCACTGCTGGCCCCCTCGCCCACCGCCTCACCGGCGATATGGGTCAGCCGGCCACGCACCATGGGATAGAAATCGGAAGTGGTGGCCCCAGCTGCCGCCAGTTCGCTCAGGATCCCCTCCCGCTCGTTCTCGGCCACATTGACCAGAAAACGGTTGGGCGCATCAACCGGGAGACGGGCCGAAAACTCATCCAGCAGATCGACCCGGGCCGCCCAGAGCAAGCCAAAGAGCATCAATGCCAGCGCAAAGCCCGCCAGCTGAAACAGGCCACTGCTGCGCTCGCGCGACAGGTGGGCGAGCGCCAACCGCAAGGCATGAGGCCCGCTCACTTTTACTCCCAGCCGCAACATCAGCGCCGCCAGCAGGGCCAGCAGCCCCATCAGCAAGCCCATGCCACCCACCAGACCCAGCGCCAGCCGCACATCGGCGGTAAAGCCCCAGACCAGCGCAAACAGCCCGAACAGGCCGACCGGCAGGGCCAGCCAGGGGGGAATACCCGCCTCCAGCTCCCGGCGCAATACCCGCAGCGGCGGCACCTTCAGCAGACGCAAGAAGGGCACAAAAGCGAGCAGCATGGTGATAAAGAGCGCTACCGCCACCCCCAGCGCAAAGGGGCGCCAGGAGGGGGGTGGCAGATCCGGCGGCAGCAGGTCCCCCAGCAGTTGCAAGGTGATCCACTGCATGGCTGTGCCCGCCACCAGACCCAGCAACGCACCGATCAGCGTCAGCGACAGCAACAGGGTTCCCATCAGTTGCCAGAGCGAGCGACGAGATGCCCCCAGGGTCTTGAGCAGCGCCACCATATTGGTCTGGCGCTCGGCAAAGTGGCGCACAGCAATCCCCATCGCCAACGCCCCCAGCAACACCCCGCTTAACGAGGCAAGCCGGAAGAAACGCTCGGCATTGGCCAGCGAGCGACCCACTTGGGATTCGCTGTCATCCGGTTTGATCCACTTCTGTCCGGCCTGTAATTGCGGCAGCAGCCACTGTTCGTAACGGGCCAGCGATTCCCGCGGCCCCTTGAACAGATAGCGCCACTGCTGGCGGCTGCCGGGGAGCAGAGCACCGGTCGCCTCGATATCGGCACTGTGGATCAGCGCACGCGGCGCCAGCAGGAAGGGGCTGAAGCCCTGATCCGGCTCCTCGCCAAGCAGGCCTGCCACCTTGAGCACCGTATTGCCCACCTCCAGCTCATCCCCCGTTTTGGCCTTAAGCAGCTGCATCACCCGGGCGGAGAGCCAGATCTCGCCGGGGGCCGGGGCACGGGCAGGTTCCAGAGTGAGCTTGCCGTAGAAGGGAAAACCATCGGGCACCGCCCGAATGGAGGCAAGCTGCAGCGCGTCGCCGTGAAACAGCATGCTGTTGAAGCTGACGGTGGTCTGCACCGCCAAGCCATCCTGTTTAGCCCGGGCTAGCCAGCCATCCGGCAGGGCGGCGGCGGTGCGCAGCACCCGATCCGCTCCGATAAAGTCGCGGCCCGACGCCTTGAGTCCGGCATCGAGCCGATCCGCCACCAATGCCACACTCAAGACACACGCCACGCTAAGCGCTAGCGCCAGCACAAACCAGCGCAG
Source organism: Aeromonas sp. 603607 (assembly GCF_049171595.1). Lineage (NCBI taxonomy): Bacteria > Pseudomonadati > Pseudomonadota > Gammaproteobacteria > Aeromonadales > Aeromonadaceae > Aeromonas > Aeromonas sp. 603607. The sequence goes on from NZ_JAAKOV010000002.1 coordinate 220,134, forward strand.
CTCGCCGCTGAAACCTTCCCGGCGCAGCAGTCGCCATCCCAATCGCCACTGCATCATCCCTTGCATCTCCCGCCTGACCCGCAGCTCACCCCGTTACACCACATCATGGGCCACCTCGCGATCCAGCCGACCCGCCGTCATGACCAGTTGCCGCTGGCAACGCTCGGCCAGCTGATGGTCATGGGTCACTACCACTAGCGTGGTGCCGTGCTTGCGATTGAGTTCAAACAGCAGCTCGATCACCTTCTCGCCGGTCTTGCTGTCGAGGTTGCCGGTCGGCTCGTCCGCCAACAGCAGGCTGGGACGAGTCATAAAGGCGCGGGCAATGGCCACCCGCTGCTGCTCACCGCCGGAGAGCCGTGGCGGCAGATGATGCAACCGCTCGCCAAGCCCGACCGCCGCCAGCAGCTCGCGGGCTCTTGGTTCGCAATCCCGCTCGCCGCGCAGCTCGGCGGGCAGCATCACATTCTCCAGCGCCGTCATGGTCGGGAGCAGCAGGAACGACTGGAACACAAAGCCGATCTGCTCGGCGCGCAATCGGGCCCGCCCCTCCTCATCCAGCTCACCGAGAGATTTGCCGAGGATCTCGATCTCCCCCTGACTCGGCATATCGAGCCCGGCCAGCAATCCCAGCAGGGTGGACTTGCCGGAGCCGGAGGCACCGACCAGAGCCACCGTCTCGCCGCTATTGACTTGCAGATCGATCCCTTCAAGGATGGTGAGGCTTTCCTGGCCGAGGCGAACCGATTTGCCGAGGCCCTTGACGACAATAATGGGGGTTGAACTCATGCTCTGTATCCTTTGTTCCAATCCCTTGATGACAATCCATAGCGGGAGTTGAATTGATGGTGCGTATTCTGTTTGTCTTGTTGGTTGGCCTTGGCAGCCTGCTCTCGTCGGCTCAGGCCCAGACCCTGCTTGTGCTGGGAGACAGCCTGAGCGCCGGCTATCAGATGCAGGTTGAGCAGAGCTGGCCCGCCCTGCTCAACCAGAAATGGCAGGAGGAGGGGGGCAAACACACCCTGCTCAATGCCAGCATCAGCGGTGAAACGACACAAGGGGCGCTGGCCCGTCTGCCCGCTCTGCTGAAGGAGCACAAGCCGGACTGGCTGCTGATCGAACTGGGGGGCAACGATGGCCTGCGCGGCTTCGCACCGACCATTACCCGCCAGAATCTGGCCAGCATGATCGCGCTCGCCAAGGAGCAGCAGACCCGTGTGGTGTTGACCCAAATCCAGCTGCCCCGCAACTACGGTGCCCGCTATCTGCGCCAGTTCGAACAGATCTTTCCCGAGTTGGCCCAGGCTAACGATCTGCCCCTGCTGCCCTTCTTCATGGATGATATTGCGCTGCGCCCTGAACTTATGATGAACGATGGTATTCATCCCACCCCTGCGGCCCAGCCCAAGATCCGCGACAAGGTAGCCGGTTTTATTGAGCCCCTTATGGAGCCATAAGAAACATCTCCCCTGTTTAACTCAGCAGCAGGCTGTTCATCAGGGCCCGCAGTTTGAGCGGTTTGACCGGTTTGCTGATATAGCCATACCCCCGATCGCGGATCTGCGCCTGCAACTCGCTCTTGCGATCGGCACTGATGATGATGCCTCCCAGCTCGTCGCCACACACCTGTTGCAGGACAGCGAGCGCCTCCAACCCGGTCTTGCCATCATCGAGGTGGTAGTCGGAGAGCACCAGCCGCGGCACAAACCCTTCTGTCACCAGCGCCTCGGCTTCGGCCAGATCGACGGCGCAGCGCACCTCGCAGCCCCAACGGCAAAGCAGGGTGCTCATGGCGGTCAGAATGTCCCGCTCGTTGTCGATGCAGAGCACGGCCACCCCTTCCAGTTGGCTGTCGCGCGCCACCGGCGCCGCCAGCTGATGGGCCGTGACCGGCCGGGTCGCCAGATTGAGGGTCACCGCAAAGACCGATCCCTTGCCCGGCCAGCTCTGCAATGTGAGCTGATGACCGAGCACCTGCGAGATGCCACGGGCGATGGCGAGCCCCAGACCCAGCCCCTGCTCCTTGGCGGTGCGGGAGTGATCGAGGCGGGAGAACTCGTCAAAAATAGCCTCCTGCTTGTCCTGCGGGATGCCGGGGCCGTTGTCCCATACCTCGATGCGGATCTTCTCCCCCATCCGGCGACAACCGAGCAGCACCCGGCCACCCGGGTTGTAGCGAAACGCATTGGTGAGGAAGTTCTGCAGCACCCGACGCAGCAGCCGCACATCGCTGTGTACCGCATGCTTGCTCTCCACCACCGAGAAGTGGATCCCCCCCGCCTGCGCCAACACGCCAAACTCAGCCTTGAGGTTGTCGAGCAGATCGCGCAGGGCAAAGTCGAGCTTCTTGGCCTTGAACTTGCCCGCTTCGAGCCGCGAGATATCGAGCAGATCGGTGATGAGATCCTCGGTCGCCCCCAGCGCATCGTCGATATGGCGGGCGATGCGGGCCTGCTCGCCAGCATCGGGCAACATCTCCAGCAGGGAGGAGGTAAACAGCTTGGCCGCATTGAGGGGCTGGGTCAGATCGTGGCTGACCGCCGCCAGAAAACGGCTCTTGGATTGATTGGCCCGCTCCACCTGCTGGTTCACCAGCAATAGTTGGCGGTTGAGTTCGGAGAGCTCACAGGTACGCTCGGCCACCCGCGCCTCCAGATGTTCGTTCGCTTCGCGCAGCACCCGCTCCGCATCACGAAACGGGGTGATGTCGGTAAAGGTCATGACGAAACCACCGGCGGGCATGGGGTTGCCCTGCATCTCGATCACCCGCCCGTCCGGGCGCTCCCGCGCCGAGATATGGGCGCTGCCGCGTTTCATAAAGGCGACCCGCCGCGCCACGTGATCCTCGATATCGCCGGGGCCACAGAGCCCCTGCTGGGCGTTGTAGCGGATGATCTCTTCAATGGGGCGCCCAGCCTGAATAAGCCCCGGCGGATAGTGGAACAGCTCGATGTAGCGGCGGTTCCAGGCCACCAGCCGAAGCTCCCTATCCACCACCGAGATCCCCTGCCCGATATGCTCGATCGCCCCCTGCAACAAGCCTCGGTTGAAGCGAAACACGTCGGAGGCCTCATCGACTATGGTGGCGATCTCCTCGAGCTGCATGTTGCGCCCCTGCAGGGCAGAGGCAAGCACCAGCCGTGCCGACGAGGTGCCAAACACCCCCGCCAGCAGCCGTTCGGTGTGGGCAATCAGCTCGGCCGAGGCCTGCATCTGGGGCGCCAGGGTGCCGCCCCGCTCACCGGCGAAGCGACCAAAGGCGCGCTTGACCCGGCTTGAGCCGACAAAACGAGCCGCCAGCATCTCCAGCTCCTTGACCGAGACCCGCGCCTGATAGAGGGCGGCGGTATCGCGGCTCGGCTTGCCGACAAAGTTGGCCGCCTGCAGCCGCTCGCTCACCGCAGGGCGCGACAGAAGCGAGCCTGCCACATAGCCGAGCAGGTTGAAGAGCAGGCTCAGGAAGATGCACCAGGCCCCGAGACTCAGCTCGCGAAACGCGGGCCAGTCCGGCGGCGCCAACAGTTCAGCCAGCGGTGAACCGGCCAGCAGCCCGCTCTCCACCAGCAGGGTCACGAACCAGAGGCTCACCCCGAGGCTCAACCCAAGATAGACCCCCTTGCGATTGCCGTGACGCCAGTAGAGGCCGAGCAGCAGGGCCGGCGCAAACTGGGCCACCGCGCCAAAGGAGAGGTAACCGATGCGCGACAAGCTGGTGAGATCGCCGAGCCAGAGGTAAAGCCCCCAGGCCGCCAGCAAGATCAGCAGGATGGCGCCACGGCGCACCTGCAACAGCAGCCGCACCAGCCGCTCGTCACGCCCCTGCCGCCAGAAGCGGCGCAGCAGCACCGGCAGCACCAGATCATTGCTCACCATGATCGCCAGTGCGATGGTGCAGACGATCACCATGCCGGTGGCCGCCGAGGTGCCGCCGAGAAACGCCAGCATCGCCATGCCATCGAAACCGAGGGCCATCGGCAGGCTGATCACATAGGTGTCGGAGGCCATGTCAGCCCCCACCCACTGTTTGCCCGCCAGTGCCAGCGGCCAGATAAAGAGCCCCATCACGAACAGGTAGAGCGGGAAGATCCAGCGCGCCCAGTGCAGATCCTGCCCCTGATTGTTCTCCACCACAGTCACATGAAACTGGCGCGGCAGGCAGATAACGGCGCACATCGCCAGCACCGTATAGATGGCAAGCTCCAGCAGGTTACCGGGGCTCACCGCCACCACCTGCGCAAAAAAGTCGCGGGTCACCTGTTCGTGAGCCTCGCCCGGTTTGCTCAGGATCAGCCAGAGGGCAAAGCCCCCCACCGCGATAAAGGCCAGCAACTTGACCACCGACTCGAAAGCAATGGCCACCACCATCCCCCTGTGGTGCTCGGTGGCATCGAGATGGCGGGTGCCAAACAGGATGCTGAACAGCGCCAGCAGCAGAGTGACCCCGAGCGCCAGCTCGCTGGTATTGCTGGTCGGGCTGATGCCGCCGCTGTTGACCATCAGCAGATCCAGCCCGGTGACGATGGCTTTGAGCTGCAACACCAGATAAGGGAGGATCCCCATGATGGCGATGAGGGCGATCACCATGGCGAGCCGCTGGGATTTGCCGTAACGGGCGGCGATAAAGTCGGCGATGGAGGTGATGTGCTCGCGCTTGGCCACCAGAATAAGGCGGGCCAGCAGCCGCCAGCCAAAAAGGAAGACCAGCATGGGGCCAAGGTAGATGGGCACCGGCGACCAGGGCGATTCACTCGCCTGCCCCACGGTGCCGAAGAAGGTCCAGGAGGTGCAATAGACTGCCAGCGACAGGCTGTAGAGCAGCGGTTGCCCCTTGAGACGGTGCCGTTTGTGCTTGTCTGCCACGAAGGCGATCAGAAACAGCAGCCCCAGATAGGTGAGCGACAATCCGATCAGCAGCCATCCCTGGTGCATCGATAACTCCTTGTCCATGTTGAGTTTTTGTATACAACCTCGCCAGTCTAGAGAGGCTGCTGCCAAAAGTCATCCCCTTCGGACAGATTGAAATTATCGTTTTTCAATAAGTTTAGCCTTGACTCTATATCGCAAAACGATAAACACTAGCGTCTGTTTATTGATAAACAATAATTTCATGCGCGCACGCTCCATCTTTTTTCTCTTTCAAGCAAGAGGTGAAACGATGAAACACCATACGCTCGGACACATCAGCGACCTTATCGAATGGTGCCTGCTGCTGACCCTGCTGGCAGCACCGTTCATAGCCCTAATCTTTCTGTCACATTCCATCTGGAGATAAACGATGAAACACAACAAGCTCGAACGAATGAGCGGCCTAATCGAGTGGGTTCTGCTATTTGCACTGGTGGCCACCCCACTTATGACCGTCATGGGAGCCTGGTCACACCTGTTGGGTGGCAACGACTATCTGCATCAGGAGCTGGTCGATGCCCTGGCAGTGAATGACGGTTCCACACTCAGTAATGTCCCACTGAACATGCCCTCACCAGTAGTGACCACTACGGCCCCCTCGATTGCCGACTACCCCCTCAATATGGGTACCCGCCTGCTGGCGACCTTGGTCATGCTGCTGCCTGATGTAGTTTTCATGCTCATCCTGTGGCAACTGCTCCAGCTGTTTCGTGGCTATCGATGCGCCATGCTGTTCACCTTCGACCAGATCCGTCGTTACAAAATGATCGGACTGCTGCTGTGTGCCAGTTTCATCGCCGAGATCATCACCACGCCACTGCTGGATATAGCGCTCACTCTGCAAGGCCCTGAACTGCACGGCACCATCAATATCAGCTCCTCAAACTTTCAGTTGCTGCTGGCCGGATTGATCGTCTCGGCGCTGGCACTGGTCATGCGCGAGGCCAAACTGCTGGCCGATGAACAGCAACTGACGGTGTGAGGATCCTATGCCCATTATCATCCGCCTCGATGCCCTGCTGGCCGAGCGCAAAATGACCGCCCGCGAGCTGGCCCAGCGCATCGACATCACCGAGGCCAATCTCTCGATCCTCAAGAATGGCCACGCCAAGGCGGTGCGCTTCTCCACTCTGGAGGCCATCTGCCGTGAACTCAATTGCCAGCCCGGCGATCTGCTGGGCTACGAGCAGGAGCACTAACCCCTTATGAGTCGTCATATCACCCTGTTTGCCCTGTGGCTGCTGCCGCTGTGGGCCTGCGCTGGCAATGACGCGAGCGGCCCCCGCTATCTTATCGAGCGGGGCGCCAGCGCCAATGTGCTGCAAGTGCGCCTCACCATGCAGGGCAAGCCCCCTTTTACCCTGCTCCCCGCTCGTCAGTTGCCGGGCAGTGCCACGCCGGTTTCCCCCGCGCTGGTCTGCCTTGCAGACAACCAGCCGGTTGCCCTCAACCAGCCCTTCTCCTGCAAAGAGGTTGGCTGGCAGATCACGCTCACACCGGCTCCGACAGTGGGTGCGGATGCCTCGGCCCAACAGTCGCTTCTGTTCGCTCCCAACCAGTGGCTATTGACCGAATGGGGTAACTTTGTGCGCCAGCAGGGGAGCCGCCAAGGGAAGGTATGTCTGCCGGATGGCAGCTGCCAACCGTTACCGGATGTCAACCAGCCACCGCTGATCTTGCCATTTGGTCTGCAAACTGTGCCCGTCACCAAGCCGGATCCGCGGCTGGTGCTGAGCCATGACGAGACCGCCAATCAGCTCGATCTGCCGGCCTTGCAGCAGCAACTGAATGAGATCATCGACTATCTGGCCTTCCAGCTCGATGTGGATCCACCCACTCACCCGTGGCAACTGGTGTGGCTGGGACGGGATGTGGCGACCCGCTCTCTCGGCGGCGCCGCCGGAGATCAGGTGTTTGTCGCCAACTACCCCACCGAGGCTGGCAAACCGACGCCACAGGCCCCCTTGCGCCTGCTGCGCACCTCGGCCCACGAGGCGGTGCATATCCTGAGCGCTCGCCACTCTGCTCCACAACCCACCTGGGTCAACGAGAGCCTCGCCGAGTACCTCGCCATCAAGGCGCTGCGCCGCTTTCGGCTGCATCAAGTCACGGCGGTCAACGAGCTGGCCGAGCGGGGCAAACAGCTGCCCCATAGCGAGAGTGGTCTCTATCGGGCGGCCCGCGAGGTGATGGCTGGCGATCGCTCCTACTACCCGCTCTTTTACGTCAAGGGGAGCGCCTTCTGGGAAGCGCTGGAGCGGGAGCTGCAACACAATGACGTGACGCTGGCCCAACTGCTGCCCCAACTGGGCTGGCTGCTGGATGGTCGCTTTGATGCCGCCTCCAATGAACTACTTGCCGGCACCATCGGCTCGAACACCTGGCGCCGTCTCAGCCGCCTCTATCTTGGCGAGCAGCAGTAACGCCGCAAACCGCAGCAACGAAAAAGGGAGAGCCGTGGCTCTCCCTTTTGTTAGGTGATGATTCAAATAGACAAATATCAAGCTGGAGCCCTCTCCTGCGCAGAGGGCGCAAAGGGGCGCAGCCGCAGGAAGAACACCGGCAACACCACCAGCACCATCAGGAAGAAGATGCCGCCGCCAAGTGGCTCGAACAGCACGCCGCAGACAGCCATCAGGGCCGCCACCGTCATGCCGAGGCCAAGGGCCGCATAGAGCGCCTGGGTCGGGATCAACTGCTCGGCCGGTAGCTGACGGGTCATAAAACGCACCGCCCCGAGATGACTCATGCCGAACGTCACCGCGTGGAGCAGTTGCCCCAGCACCAACACCCATAGCTCGGTCGAGGCACCCAGCAATACCCAGCGCACCACACAACCGATGGCACCGGCGATAAAGAGACTCTGGGCGCCAAAGCGCTGCAAAAAACGCTTGTCGGCGGCAAACATACAGATCTCCGCCACCACTCCGAGCGCCCAGAGATAGCCGATGATGGTGCCGCTATATCCTTGCGCCTTCCAGTAGATTGCGCTGAAACCGTAATAAGCGGCGTGGCTCCCCTGCAGCAGCGCGGTCAGCAGCAGGAAACGGCGCACCGGTGCGCTGCGCAGGGTTGCCAGCAAGGACGCCTTGGCGCGCTCGCCCTGACTATCCTGTGGCGCCGGATAGAGCGGCAGCCAGCTGAGCAGCAGCATCAGCACCAGCCCCGCCACCATGGTGTGCAAAATCCAGTCACTACCGAAGTTGCCCACCAGCGCCCCCACCAGAGTAGAGGCGACGATAAAGGCAAAGGAACCGCATAGCCGCACCTTGCCGTAATCGAGGTGAGCCTGCACCACGATGCGGGTCGCCAGCGCCTCACCCACCGGCATCAGGGTCGGATAGATAAAGTTCGCCAGCAGAGTCAAGCCCACCAGCCACCAGAGGTTATGACTGAGGTAGAAGCCGAGAAACGCCAGTAGACTGAGCAGGGAGAGCAAGCGGGTAACTGGCAGCAGATGCCCTGCCCCCTTGATCTGCCCCATCACCATCAGGTTGCCGGCAAAACGGATCGCCATCCCCGCCCCCAGCAGGAGACCGATCATCTCGGCGCTGACGCCCACCCCCTCCAGCCAGAGCGACCAAAACGGCAAGTAAGCACCGTAGACAAAATAGAAGGCGCCGAAAAAGAGCGCTAACCAGGAAAACGCGGGCATAGATCCTCTGCAACCGGATGACGGGAGCAGAATGATAACCCATCCTCCCCCGCAGATCCCGATGGAAACTCTGCGCAGAAAACGAAAAAAATTCAATAAAATTGAACTATTACCGAAGAGGTGGGGTCTACCTGGTAACACCTCCTCCTGGTTAGTGTTGCAATCCTTCCACCCGCCCACGGCGGGTTTCTTTTTTAGGCAAACATTTGCTCTGCTCCATCGTCACAACATGGCGGCGACAAAAAAGGGGCCGAAGCCCCTTTGATCATCTGCGTCTGTTGTTTGCTCTTTAGAATACGTATTTGACCCGTGCACTCAGGTTGCGGCCCGGTTCGGTCATCATGCTGTTATCGGAGCCCTCGGCACGACCGGCGATGCGCTCGTAGCTGGTGTACTCCTTGTCAAACAGGTTGAAGACCCCGACGTTGAGCTGCAGATCGCTCATCGGGTTGAACTGGGCGTACATATCCACCACACCCCAACCGGCGCTCTTCACGTAATCGTTGCCTTTGCTGTCTTTACGGACTTTGTCCATGTCGTCAGCAAAGCGCAGCGCGGTGTTGAAGTTCCATTGGGACTGTTCCAGACGCACACCGACCGAGCCGTTGAGCGGGCTCAGGCTGTTGATGTAGTTGCCATCCCCATCCTTGCCTTCGATGTAAGCAAGGTTGCCCCAGACATTGACGATGTCGTTGAGCCAGTAATCCGCCTTGGCTTCGACCCCTTTGGTGGTCGCCTTGCTCAGGTTCTGGTACTGGTAGACGGCGGTGCGCCCCTCTTTGCCCACTTCCACCATCTCGATGAAGTCTTCAAACTTGTTGTAGAAGCTGGCTACTTCATAGCTGAAGCCGTTGCTGCTGCCACGTACGCCAAGATCGATGCCGTCGCTGCTCTCCGGATTGAGGTTCGGGTTGGGCTCGATGCGATAGCCGTAAGCCTGATGGTTCAGGGTGGAGAAGGCGCTGTCATACATGGGGGCCTTGAAACCGTGGCTGTACTGGGCGAACAGGTTGGCCGCCTCGTGGGCCTTGAACACCAGACCCAGCTTGGGTGACAACTCCCCTTCGGAGAACTTGTGCAGCTTGTCGCCTGTGTAGGCCGGATCGTTGTCCGGGGTCATCCGGTAGTAGTCATAACGGGCACCCGGGGTCAGCACCCAGCGCTCGCCAAACTTGATCTCGTCAAAGGCCCACAGGGCACTGCGCTCGCTGGTGGTAGCCGGGAAACTCAGCTCGTTGTAGCCGACAAAATCACCGGGAGTCGTCGGCCCCTTGTAACGGGTACGTTCGTTATCGGTGTGCTCGTATTCAGCCCCCCAGGCCAGGCGGTGGTTGGCGACCGCCTTGTGGAACTGCAGCTGGGCGCCGATGTTCTTCTGATCGAACACGTTGTGATCCAGCGAGTTTTTGGTCACATAGGGGTTGCCGGGGCTGACTGGATACTTGGATGAGGCGTACTGATCCAGCGTCTGCTTGGTGCGGGCGAAATAGACCTTGCTATCCATCCGATCGGCCCAGCCTTGATTCAGCGCGATGCCGTGATCCAGCACCACTGAGAGGTTGTCGGTCTGCTTGTCGGTGATGGGCTGATCAAAGACACGGGCAGTGCCGGTACCGACCTTGTTGAGCTTGACCGCATCCGGCTCCTCGCCATCGGTCAGGTAGTCAACGGTCAGCTTGAGGAACTGCTCATCGGAGAGGTTCCACTTGCTCTTGAGCAGCAGGGCGTGGGTACCGATATCGAAGTCGTTCTTGGTGGAGTCGAAATTCTGGGTCACACCGCCATCGCGCCAGGTGTAGCGCAGCAGGTTCTCCACTTCACCAGTGCGCAAGGCGCCGGTAAAGCCCGCCATCTTCTGGTGGCTGCTGGAGGCGTAACCGCTGGTCACGTCCAGATAACTATCCTTGCCCTTGAGGAAATCGCTGGCATCCTTGGTGGTGATGGCAATCACGCCACCCAGCGCATCGGAGCCGTAGGCGGCAGAAGCGGGCCCCTTGGCCACTTCTATCTGCTTGATCATATCGGTATCAAAGTAGCTCTGGCCAACCCCGCCCTTGCTGTAGGCATCGTTCTGGCGCACACCGTCGCGCACCACCTTGACCCGGTTTTCACCCATGCCGCGGATGATAAAGGTCTGCGCATCCCCCTGACCGCCGAGCACAGTCACACCGGGTTCATAGCGGAACAGGTCGGCGACGTTGGTGACGACCTGCTCTTCAATCTGCTTGGCGGTGATCACCGAGATGGGGCCGGAGACATCTTCCAGTTTTTGCTCCATCCGTGAGCCGCTGACGACCACGACTTCATCCGCCTTCTGGGTGGCAGCAAAGACCTGGGAAGAGAGACCGGCCGCCACGGCGAGGGCAACCAGAGAGAGTGCGTTATGATGGGTCACAGCGAATCCTTATTGAGAACTGTTATCAAACAGGCCGCATATTACCCGGCTCTCGACAAAGATCAACAAGAAACGAAATCATTCTCATTTGTTTTGAACCAAATTGGTTTTACACTGTCGCCCTGTGTTGCCCTTATTCTCTATTAGCCCCCCGAGATGCAACGGCATCCGGGCATATCAGCCGTGAGATCCCATGATTAGACGACTTCCTCTGCTCGCCCTGCCGCTGCTGCTGGCAGCCTGTGCCACCCCCATCCAACCGACCCAGTCATCACAGTTGCAGACGCTCTATGACTACCGGCTAAGCAGCGAGGGAGACGCAGACCTGACGCTGGAGCAGGCGATCGCGCGCATTGCCGACGCCGACATCATTCTGGTGGGTGAGCTGCACAGCCATCCCGCCGTGCATCTGTTGCAATCGCGCCTGTTGAGCGGGCTCTACACCGCAGGTCAGCAGCACGGGCGGCCATTGGCCCTCTCCATGGAGCAGTTCAGCCGCGCCGATCAGAAAACGCTGGATGCCTATCTGGCGAACCAGATTGGTGAAGCGGCCTTGATCCGCGAAGGCAACGCCTGGCCCAACTATCCTAGCGACTACCGCCCGCTGGTGGAGTTTGCCAAGGCTCACCAGATGCCGGTGATCGCCGCCAACGCCCCCAAGCCCCTGGTGATCTGTGTCGGTCAGGAGGGGGCTGAGTGGCTCGACAAACTGCCAGCCACACGTCGCAACCAGCTGGCCCGCCAGCTGACGCTGGGGGATGACCCCTACCGCCAGAAATTTATGGCCTCCATGCACCACGGCGATGCCGACAGCAACGCCCGCCGCTTCGCCGCCCAGACCAGCTGGGATGACACCATGGCCGAGAGCATGGTGGATTATCTCGCCAAGCACCCGGGCCAGCAGATCATGCATATCGCCGGCAATTTCCACGTCGAGGGGGGGCTTGGGCTCGCCAGTCGCATCGCCAGCCGCAATCCTGCCCTCAAGGTGGCGCTGGTCGTGCCCCGCACAGATGAGACCTCTGTTGCAGATCCCGCAGCCGATGTGCAGGTAACCATCATGCCGCTGCCTAAGCGCTGGCAAAACAGTGACGAGATGAAGCAAGATATGGGCGCGCTGCATCAATCCCGCAGTCGTGACTGCAGCCAGTGGCTGCAACCCTAATCTTCCAGGAAACGGCGGGTAAAATATGGATGTGTTACTGATCATCGATGTGCAGCAAGGCTTGTTCAACGAGCCCCGTTACCGCCAGGAGCAGGTGCTGGCCAATATCAATCGGGCTGCGGCCCATGTCAGGCAGCAACAGGGACGGGTCATCTATATCCAGCATGACTCGCCCCCCGGTACCGAACTGGAACCGGGCACCCCGGGTTGGCAGCTTCACAGTGCGCTGCAACCGGCCAAGGGAGAGAGCCGGGTGCGCAAAACGGCCTGTGACAGCTTTCTCGATACCGAGCTTGCCTTCCTGCTGGCCGAGCAGCCGGTCGATCGACTCATTCTCTGTGGCTGCGCCACCGATTTTTGCGTCGATACCACGGTGCGCAGTGCCGCCTCCCATGGGTACGAGGTGCTGGTGTTGAGCGATGGTCACACCACCGCCGATCGCCCCCACCTGAGCGCGGCCCAGATCACCGAGCACCATCACTGGATGTGGCGCCACCTCAGCCTGCCGGAGGGGCGCAGTGTCACCCTGCTCACCACCGACGAGCTGCTGGCAGTAACACCCGCCCTGCAGCCGTGCTAATCTGCGAACCTCGCCTCGTTTCTCACTGGAGTCTGTCGTGCGCCTGTTGTCTGCCACCCTGTTGTTGATTGTTCCCCTGCTGTCGGCCTGCTCCAGCTTGCCCGGACAGAAGTATGACGGGCCGGAACCGTTGTTTCTGACCCACATCAACGAGGAGGGGAGCAAGCGGTTCACCTTTGAAGCCGCGCCCAACGACACCTTGCCGCGCGGCCTCTCGGCGGCCCAGAGTCAACGAGTGCTGGAACAGCGGGAAGCCTTGCAGGAGAACCTTCTGACCGAGACCCTGACGACCAAGCAGTATTGCCGCCAGGGCTACATAGTGCTGAGCCAGACCTCCTGGAAGGTGCGGGGAGAGTGCAACGAAACGGCCACCGATGCCGATCGTCGCGCTTTTCCCAACAAGGCCAGCTGGCAGGATTGATCAGGCCGGATGAGATAACGCAATAAAAACGGGCAGCCCAGTGGCTGCCCGTTTTGTTATGACGGCTGTCGTGGTCGACAGGGAGCGTCAGACCGGCGCATCGGCCGGGCTGGTGAGCTCGGCACCGTTGTCGATGCGCTTGTGCCCTTCCACCAGATGGACGAAATCCACCAGCTCGTCACCGGAGACCGCGAACGCCTGACCGAATCCCTTGACGAACAGCCCCTGCTCCGGCTTGAGGCGGAACAGTTTGAAATCCTTGAGGTTGGAGAGACCCTTGATGATCTCGCCAAAACGCCCCTCCAGCGCCGCCACCGCCTTGCTCCAGCGAGCGTCGTCACGGGCAACCACTTCGGCCACGGCATCGAAGGTCAGACGCTTGCGGGCAAACAGCTCGCGGGCACCGCTCTCATCCTCGATCAGCATCAGGGATACCCGGGGTACCTGTTGCAGATTGCGGGCATGGCGGGCGATCTCGGAGATCAGCACATAGTAGCCATCTTCCTGCAGCACGAACGGGGCATAGCTGGCGTTGGGATTGCCTTCGCCATCGACGGTGGCGAGCTGCAGGGTACGGCAGCTGTCGCGAAACTCGCGGATCTCCGGTTGCAGGCGGTTTTGCAGACGCTCCTGACGTTCACTCATGCTTTGACTTCCTCTTGAGAGTTGTGGCGCAGCGCCATGAAACGGGTGACCTGATCGGCCAGCAGCTGGCGTTTCTCGTCGCGACCCAGATAGACCTTGAAAATGCAGCGGCCGGAGTGACCGAAGAACTGGAAGGAGTGCCCCTCCTTGCCCATGAACAGCTTGCTGACCAGCGCAATCCCCGCCACGTTGTCGAGCTTGAGGTGACCATGCAGCTCACCGTCGCGGCCCATCAGGTTGTAGTAACCGCGTGCATCCTTGCCTTTCGGGAAGGGGGCTTTTACCTCGAAGATGGAACCTTCTGATTCGACGATGGTGGTCACCGGGCCCCAGTCGGCCAGATCTTCCAACAGACCTTGTGCGCGATCGGCGGGCAGCAGGGTAACCAGCTCGGCGGGCAGATGGCGAACCACCTCCCATTCGCTGATGGCAAGCTGGGCAGCTAGGGTGGACGGATGAGCGCCGGGATCCTGCTCCAGCAGCGCGTGAATGCGTTGTGCAATGCTCATGTTTTCTCCCTCTGCGGGACCAGGTCGTCCCGCTGTTTATCATGGCGGCTACTCTAATAAAGCACTGGAATCAATGCAATTGATAATTGCTATCATTATCAGTGCATTTTTTCCAAAGCCTTGATATTCTCGGCGGCACACCCGTTTCATTCACCCCTTCGGAGGTTAGCATGGGCCGTCGTCTTGCCCTCGCCATCACCCTGCTCTGCAGTTCACTCTCTCCCTTCTCTGCCGTTGCCGCCGACGGACAGAAAGAGCGTATCGTCAGTATCGGCCCCGCCACCACAGAACTCATTCTGGCCCTTGGCGGTGAATCGAGCCTGATCGCCACCGATGTCAGCAGCCCCTTGCCAAAAGGGTTGCCCAAGGTGGGTTATCACCGAGCACTGGCCGCCGAAGGGATCCTGAGCCTATCCCCCACCCGACTGGTGGGCAGCGACGAGATGGGCCCGGCCCCGACCCTGGATCAGCTGCGTCGTGCCGGGGTCAAGGTGGAGGTGCTGGATACCGCGCCGACCCTCGCTAACCTCAACCAGCGTATCGACACCCTCGCCAGCCTGCTGGGCGACAAAGCCGCTGGCGATCGCCTGAAGGCAGAGATCCAGGCCCAGACCGATCAGCTGGCGGCGCAAGCCAAACAGAACAAACCGCTCAAGGTCGCCTTCCTGCTGCTGCACAAGGGGCAGCCCACCAGCATCGCCGGGGGGGACACCACCGCCAGCGCGCTGATTTCGCTGGCAGGCGGCATCAATCCGGTCGCCGAGTTGCGCAACTACAAGCCGGTATCCGCAGAATCCCTCATCGAGATGCAGCCCGATCTGGTGCTGGTCAGCGGTCGTGACTGGCAGCAATATGCCGATCCGGCCAAGGTGCTGGCGGAAGTGCCCGCCCTGGCCGCCACCCCGGCTGGCAAGCGTAACGCCATTCACGCCATCGACGGCCACGCCCTGCAAGGGGGCCTGAGCCTCAACTCCCTGCAACAGGCGAACCAGATCGCCCAGTGGATCAAACAGGGGTCATGATGCGCTTGCCCCTCTCCTGGCTGCTGGCCTTCACCACGGCTGCACTGGCACTGTTGCTGCTCGGTTCGCTGGCAACCGGCCCTATGACCCTCACCCTGGGCGAGAGTCTGCGGGCGCTGTTTGCCGGGCAGGAGAGCGGGATAGAGTCACACAAGCTGCTGATCGTGCAAGAAATTCGCCTGCCGAGAACCCTGCTCTGCATCGCAGTGGGGGGGATCCTCGGGCTCTGTGGCGCCGTGATGCAGGGGCTGTTTCGCAACCCTCTGGCTGACCCCGGCATCATAGGTGTCTCCGGCGGTGCGGCACTCGGTGCGGCGCTCGCCATCGTGCTGCTGGCCCCCCTCGGCCAGCAGCTGCAAGCCACCATCGGGGTTGGCCTGCTGCCGCTGCTCGCCTTTCTCGGCGGCGCGCTGACCACCACCCTGGTCTATCTGCTCGGCACCCGTGAGGGCGGCACCTCGGTGACCGTCATGCTGCTGGCCGGGGTCGCCATCACTGCGCTCTCCGGTGCGGTGATCGGCCTGCTCACCTATCTGGCGGACGATCAGATGCTGCGCAACCTGAGCCTGTGGCAGATGGGAACGCTGGCGGCAGGCAAACCGGCCGATGTGGCGCTGGCCCTGCTCACCCTGGCGGCCCTGCTGTGGCTCTTTATGCGCGATGCCAATCCCCTCAATGCCCTGCTGCTGGGTGAAGGAGAGGCCCGTCATCTGGGGGTCAATGTGCAATCCCTCAAACGTCGCCTGATTCTGCTCACCGCGGCGGGCGTCGGGGTGGCGGTGGCGGTATCGGGGATGATCGGCTTCGTCGGGCTGGTAGTGCCCCATCTGGTGCGCCTGCTGGCGGGCCCCAACCATGTCAGGTTGCTGCCGCTATCGGCCCTGCTTGGCGCCGCCCTGCTGCTGGCAGCCGATATGCTGGCACGTACCCTGCTGGCCCCGGCCGAACTGCCGGTGGGCATCATCACCGCCCTGCTCGGCGCCCCCTTCTTCATCTGGCTGCTGGTAAAAGGCCGCCGCGCCCTGTGATACGGACTGTTATGCAACCACTCTCATCCTCACTCTCCTCCCCCCTGTTGAGCTGTACCCGACTCAGCCTGCGCCGTGGCCAGCGCCAGATCCTGGATGGGTTCAATCTCGACCTCGAGAGCGGCACCCTGACCGCGCTGCTCGGCCCCAACGGGGCGGGCAAGAGCTCGCTGCTCAAGTGCCTGACCGGCGAGCTGGAATATGAAGGCTCCATCACCCTGTTTGGCGCGGATCGCCAGCAGTGGGACAGCAGCCAGCTTGCCCACCGGCTCGGGGTATTGCCGCAAAGCTCATCCCTCAACTTCCCCTTTCTCTGCGAGGAAGTAGTCGCCATGGGGCGCTTGCCCCACAGTGAACCGGCGGCGCGGCGTGACGAGATAGTGGCGGCGGCCATGACCCATGCCGGGGTCGAGCATCTGGCCAAACGGCTCTATCCCGGGCTCTCTGGCGGCGAGCGGCAGCGGGTGCAGTTTGCCCGGGTGCTGGCGCAGATCTGGCAGGCCCCCTCCCCGACCGAGCAAGCCGAGCAACCCCGCCTGCTGCTGCTCGACGAACCCACCTCGGCGCTGGATCTGAAATACCAGCATCAGCTGCTCACCATGGCGCGCGCCCTGGCCAGCCGCAATACAGCTGTGCTGGTGGTGCTGCACGACCTCAATCTGGCGGCGCGCTATGCCGATCGGCTGGTGATGCTGGAGCGGGGCAAGCTGATGGCCGATGGCACACCTGCCGAGGTGCTCACCCCTGAGCTCATCGCCCGTCTCTATGACTATCCGGCACAGGTGATCCACCATCCCGAGAGCGGCCTGCCGATGGTGGTGTGACAAATTCAGAGTGCGGTAACGGCAGGAAGTGCGCCATTCATCCCGGAAACTGCAGCGTATAAACCGGTTTTTCACACCCCATATCGCCCTGCTAACATTCATCATCGCCAGATATGTGGTGTGAATATCCTCACACTTTGCTCAGGCAAAACCCCCGCAGCATCGCCGTCTACTTATAATGGCGCCGCCTCACAGAAGGCATAACTCATTGATGCTACGGAACAATTACAATGAAAGATATCAACAAGACCCTACTAGCCGCCGCCATATCCCTCGGGATGCTGGCAGGCTGCAACAGCGACAACGACTCAAAAGCAGCTGATCCCATGGTTCGTTTTGCCACCTTCAACCTCTCTTTTGACCGCACTGCCGCCGGTATGCTGACCGGTGAGCTGGCCTTGACCCGCACCGAGCAGGATGCCCTGCTGGCCCGCCTCGCCGAAGGGAGCCTGAGCGGCGCCACTGAAACCAAAGCCAAGAACGTGCAGCAGATCCGCAACGTGGCGGAGATCATCCAGCGCACCCGCCCGGATGTGTTCCTGCTCAACGAGTTCGACAACGACGGCAAAGGCGAGAGCACCGCCGATCTGAAAGCCTTCAACGACAACTATCTGGCCCATGCCCAGCATGCCGAAGTGACCGCCATCAGCTATCCGGTGATGCAGAACTTCGCCACCAACACCGGCCTGATGAGCGGTTATGACCTCAATCTGGATGGCAAGGTTAACAGCGGCCCCGACGATGCCTGGGGCTTTGGCAACTACCACGGCCAGTACGCCTTTGCGGTGATGTCCAAATACCCCATCGACACCAAGCAGATCCGCACCTTCCAGCACTTCAAGTGGAAGGATATGCCGGGCGAGCAGAACCCCATCATCGATGACTGCAACAATCCCAAGGTCAAGATCCCGGCCAGCCGCCAGTGTGGTGATGCTTGGTATTCAGACGCAGCCTGGCAGCAGTACCCGCTCTCCTCCAAGAACCACGCCGATGTGCCGGTACGCATCAAGACCGAGAAGGGTGAAGAGGTGATCCACTTCCTGATCTCCCACCCGACCCCGCCAATCTTTGCCAACGCGGCGCGCCACAACGTCAAACACAACCGCGCCGAGATCGCCTTCTGGAACGACTACGTCAAGGGTCTCAACTACATGACCGATGACAAGGGCACCAAGGGTGGACTGGCCAAAAACGCCAAGTTCGTCATCGCGGGTGATCTCAACGCCGATCCGCTCACCGGTGACGGTGACCTGACCGCCATTCAGGATCTGCTAAACAACCCGCTGATGAATCAGGCCATCACCAATGGCCCCCTGATCCCGGTCAGCGAAGGGGGCCCGGAGTGTGTCAGCAAGGGGACCGACTGCAAACGCAACCTCAATCGTCCCAACCCGGAGCGGATCACCAATAGCAGCGTACTGCAGCTGGATCACGTCATCCCCTCCGCCAACCTCAACGCGGTCAAGAGCGGCGTCTTCTGGCCTGCCAGCTTCGAGGCCGGCTATCACCTGGTCTATGATGCGAAACTCGGCATCGCCAAGGGAGTCAGTTCGGATCACCGCATGGTGTGGGTCGATCTCAAACTCGACTAACTCTGCCATGACCCCGCTGCGGCGGGGTCTTTTATTGGCGATGGCAGCGAGCGGAGCGCTGCTTATTAATCCACCACTTGGCAGTGAGTTATCCATCCATAGCTCCTCAATGGCCGTTGAATGGGCCTCGCGATCACAGAACCGCCACTCCAATGGTGGTAGCATGCCCGCTCTTGCCATCCGGCCGCACGGCGGTTCCGGTGGCCCTCCCTCCTCCGCTTTCACTTTTTGAGGACGTATCTGATGGAACTGCTTCTGCTTAGTAACGGTAAAGCCAACGAATTTCCGGGTCTGCTCGGCTGGGCCCGAGATCGGGTTCAAAGCCTGCTCGCGCGCAAACAGGTCAAACGCATCCTGCTCATCCCCTACGCGGTGATCCGCAGCGACTGGGATGCCCGTGCCAACGAACTTACCGAGAGCCTCGGGATCGAGACCATCAGCATTCATCACTTCGATGATCCGGTCGAGGCCGTCAATCAGGCCGACGCCATCTTTATCAGCGGCGGCAACACCTGGCGCCTCAACCAGATGTTGCATGAAAATGGCCTGATCGTGCCGATCCAGCGTGCCGTGCGCGAACGGGGCGTCCCCTATGTGGGCTGGAGCGCCGGTTGCAACGTGGCGACCCCGAGCATCCGCACCACCAACGACATGCCGGTCTGCAACGCCGCCGTGCTGCCCGCGCTGGGCCTGTTCCCACTGCAGATCAACCCGCACTATCTGGACGCCAGCATCAGCGGCCACATGGGCGAAACCCGCGACGAGCGTCTGGCAGAGTTCTGCGCCATCAACCCGAGCGAATATGTGGTGGCCCTGCGCGAAGCGAGCCTGCTGCAGATCAGCGGCGATATCGTTGAGTACTGGAGCGCCCGCGAGCAGGACTTCAAGATCTTCAAACATGGCCAGGAGCCGCAAGCCTTTATGGACGCCGCCCCGCTGGCCGAGCTGACCCCCTTCAAGGTCGCCTGAGCCACGCAGAGCGCTTCACTACTGGCAAACAGATAGCTCGCGAAATCGTAAAAACAAAAGAGGGATGGCTCGGCGCCATCCCTCTTTTTTATCTTCATCTTTCAGCTAGTTGTAGTCTGATTACTCCCCCTGCAGGGTCACCAGCACCTTGCGGGCGCCGCCATCGACACGATGCTCGCCAAGCCAGATCCCCTGCCAGGTGCCGAGCGCCAACTGACCATCACGGATCGGCAGTTGCAGGCTCACCCCGAGCAGAGAGGATTTGATGTGGGCGGGCATGTCATCCGCCCCCTCATAGGTGTGGCGATAGTAGGGGGCATCCTCCGGCGCCAGCCAGTGCAGATGAGCCTCCATATCGCTGCGCACGCTGGGGTCGCAGTTCTCGTTGAGGGTGAGCGAGGCGGAGGTGTGTTGCAGCAGCAGGTGCGCCATGCCAATTCGGTAATCGGCCAGCATCGGCAGCTTGGCCACCAGCTCGTCCGTCACCAGATGAAAGCCCCGCGAACGGGGCTTCAACGTCAGCAGGCACTGCTGCCACATCAGACGTACTCCATAAAGACGCGGGAGGTGAGCTTGGTGATGAGCTCGTAGGGGATGGTGCCAATCTCGTCGGCCACCCGCTCCACCGGCAACCCCTCGCCCCACAGTACCGCCTCGTCACCGGCCTTGTCGGTTGCGCCGGGCCCAAGATCTACCGTGCTCATATCCATGGAGACACGCCCCACCAGCGGCACGATGCGGCCGTTGATCAGCACGGAAGTGCCATTGGGGGCCATGCGTGGATAGCCGTCACCGTAGCCGATGGCGATCACCCCGAGCCGGGTATCGCGCTCTGACACCCAGTTGGCGCCGTAGCCCACCGGCTCGCCCGCCTTGTGATCCCGCACCGCAATCAGCTGGGTCTTCAAGGTCATCACCGGCTGCAGGTCGTAATCGGCCGCCACCGTGTTGGGGAACGGCGACACGCCATAGAGGATGACACCGGGGCGCACCCAGTCGCAGTGGGAGTCTGGCCAGGCCAGAATGCCCGCCGAGTTGGCCATGGCCCGCTCGCCCAGGAGCGGTGCGGTCAACTTGCTGAACAAGTCGATCTGCTCGCGGGTGGTGGGCTGCTCCAGCTCATCGGAGCGGCTGAAGTGAGTCATGATGTTGAACGGCTGCACCACGTTCTTGCACTTGCCGAGGCGCTCGATAAAGGCGGGCATCTCGTCGGCACGTACCCCGAGGCGATGCATGCCGGTGTCAAGCTTGAGCCAGGCCACCACGGGCGCTGGCAGCTCGACCTGCTCCAGCGCTTCGAGCTGCTCCCAGGTGTGAACCGCCGTCTGCAGGTTGTTGGCCGCCAGCACCGGCAGATCGTCGGCGGAGAAGAAGCCCTCCAGCAGCACGATGGGCTTGACCACGGCGCAGGAGCGCAGCATCAGCGCCTCTTCGATACGGGCCACCGCATAGGCATCCGCATCCACCAGGGTGCGGGCGACCGGCAGCAGTCCGTGGCCATAGGCGTTGGCCTTGACCACAGCGATGATCTTGCAAGCGGGAGCGTGGCGCTTGACCACGGCGAGGTTGTGGCGCAAGGCCGCAGTGTTGATTTGGGCAGTAGCCGCTTTCATGGTTTTCCCTTACGAGGGCACAAATGGTCTCCCCCTCATCGGGCAGAAGACCGCCACTCACTTATCGTCGTCGAAGGCCGGACCGGCATAATTGTCGAACCGGGAAAACAGGCCCTGAGCGGCAGCCAATGACTGGCTATCGATCAGGGCAGTCGTGGTAATGGCAAAACCGCCATCACCTTGGGTTTACATCAATAATCGTCATCAAACGCAGGACCGGCATAGTTGTCGAACCGGGAGAACTGACCCTGGAAGGTGAGACGCACTCTTCCGATAGGGCCGTTACGCTGCTTGCCGATGATGATCTCGGCAATCCCCTTGTCCGGGCTGTCATCGTGATAAACCTCATCACGATAGATAAACATGATCAAATCCGCATCCTGCTCGATGGAACCCGATTCACGAAGGTCCGAGTTGACCGGGCGCTTGTCGGCCCGCTGTTCCAGGCTTCGGTTCAGCTGGGAGAGCGCCACCACCGGGCACTGCAGCTCTTTCGCCAAGGCCTTGAGGGAGCGGGAGATCTCGCCGATCTCCAGGGTACGGTTGTCAGAGAGCGCCGGCACCCGCATCAGCTGCAGGTAGTCCACCATGATCATGGATAGGCCGCCATGCTCGCGCGCCACCCGACGGGCACGGGAGCGCACATCGGTCGGGGTGAGGCCGGAGGCGTCATCGATATACATCTTGCCCTTCTCCAGCAGCAATCCCATGGTGGAGGAGAGGCGCGCCCAATCCTCGTCGTCGAGCTGACCGGTACGCACCTTGGTCTGATCGATGCGACCGACCGAGGCGAGCATACGCATGATGATCTGCTCGGAGGGCATCTCCAGCGAGAAGATAAGCACCGGCTTGTCGGCAGTGAGGGCCGCATGCTCACAGAGGTTCATGGCAAAGGTGGTCTTGCCCATGGAGGGACGGGCCGCCACGATGATCAAGTCCGAACGCTGCAAACCGGCGGTCATCTTGTCGAGATCGTTGTAACCGCTCGATACCCCGGTCACCCCGTTGTGCGGGGTCTTGAACAGCTCTTCAATCTTGTCGACGGTCTGCTCGAGGATCAGCTTCAGGGGCTGGGGCCCCTCGTTGGCGCTGGTGCGCTGCTCGGCAATCTTGAATACCTTGCTCTCGGCAAGATCCAGCAGATCGCCGGAGGTACGGCCCTGTGGCTCGTAACCCGCTTCGACGATCTCGTTGGCGACCGAGATCATCTCCCGCACTACCGCCCGCTCGCGCACGATTTCGGCGTAGGCGTTGATGTTGGCGGCACTCGGGGTGTTCTTGGCGATCTCCACCAGATAGGCGAAGCCACCTGCCTCTTCCAGCTGTTCGGAGCGCTCCAGCTCCTCCTGCAGGGTGATGAGGTCGATGGGGTTGCCCGCGTTGGAGAGGCGGGTCATGGCCTGGAAGATCAACCGGTGCGGACGGCTGTAGAAATCCTGATCGATAACCCGTTCGGCAACCCGATCCCAGGCATCATTATCCAGCATCAGGCCGCCCAGTACGGACTGTTCGGCCTCAAAAGAGTGGGGAGGAACTTTCAGCTGTTGTGTCTTGGCGTCTTTTTTCGCCGTCACTTGCTCTGCCATACACATAAAAACCGCAGCGGGAAGGGGACGGGAATTTTACAAAAGAAAGCCAACTACGGCGAGCCCTATCTGGCGGTTCATACCACCATAAAGGGCCAAACCAGAGTCTGCTCTACCTTGACCATTTTGATTTTGCTTCGCATTTTGCGCTCCTTGCGACTCAATCTTCTGCTTTTCATCCGGTTTACTCCTCTTGTTTGACGCCGCATCGCGGCAACCTCGTTCATGAATAATTCATGCCAGAGGTGATATTGATGAATACAAGCTGCGACACAATTAGGGACAGGCAGCCTGCCATGCGCCTTGCTGAGCTTGCCAAAGCGGAGCATGCCCCACCCACAGACGAGAGTGAAAAGAGTCAAAATGAAAAAGATGCTGACCCTGTTTGCCGTGATCCTGGCCATTGGCCTGGGGGCACCTCACGCCGAAGCCAAGAAATTTGGCGGCGGCAAATCCTTTGGTAAAAGTTACAAAACTGCGCCGGCACAGCCTGCGGCCAAACCGGTCGACAACAAGAATCCGACACTGAATGCCCAGACTCCGCCGAAAAAGAGCGGCATGATGGGTGGCCTGCTGGGCGGCCTGCTGGCTGGCGGCCTGTTTGCCTACCTGCTGGGCAGCGGTGCCTTTGAAGGTCTGCAAGGAATGGACTTCCTGCTGATCGCCCTGTTGGCGCTGGGGGCTGTCTTCCTGATCCGTACCCTGCGCAAAGGCAAGGTCGCGACGCCACAGCCACAACAGGCGGCCTATGCGGGCTATCAGCCACCGCAATCCGCGGCCCCGCAGCAGTTTGAGCAGAGCAACAGCGCACCGCAAGCCACCGGCTTTGCCGACAGCGACGTGCCGTTCCGCCTGCCGCCAGGCTTTGACATGAACAGCTTCCTGGCCGGTGCCCGTGATCACTATCGCACCCTGCAAGAGGCATGGAACAAGAACGATCTGGAAAAGGTGCGCGAGTACGTCAGCCCCGAGCTGTTTGAGCAGCTCAAAGCCGAGCGCGCCGAACTGACTGGCGACCAGCATACCGAAGTGATGTATGTGGATACCCAGCTGGTACGCGCCGACTACGGCAGCGACTGGGCTCAGGTGAGCGTGCGCTTCAGCGGCCGCTACATGGACCGTCAGGAGCAGGTCGAAGAAGACATCAAAGAGGTGTGGCACCTCGAGCGCGATCTGGCCAAGAACAATGCTCCTTGGCATATCGTCGGTATCGAGCAGCTGTAAGGTTTAGATTGTCACTACGCAGGAGGCGGCCCATGGGCTGCCTCTTTTCATTTCATCCCCTCACCTGACCTCATACAGGCGATGGCTATCGTCATTGATAATTGAAGAGTTGTGACCAATCCCAAGATGACATGTCACCACGCACATAACGACAAAGGGCAGCCACCGGCTGCCCTTTCGCATCACATCTGGAGCTATGCGCCCCGCTGACGAATCAGTTGCACCCTTCGGCAGATGTTGAGTTCAGATAGGTCACCTCATTGGACGGTTGATAATCGGCCACGTTGATCACCTTCTTGATCTCGATGTACTCCTTCAGCACGGCTGCATCCACCAAGCCGGCATTGATGGTATCGATCTTCGGATAGCCGTCACCACCGGAGGCGCTGAAGCTCGGGATCGCGAAGCTGTAGGTTGCTGACGGATCAAACGCCTTGCCACCGATGCTGGTGATATTGACGCTCTTGGCCTGGCAATCCACCGCCATATCGATACCGCCAAACTGGGCATAACCACCGGTATTGCGGGTCTTGGTTGCCACCTGACCCAGATAGGTCGCCAGATCGCTTCCCTTCATGGCCGCCTTGTTGACCGTGTTGCCAAACGGGTGCACCAGCAGCACGCTGCGGTAGGTGATATCACCGGCCGGGATGCTGTCACGCACACCACCTGAATTGACGATACCAAAGTCGACCCCCAGCTTGATGCTGGTCGCCGTGGTGATGAGACGACCCAGGTTGGTCTGCTTGTTGCGAACCGAGTTGCGATCACCAACCAGCAAGCCATCTGCCGAGCCAATGACGACATTCAGCTCTTGCTGACCTTTCTCCTGATAACCCAGCAGGGTGTTATACAGCTCGGGATCCTTGGTGATCTCGTCCTGTACGAACTGCATCTTGGTCGGGTCCTTGGTTACGACGCCGTTAGCATCGAGCGCCTCGCCCTTGGCGTTGCGCTTGATCAGGTTGACCGGGATCAGCTCATAGCTGGTCAGGGTCAACTTGCCATTCTGATACTCAAACTGGGCACGGCCCACATACTTGCCCCACTCGTGAGCCTGCATGATCCAGGTGCCGTTTTGCTGGTCCGGTTGGCAGTTATCACCCGGTTTGAAATTGGCGTACTTGTTGGTGGTGCCCGGTTCCATACAGACCGGATTCTGGGAGTGGCCACCAATGATGGCATCCAGAGTCCCTGCCGGCAGTGCACGAGCCATCTCTACATCGCCCGGCGCATTGCTGCCGTGCTGACCATTCTCGTAATGGCCCATGTGGGTGATGGCGAAGACCAGATTGGCCTCCTTGTTGCTGCGGATCTGCTGGCCCAGTTTGGCCGCTTCCGTAGTCGGATCGCGGAACTCCAGAGTCTGCACGTTGTTGGGGTCAACCAGCTGGGCGGTATCTTCGGTGGTCAGGCCCAGTACGGCGACCTTGAGACCGCTCTCCAGCTTGAACACCTTGTAGGGGTCAAAGTAGTGTTTGCCACTCGCCTTGTCATAGATGTTGGCCGAGAGCATGGGGAACTGGGCCCACTTGCGCTGCTTCTCCAGTACGCTGAGGGGGTTGTCGAATTCATGGTTGCCCACTGCCATGGCATCGTAGCGAATGTTGTTCATCGCCATGAAGTCAGGCTCGGCATCCTGCAGATCGGACTCCGGCACCCCGGTATTCACGTCACCACCAGATAGCACCAACACCTCGCTGCCAGCAGCCTTGGCCTCGCTACGCAGCTGCTCGACCAGAGTCTTCTGGGCAGCCATACCATACTCATTTTCAGCGTTGTGCCAGAAACGGCCGTGGGTATCGTTGGTGTGCAGGATGGTCAGTTTGCAGACATTTTCGGTGCAGGGTGCAACGGTGTCATTGCTCGAGGTATTACAGCCAGTCAGTGCAGCAAGCACGGCCAGTGCCACGCCGCCTTTGATAAAGTTATTATTCATTTCCATATCACCTTGATTGTTTTGTTATTTATCAACCCTGTCCAGCGGGTCGGGCGCCAATATAACAAACAACAGATGACCGTTTTTCATCGATGACTCACAAATTCTGCTAATTGTGATCTTCGGCCCAACATCCGGCTTCCTGCTGATTTGTCAGGTTTTTTGTTGAGCTGTCACTCACTTGATCCCCTCCCGCACCAAGGAGACGCCAACCGGACGCGCCTTTATGGCATACTCCCCAGCCAGCCATGCCCGAGGAGATGATTTGATGGCCAAGTACGACAAGATTTCCCCCGAGACCCAGCAGGAGGCGATGAAAATTGCCCGTGCCAACCAGAAGCCGGGGCAGACCAAGGAACAGACCCAGCTTATCGCGCAAGGGATCCAGAAAGGCATCGACGAATACAAGAAACAGATGAAGGCGCGGGCCCGCGAAGCGAGCCGCCAGAAAAAAATGCAGGCCAAAGCCAGGCAGCCACAGGGCGCGCCACAAACCGAAGAACAAGACGATCAGCTGGAGCTGGTTGAAGTAAGCCATCAGCATCCCCTGCCCTGGATCTTGCTAGTGTTGAGCTGGCTGGGATTTGCAGCAGCCTGGTTCTGGTCGCACTAAGACGCGCTAGCAAACCTTTATCCGGGATCCTCTTCACAGCCCGGGCCCGGGCTGCTGGTGATTACCTGCGAAGAGTGGTTAAATCCCGCGCCTCTTGCACCGGACTCCCTGTTTTTTGACGATCAGTTTTCAGGAAAGATGTTATGAACCCCGCTCCGCTCTATCTGCTGGCCCCTTTTGTTCTGTTCCTTGTGACCATGCTGCTCTATCGCATTTCGCCGCTGCGGGCGGTCGCCGCCGGCGGGGTACGCTGGTTTATCCTCCCCGCCTTCACCCTGTTTATTTTGCTGATCATCATCAATGGAGCCGCCAATCCCGCCCTGCGCGATCCGGCATTCCACTGGTTGATGCCGGGGCTTGGCTTTGCCCTGAGCCTGTTTCCGGCCCTGCCCAAGGCGCTGGTGCCACGGCTCGCCATCAAAGAGGGGGCCTTTGCCGCCCTCGGTCTGATGCTGATGAGCCTGGCTATGGTCTACTGAGCAACTGGCCACAGCCGTTAACATGACTCAAGGGGCGCTCTGTGACGGGCGCCCTTGTACAAACAATGGCCTGCAGGCATCTTGGTGACAGGATAACCAGCAAGGAGGCCAAATGGACAATCCGCCCGATTTCATGGCGCTGTGGGATTATCAGGATCCCGCCGCCAGTGCCCTGCGTTTTCACACCCTTCTTCCCGAAGCACGCGCCGCCGCCGACCTGCAACTCGAACTGGAGTTGCTGACCCAAATTGCCCGTACCCATTCGCTGCAGCGCCAGTTTGCCGAAGCCCACCAGCTGCTCGACGAGATAGCGCCTCGTCTCACCGATAAAACCCCCAGAGCACGGATCCGGACCCTGCTGGAGCGAGGCCGCACCTTTAACTCGGCGGGCGACAAAGCCAGTGCCAAACCGCTGTTTGAACAAGCCTGGCAGTGGGGGCTCAAGGAGAAGGAGACCTATCTCGCCATCGACGCCGCTCACATGATCGCCATCGCCGCACCACTGGAAGAGCAGAGCCGCTGGCATCAACTGGCGATGGAGCTGGCGGAGCGCAGCAGTGACGAGAAGGTGCGTAGCTGGCTGGCCCCCCTTTACAACAATCAGGGCTGGACCCTGTTCGAACTGGGCCGCTTTGATGAGGCGAAAATCCAGCAGCAGAAGTGTCTGGCCTGGCATCTGCAACATAACCAGCCGGCCAAGGCGTTTATCGCTCGCTGGAGTCTGGCTCGCCTGACCCGGGCCCAGGGTCAGCACCAGCAGGCGCAGGCAGAGCTGCACCAACTCAAGGCCGATATGGCCGAGGCAGGCGAACCTGAGGATGGTTATCTGTTCGAGGAGCTAGGGGAGAATGCCTTGGTGCTGGACGATCCGCTGGCCGCGGAATACTTCTCCCGTGCCTGGTTTCTGCTATCGCAGGACCGCTGGTTCAGCGCCAACGAGGGGGAGCGACTGGCCCGCCTCAAGCGCCTCGCCAAACTCTGATCCCCAAAATAGCAAGGGCGGCACGCTAGCCGCCCTCTCTGCTGGCAAGATGGTTCAGGCCCGATTGGACTCCTCCCACCCCTGCTTTTTACGGTAAATGGTGGAGGGACTGATCTCGAGCAGGGCCGCCGCCTTGGGAATATTGCCGTCACAGCTGGCGATGGCCTGTTCGATCACCTCTTTTTCCACCAGCCAGAGCGGACGAATTGGCCCGTTAGCCACCCCGGTGGCGGCCGGAGCCGATGCCACCGCTGCCGCAATCGCAGCCGGCAACTGGGGACGAACCCCATTGAGCGGTGGCGGCAGAATATCCGGGCTCACCAGCTCCTTGTCATTGAGCACCACGATATTGCGCACCACGTTTTGCAGCTCGCGTACGTTGCCAGGCCAGGGGTAGTCAAGCAGCACTCGCGCCGCCTCGACATCGAAATCCTTGAAGCGTTTGTTCTCCTCCTTGGCGTAGCTTTGCAGCAGGGTGCGCGCCAGCAGCAGGATATCCTCACCCCGCTCCCGCAGTGGCGGCAGGGTAAGCGGAATGACGTGGAGCCGATAGTAGAGATCCTCGCGAAAACGGCCTGCTTTCACCTCCACCAGCGGATCCCGGTTGGTGGCGCAGATAAAGCGCACATCCACCGTCTCGAGCTTGCCGCTGCCGACCCGCTGCACTGTGCCGGTCTGAATAAAGCGCAGCAACTTGCTCTGCAGATCCAGGTCCATCTCGCAGATCTCGTCGAGAAACAGGGTGCCACCATCAGCCAGGCTGGCCGCCCCTTTGCGATCCCCCTGGGCACCGGTAAAAGAGCCCTTCACATGACCAAAGATCTCGCTCTCCATCAAATCGTGGGGAATGGCGGCGCAGTTGAGGGCAATAAAGGGCTGTTCGCTGCGGGGACTGCACTGGTGAATCGCCTCGGCACACACCTCTTTGCCGGTGCCGCTCTCGCCAGTGATAAAGACGGTCGCCTTGCTGGGCGCCGCGCTCTCGATGATGCGATAGACCGCCTGCATCGACATGGAGGCACCGATAAAACCGAAGAAGGAGCTGCGCTCGAAATTCTCCCGATAGTGGGCAACCAGCGAGCTCAACTGCTGGTGTTTCAAGGCATTGCGAACAGTCGCGCAGAGCCGCTTGCTGTCAAACGGCTTGGTCAGAAAATCGAAGGCTCCGAGGCGCATCGCCTCCACCGCCACATCCACCGAGCCGTGGGCGGTGATCACCACCACCGAGCAAGGCAACTGCTGTTCGGTGATCATCTGCAGAATATCCATACCGGACATATCCGGCAGCTCCAGATCCAGCAGCACCACGGGGGGAGGACTTGCCAGCAACTGTGCCAACGCCTGCTGACCACAGTCGGCCAGCACTACCTCGTACCCCTCCTGGCGCAGGTACTGTTCATAGACCACCGCCAGACTACGGGTATCTTCCACCAGCAGGACACGCGATTTATTTTCAGCCACTGGACTCATCCTTGTATTTGATTCTGCGATCTATTTTGCCTTATTTTCGCGCGCAAACCCAACGCCAAGACAACTCTGTTATCCCGCGATTGCAGGGAATACACAAGTAAAAACGGCTCCTTAAGGAGCCGTTTTTAACTACAAGAAGGGATTACTTCTTGGCGTCGTCAGCAGTCGGCTTCTCGATAGCCAGCAGCTCAACGTCAAACACCAGCACGGCGTTCGCCGGGATGGAGCCTGCACCGTGCTCGCCATAGGCCAGCTTGGACGGCAGGAAGAACTTGAACTTGGAGCCAACCGGCATCAGCTGAACACCTTCGGTCCAACCCGGGATAACCTGGTTGAGCGGGAAGGTAGCCGGCTCGCCGCGATCGACGGAGCTGTCGAACTTGGTGCCATCGGTCAGGGTACCGGTGTAGTGCACCTTGACGATATCGGTAGATTTTGGCTTGGCGCCAGTGCCCATCTTCTCGACCACGTATTGCAGGCCGGATTCAGTGCTCTTCACACCCTCTTTCTTGGCGTTGGCAGCCAGGAACTCTTCGCCCTTCTTCAGATTCTCAACGGCGTCTTTCTCGGCCTTGGCCTTGGTCAGCTCGTTGATCTTGGCGTCGTAATCCTGCAGTACCTTCTGGATCTCTTCATCAGTCATCTTGGCTTCTTTGCCCAGACCGTCAGTCACCCCTTTCAGGATCACGGCGTTGTCCAGTTTGATGCCCAGTTCCTGCTGACGCTCCAGGGTATTGGCGATGTAACGACCCATGGAGAGGCCAATTGCGTAGCCAGATTGCTCTTCAAAGCTCTTGGCTTCGGCCTTGGTCGCCTCTGCCGGCTTGCTGGCTTCTGCCTTCACTTCGGCGGTATTGGCCGCAGCAGGCTTCTCGTCTTTTTGGCAAGCAGTCAGACCGACGGCAACGGCCGCCGCCAACAGGGACACCTTCAGAAATTTGTTCATCAGTTTCTCCAAACTCCAAATACCGCTCTCGGTTCCATCGTGAAATGAGAGGTTTATCGTGATAAGCGCCTTATACTAACGCCGTGATCGCAGGTAACAAAAGCGTGAGACCGCAAAAATGATAAAAAGTGCCATTTATCTGGTGAGCCTCTGTTTAATGCTCACCGGTTGCGAGCAGAGCTCCCAACCCAACCAGCAAATGCCCCTCGCCAGCACCAGTCTGCTAACCGCAGACCTCTCCAGTGATGGCCAGCAGGCCATCGTCTCCAGCATCGGTCAGGGCATCATCGTCTGGGACTTGGCACAAAACCGCCAGCGCTGGCGCTGGAAACAGTCCGATTCACCGGATGATCTAGTCTCCATCGTCCGTTTTGCCCAAGGAGATGGTTTCGCCGTTACCGCCACGGCGACCACCTTTGCCACCTGGCGGCTTCAGGACGGGCAGTCACAAGGCTACTACTCGCTTCCTGAATCCAGGCTGAGGGACATCGCGCTCTCTGCCGACGGTCGTTATGTGCTGATCGGGCGGGAAGATGGCAAGGCCGAGTGGCTCGATACCCGAAGCGGGCGGCGCCTGCAGTTTCTGGGGCATACCGAACAGATCAATACGGTGGATCTCTCCGCCAACGGTCGCTACGCCCTGACCGGCGGCAACGACTACAGCGCCTATCTGTGGGATACCCGCAGCGGGCAGGTGATCTGGCGCTTCAACCATGGTGGCCGGGTCGTGATGGCTCGACTGGAGCCGAGCGGCCGCTACGCCTTCACCGCCGACAGCAGCCGGGCCAGCATCTGGGATCTGAAAACCGGCAAAGAGGTGAGTCAGCTGCAATATGATCACCGCTTCGAGGTCTACACCAGCGCCCGCTTTGCCAACGATGGCAAGTGGCTCATCACCGGCGCCCCTTCCCGTCAACTCTCCCTATGGCAAGTGAGCGATGGTGCCCTGCTGCAGAGCTGGCGCGTCTCGCCGCAACCCAAGGTGAAACCGCCCAGCGCAGTGGTCTACGGCGTCGCTTTGCGCGACAATAGCCATCTTGTCAGTGCCAGCTCCAGTGGTCTGGCCGAAATCTGGACAATCAAGTAAGGACCCGAAGGCCCATGAGTCAGCATTTAAACGAACGCATCGAAACCCTGGAAACCCGTCTCGCCTACGCGGAGTACACCATAGAGCAGCTCAATGACGAGGTGACCACCCAGGGCCGTGAACTCGATCGACTCAAATACCAGATCCAGCTGCTGATCGATAAACTGCAAAGCGTACAACCCAGCCAGATTGCCAGCATGGCCGAAGAGACCCCTCCGCCGCACTACTGAACCGGCGCCATCTCAGCTCAGGCAATATGGCTTAGCATAGCTGTCAGCCAATAAAAAACCCGCGATTATCGCGGGTTTTTTATCATCGGCCTGGCCGTGATCAGTGGTGATGACCCTTGCCACCACAACCGCCACCACCGCAGCAGCCGCCGTGACCATGGTCGTCGCCGTGATCGTGGCCATGATCGTGACCGTGGCCAGCACCACCGCAGCAACCGCCGTGGCCGTGATCCTCATCGTGGTCGTGACCATGACCGCCACAGCAACCGCCGTGATCGTGGTCATAACCGTGATCGTGACCGCAACCACCGGCACCGTGAACATGGCCGTGAGCCAGCTCTTCGGCAGTGGCAGCACGCACATCCTTGATCTCGACCTTGAAGCCCAGAGTCACGCCAGCCAGCGGATGGTTGCCATCCACCTTGACGAACTCTTCGGACACTTCAACCACGGTCACCGGACGGTGGCCATCGTCGGTTTCAGCCACAAAAGTATCCCCTTCGGAGACTTCCATGCCGTCGAACAGCTCGCCCGGTACTTCTTGTACCAGTGTCTCGTCGTATTCGCCGTAGGCCTGGCTCGGTGCCAGAGTCACTTCGAAGGCTTCACCTACCGCGCGACCTTCCAGCTCGGCTTCCAGGCCAGAGACCAGGTAACGGGTGCCGTGCAGATAGACCAGCGGCTCTTTGCCGACAGTGCTGTCGATGACTTCACCGTGCTCGTCGGTGACTGTGTATTCCAGCGTAACCACGCTCAGAGGAGCTACTTTCATGTCAGGATCCTGCGGATAGAAAAAAACGGGCTCAGAATACCCTAAAAAGCGGGCCGCGCATATGCCGTGCGGCGCCACGGAGTGACGAAAAAAACGGCAACAGCGTCAGCGAGGAGACCCGCACTCCACCCGCCGTTGCCACATCAGGGGCGAAACACCCCGATCACCTCTTCCGCCTCGCGAGTCTGCTTGTCGACCTCGGCAGGCGTTTGTACCTGGGTATCGCCACAGGCGACGCAGGTCACCTTCTCGACTCCATGCTCCAGATACAGCATCATGTTGTCCAACTTGCCGCACGCCGGGCAAACCGCACCGGCAATGAAGCGTTTTTTACGTCTGGTTTCCATATTTGTTACCTCCAGGCAGCATCATATCAGGGTTTTTACATGCATCACGCCATCGAATACCACCATTTTTCCTGTGAGGGATTGCACGCCGGCAACCGCAAACGGACCCCGGTCGGGCAGCTGTTGCGGATCACCCGGGGCGCCGCGCTGCTGAGACTGGGCCAACATGAGCTGTTGCTGCCGGCAGGCAGCAGCTTCTGGCTCTGCGCCGATGCCCTCGCGGCCTTCAGCCCCCTCAGCGGTTGCGAGTACGATCAGCTGAGCGTCTCTTTGCGCGTGGCTCAGCCGCAGCAGGCAGGCTGGCTACAAGCCACTCCGCTGCTCGATGCCCTGCTCGACTCTCTGGCCCGGTGGCAACGTCCGAAAGAGTGGCAAGGGGCCTACGGTCAGCGACTGCAGGTGATCCTGGATGAGCTGCAACAGTGCGCCATCAGCCAGCAGGATAACGAAGCGCTACAGCAATGCTGGCAGGCTTTGGCCCGCGGCGAAGCACAAGCCCTGGTACAGTGGCAGCAACTTGATGACGTACCGCTGGCAGGGGAAGAACTGCAACAGCAGTGGCAACTGCTGCAGGCGCTCAGATTGCTCAAGGGCGGCAGCAAACCCGCGCAGGTGGCCAGCAAGCTGGGTTATGCCGATGAGGCCGCATTGCAAGCGACCTGCCAGCTGTGGGGTGTTGGCGAAGATGGAGCTCAATAACCGGACACAGGTATGAATGCGCCAACTAAATTGGCTGAACGAGTCCAGTTTTTTGCCAGATGGTCGTTAACAAGGAAGGGCCATCCCCCCCGTAATCCTTTATGCTAAAGGCCTGAAGTGACTGCCAACCTTTCGACCAACAGGACATCTGCCATGACGAGCAAAGCCAATCAATCCCAGGGCATGTTGCTGTTTCACCTTTCAGCCCAGCAATCCTTTGCCATAGGCACCCTCAAGGTAAAGGAGATAGTCCCTTACACCCAGCTGACCGCCATGCCGCACTCGCATCCGACCGTGCTGGGGGCCGCCAATATGCGCGGCGCCACCATTCCGGTGATCGACATGGCAATGGCGGTGGGTTATCGCCCCATCAGCAAGGAGGAGATGCCGCACTGCTTTATCATCATCACCGATTGCCGCCGCACCCTGGTGGGCTTTCTGGTACGGGGCATCGACAAGATCACCGAGTGCAACTGGCGCGATATCGAGTCACCTCCCGCCGCCCTAGGCCACAATGTGTTCGTAACCGGCGTCACCCGGGTCAATGACCAGCTGATCCAGCTGCTGGATGTGGAGCTGATCCTCTCCCGGGTCTATCCGGACGATCCGAGCCACCTCTATCCGGTGCTGACCGATGTGCAGCGGGAGCGGATCAAGCCGATGCGGATCCTGCTGGTTGATGACTCCTCGGTCGCCCGTCGCCAGCTGATGGCCGCCCTCGATTACATCAATATCCCTTATGAGGTCTGTACCAATGGCAAGGACGCACTGACCCTGATGCAACAGCGTGCCAGCCAGCAGACCCCCATCGATATTCTGGTGAGCGATATCGAGATGCCTGGGCTCGATGGCTACGAGCTGGCCTTCGAGGTACAGAGCGACAGCAAACTGGCGGGGGCCTACATCATCCTGCACACCTCCCTCTCCAGCGAGATCAGTGTGGAGCGTGCCCATCAGGTGGGGGCCCATGAGGCGCTGACCAAGTTCGAGGCCAACGAGCTGATCCAGGCCATGCTGCGCGGCGCCGAACATCACGATCGCCTGCTGAAATAAACCAATGACTGGCGGGAGGTCACTTCTCCCGTCCCCTCTATCTTCGACCCAGACCGACGACGCCATGCTGACCGAAAGCCACTTCCACGCCCCCTGGTGGGCCCGCAATCCTCATCTGCAGACCATATTGCCCAAATGGCTGCGCCGGACTCCGGCCCGATTTGTGGCCGAGCGCTTCGAACTGACTGACGGGGATTTTGTCGATCTCGCCTGGAGCGGCGAGATCACGACAGATTCGCGACCACTGGTGGTGGTCTTTCACGGGCTGGAGGGGAGCATTCACTCCCACTATGCCAAGGGATTATTCACCCATCTGCAGCAAGAGGGCAGAGAGGCCGTGCTGATGCACTTTCGTGGCTGCAGCGGCGAGCCCAATCGCCACCTGCATGCCTATCACTCCGGCGCCATCGGTGATGCGCAGGAGCTGATTGCCGAGCTGAGCCAACGCTTCCCGGGCAAACCGCTGATCGCCATCGGCTTTTCACTGGGTGGCAATATGCTGGTCAACTTGCTGGCACGGGCCTGTCCTGCGGCATTGAAAGCGGCAGTGGTAGTCTCGGCCCCGCTGCAACTGGCCAGCTGTGCCGAACGGGTCAATCAGGGTTTCTCAAAGGTCTATCAGAACTATCTGCTGCGTACCATGCGCCGCAATTTGCTCAGCAAGATCAGCCAACAGCAGAAAGCGAGTGAACGCTGGCAGCCCCGGCAAGTGGAGCAGATTGCCACCCTGCGTGATTTTGACGAACTGGTCACCGCTCCGCTGCACGGCTTTCACAGCGCCAGCCACTACTACCAGAGCTGCTCCGGCCTGCCCATGCTGCGCCAGATCCCGATCCCGACCCTGGTTATCCACGCCGCCGACGATCCCTTTATGTCACACGCGGTCATTCCCCGGCCGGATCAACTCTCGCCCACGGTGCGCTATGAGCTGAGCAAGCGCGGCGGCCATGTCGGTTTTCTGCATGGCACGCCCTGGCGGCCAAAGTTCTGGCTGGATGAGCGGATCAGTCACTGGATTGCCGAACAGACTCAGGGAGCGGTGCAGAACTGATTGCGCCCCCCAGCCTTGGCCATGTAGAGGGCCTGGTCGGCCCGCGCCAGTAGCTGCTCACCACTCTCCCCGCCTTCCAGTGTCGCGATCCCCTGACTGATGGTCACCCGACTGGCAACATCGGATGCCAGATGCTCAAGCTGCAATTCGGCCAGCCCATCCTGCAGCCGCCGCGCTACCGCAGCGGCGCTCTGCCTGTCGGCATCGGGCAGTAGCAACACAAACTCCTCGCCGCCATAACGGGCGGCCAGATCCGCCTCACTGCGCACCGAACGCATCATCAACTGCGCCACCTCCCGCAGGCAGACATCCCCCGCCTGATGGCCATAGTGATCGTTAAAGCGTTTGAAGTAGTCCACATCGATGAGGATAAGGGCAAGCGGGGCGCCGCTCGACTGACTATGGGCTTTGCAGCGTTCGAGCTCCTGACTGAAGTGGCGCCGATTGGCAAGACCAGTCAGTGGCTCCTGCTTGGCCAGTGCATCGAGGCGCCGCAACAGGGCCAGATTGTCATGCTCACGCATCACGGCCAATTCAAACCAGCGATGCAGCATCCGGCGACCAACCTCCAGCGCCATTATGGTACATACCACCTCAAGCAGATAAAGCTGCGGAAAATCCACCTCCAGCCACCACAAACGCGCAACGCCAAATAGCAACGGTACACTGAGATAGGCATACAACACGCGTCGGTCGGGATAAAACGCGATCAGCGCAGCCAGTAAATTGAGGCGCATGATCCCGTTGGCATAGCTTGCCCCTCCCCGCAGCTCAACTTCACCAATGGTGAAGATATGCAGCGTCCAGACGCCCCCCCAGACCAGCATTACGACCAATGCGCACCATAGCCAGACTCGATCCTGCAGATGATTGCAGAGCAGGGCTGCAACCGGCAGCAGCAGCACGACCATGACAAAGCCCAGCTCACTCTGAAAGCGCCATGGCAGAGTACCGTCACTGGCCAGGCCTGCCTGGCTGTAGACCTGGTAGCGTATCGCCAGAAACAGCACAACCAGCCAGTTCAGCAACCAGAACCAGACCATGCCGCGACTGATGGCCTGGCGACGAGCAAGATCCATGTGAGCCGATATCGTTGAGGGGGCCCGGCGTTGCTCTTCAGACAACATGTCTCACACTCCACGAAACGCGTAAAAAGAGGTTGCACTCATTTTATTGCGCACAACAATAGCTGACGGTTATACCCTTTTGCATCGAGATCCCTTCATGATAATCCCCTGGCAAGCGTTGGATGCCGATACCCTGACCAACCTGATCGAACAGTTTGTGCTGCAAGAAGGCACCGAATATGGCGAGCATGATGTTTCGCTTGAAGCCAAAGTCGCTATGGTAAGGACTCAATTACAGCAAGGCATCGCCGTGATCGTCTATAGCGAGTTGCATGAATCGGTCAATATTGTGCCACGCGATCGTTTCAACGAGCCGTCTTGACCATCTCGGGTTCACGCCCGTATAACGAAACTCCCAAGGAAGAGAGCATTCTATGTCGGCCAAGCATCCCATTATCGCCGTCACCGGGTCGTCCGGTGCCGGTACCTCTACCTCCACCATCGCCTTTCGATCCATGTTCCACCAATTGGGTTATCAGGCAGCCGTGGTGGAAGGTGACAGTTTTCACCGCTACACCCGCCCCGAGATGGATGTGGCAATCCGCAAGGCGCGTGAACAAGGACGCCACATCAGCTATTTTGGCCCCGAGGCCAATGACTTCGGCTTGCTGGAGAGCTTTTTTCAGGGCTATGGCCAGGATGGCACCGGCCAGTATCGCCGCTATCTGCACAGCTTTGACGAGGCGGTCCCCTTCAACCAGATGCCCGGCACCTTCACCCCCTGGCAGCATCTGCCGAGCGACACTGACCTGCTGTTTTATGAAGGGCTGCACGGTGGTGTGGTCACTGAGGATCACAACGTAGCCCGCCACGTGGACTTTCTCATCGGCGTGGTGCCCATCGTCAACCTGGAGTGGATCCAGAAGCTGATCCGCGATACCTCGGAGCGCGGCCACTCTCGTGAGGCCGTAACCGACTCCATAGTCCGCTCCATGGATGATTACATCAACTTCATCACCCCGCAGTTCTCGCGCACCCATATCAACTTCCAACGGGTGCCGACAGTGGACACCTCCAATCCCTTCAGTGCCAAGGTGATCCCGAGTCTGGACGAGAGTATGCTGGTGATCCGGTTTCGCGGCATAAAACAGGTCGATTTTCCCTATCTGTTGTCGATGATCGACGGCTCATTCATGTCACGAATGAATACCATCGTCGTGCCGGGTGGCAAGATGGGGTTTGCCATGGAGTTGATCCTTAAGCCACTCATCCAGCAACTACTTGAAACCGGCAAGATCACTTAAGCCAAGGAGTTCACAATGCGGTTAGCGTTTATCTCTGTGGTATTGGCCGCCCTGCTTGGCGGCTGCAGCAGCGGGCCGACGGCCCCCACGCTGGAGTCCGGCACCATGCTGGTTCGTCCGATTGGCAACTGGACCTATGGCGCAACCCCGCGCTACGCCCTGGCCGAGCAGTATCAATTCGCCGGTGAGCTGGCGGAAGGGTGGCTGGAGCCGATGCAGCAGGCGGTGAGCCGGGAGCTCAATGGCAAGGGGTGGCAGAGTGCGCCGCTCGACGAGGCGGATCTGTGGGTCGCCATAGGCGTCGCGGGCGGCAAGGATATGAGCGATGGCGAGATTTTCGCCCGCCTCGGCATGACGCCCGGGGTCTATGCCTCGGCCAACCAGCGCAAAGGCTCGCTGGCCATAGTGCTGCTCGATCGCAAAACCCAGAAAGCAGTCTGGAGCAGCATCATCCAGCTGACCAGCGATGTAAGCATTGCTGATAGCCAACGTCAGGCGCTCAGCCAGCAGCTCGCTGCCGAACTGCTTCATAGCGTCCCGACCAATTAACAGTTAATGCTGGCTTATTGAAAAGGGATGGATAGAAAAA
The DNA here is from genome assembly GCF_049171595.1 of Aeromonas sp. 603607. NCBI lineage: Bacteria > Pseudomonadati > Pseudomonadota > Gammaproteobacteria > Aeromonadales > Aeromonadaceae > Aeromonas > Aeromonas sp. 603607. The sequence goes on from NZ_JAAKOV010000002.1 coordinate 258,895, forward strand.
CGGCTTGCCTCACGGCAAGCCGTTTTTTGTGGTCTCACAGTTGTCTCACAGTTTTGTCCCAGTCTGGTCTTGGCCAGACTGGGACACGAAGCTGCACGCCTTCAGATATCTGTGGTCACTTATTTGAGCGTACAGGTCAGCAGCGTAACCCCTTTCTGGGTGAGGAGCGCCTGTTTCTCCTGATTCCAGAAGGTGGTCAGGCCGTCAGAATATTTGGCGCCAGACTCTGACTCCACACGCGCCAGTTTGTGGTAAACCCCGGCATAGGGGAACTGCACCATGTCAGCCTGGGCATCATAGGTAATGGCCAGCATCTCTTCGCCACACTGGTATTGGCTGTATTGATACTGGGTAGGTTGCGGGCTGCTGCACGCCGCCAGACCCAACAGGGGAAGCAGAGCGATCAATTTTTTCATTGCACTTTCCTTATGTGATGGCCTTATGTAATGGCCTTGTGCAGAGGCCTCATGTGACGGCCTTATGCCAGGGTACCAACGAAACAATCGTCAGTTATCAAGCTTCAACAATTTGATAACTATGGGTAATTTGTACCGCTTTTTCCAACATCAGGGAAACAGAACAGTATTTTTCCATCGACAGATCGACCGCTCTGGCCACCTGTTTCTCTGCCAATCCCTTGCCTGTCACCACGAAGTGCAGATTAATCTTCTCGAAAACCCGGGGCACGCTATCAACCCGTTCGCCACTGACCTCGACATGACAAGCGGTCACCGACTGGCGCGCTTTTTCTAGGATGGAGACCACATCAATAGAGCTGCAGCCACCGACCGCCAGCAGGATCATCTCCATCGGGCTGGCCCCCTCACCGGGGTTGGCTCCATCCAGGATCACCTTGTGACCGGATTCACTCTCACCCACAAACTTAATCCCTTCCACCCAGCTGACCTTGGCTTTCATCTCGCACTCTCTCCTGTTAATCGTGATGATGGATCCCTAGCATAACCCAGTCGCTTATCTCTGCCGAACAGGGGGAGTTGGGATGGAAATAGATCAAAATCAACATCTCCGACCTCTATCTTCCCTAGAATGGCCGAAGCAGCGCAGCAGGCATTACCCAAAGGGCTCTTGCAAAAGGGCGCAAAGCCTTGTCAGCACAGACAAAGGCTCTTATCCTACTGCGACTAATACAAGGAATGGCAAGATTGGCAGCTTGCCCGGACGCACAAGTCCATAAAAAGACACTACAGAGGAATTCTCATGGTTATTGGCAAACCGCAAAGCGATCCCACCCTGGAATGGTTCTTGTCGCACTGCCACATTCATAAGTATCCCGCGAAGAGCACCCTGATCCATGCGGGTGAAAAAGCGGAGACCCTCTACTACATCGTCAAGGGCACTGTGGCCGTCTTGATCAAGGACGATGAGGGCAAAGAGATGATCCTCTCCTATCTGAACCAGGGTGACTTCCTGGGCGAGATGGGGATGTTCGAGGAGAACGAGAATCCCGAGCGTTCCGCCTGGGTTCGCGCCAAAGGCTCTTGCGAAGTGGCCGAGATCTCTTACAAGAAGTTCCGCCAGCTGATCCAGGTCAACCCGGACATTCTGATGCGTCTCTCTGGCCAGATGGCCAAGCGCCTGCAGCACACCAGCCAGAAAGTGGGTAACCTCGCCTTCCTGGATGTGACCGGCCGGATCGCCCAGACTCTGCTCAACCTGGCCAAGCAGCCAGATGCCATGACCCACCCGGATGGCATGCAGATCAAGATCACCCGTCAGGAGATCGGCCAGATCGTCGGCTGTTCCCGTGAAACCGTGGGCCGCATCCTCAAGATGCTGGAAGAGCAGGAGCTCATCTCCGCTCACGGCAAGACCATTGTGGTATTTGGTACTCGCTGATGCCCCATCAACAGGCCTAACTGAGGCCTTGGGATAAAAAAGGCTGCTACGGCAGCCTTTTTCGATCCTCTCCCCTATAATCCCGAACGCCCTTCACTGTTCCGGCATTCGCCCAGAGAGTTACTATGCATCTTCAATGTCCCCGCTGCCGCAGTCCGCTCCATCTTCATGAAGCCTCCCAGGGGCGCTATTGCGACAACAAGCATCACTTCGATCCGGCACCGGAAGGTTATCTGGACCTCATCCCCGGCAAGAAAAACCCCAAAGACAGCGACAGCCGCGCCCTGATGCGCGCCAAGCACCATTTCCTGGAAGCCGGCAACCAACTGCCGCTGGTCGAGGCCATGGCCGCCCTGCTCTCTCCCCTTGCCGCGCAAGAGCTGGTTCATCTGGGATGTGGTGAAGGCTACTACTGCCGCGCGCTGGCAGAGCGCCTGCCCGGCTGGCAGTTTGCTGGGGTTGATATCGCCAAGAACACCATTTTTGCCGCCAAAAAAGCGCAGCCGGACGGCCAGTTTGTCATTGCCGATCCCGCTCGCGCGCCGTTGCAACCGGGCTCTGCTCAGGTGCTGCTGGTCAACGATCTCAAGGTCAAGACCGAACAGCTGGTCAGCTGGCTGGCCCCCGGTGGCTATCTGCTCTATCTGCAGCCAGGCCCGCGTCATCAGTGGCAACTGCGGGTCAGCCTCAATCCGGTGAGTATGGAACACCCTTTAAGCTGGCCCTCGCTTGCCGGTCTCCGACTGGTAAGCCAGGAGCGCTGCCAGTTCCCTATCTCTATGGATCAGACCATGCGCGCCTTTATTCTGGAGACAAGCCGTCTCGGCTGGCGCGCCAACGGCGAACAGCGCCATGCCTTTATCCAGCAAGGCCCGGCACAGCTGGAACAGGATTTGCTGATGACACTGTGGCAAAAAGCAAGCTGACCGCCAGACAGGAGCACGGCAAGTGCTCCTGTCCCATTTTCCTCCCGCCACTCTTCTCCCCCTTCGTGATACGCCTCACAACTTGAGTCATCGACCTTATTGGTCAGGCCAGTTTTAATGTCAAAACAGCCAATAGAGAATAATTCATTGAATTTAATCTCTTTTTAACCTGTCAAAAAACGTCATATCCAGTATCAACAGCGCCCTTCAGCACCAAATTAAACGACGACAGATTCAGGCCCAGTCAAGGTTCAAGCGCCTACCGTGTGGCTATCGGACCCTTTCCGATTTCCATAGAACCGACCACAGGTTCGGAAGTGTTTACATCAGAGGAAATAAGGATATGAAAAAGTCTGCACTGACTATGGCCATCTCCAGCTTGCTGCTGGCCAGTGGCGCCCACGCTGCTACCGTTTACAACCAGAACGACACCAAGCTGGATATCGGTGGCCGTGCCCAGGGTGCCTACTACGGCACTGACAACAACAGCGCCGAAGGAGATCAGAGCTACTTCCGTCTGCACGTTGCTGGCGAGACCAAGATCGCTCCCGAGATGAAGGCATTCGGCTTTGCCGAATACAACCTGCCGACCTCCGGTTCTGACAACGATGAACTGCGTTACGCCTATGCCGGCATCCAGCACGATCGCTTCGGTGCCTTCAGTTATGGCCGTCAGGATGGTCTGTTCACCAAGGCCGTAAACAACTATACCGACGTACTGCCCGAATGGGGTGGTGATGGCCTGGGCAAAGATACCGAAGTATTCGGTACCGGCCGTACCAACGGTCTGGCTCAGTACATCTTCAACTACGAAGGTCTGACTCTGGGTGCCCAGTTCACTGGTAACAATAACCCGCAAAATGCTGGCCGCAGCGCCATTGCCGAGTCCTTCAACGGTAACCTCTACAACGGTGAGAGCTGGAACAGCACTGGTTCCAAAGAGGGCTTTGCCTTCTCTGCCAACTATGACTTCGATATGGGTCTGAGCCTGGGCGCTGCATACAACCAGGCTGGCAAAACTGCCGAACAGGCCCGCTACGCAGCCTTCGGCGGCGAGAAAGATGCCAAGCTGATGGGCTTCGGTGCCAAATATGCTGCAGGCGACCTCTATCTGGCGGCAACCTATTCCCACGGTGAGAACCACCTGTTCGTCAACAACGGCTACGCCGAGAAGATGGATGGTTACGAAGCCGTTGCCCAGTACACCATCGGCAAGTTCAAGCCTTCTCTGGCTTACCTGCGCACTGACGTCAAAGATACTGCCCACGGCATTGACGACACCTACACCGAGTACGTATCCATCGGTGCCTGGTACAACTTTACCGAGAACTTCAACGCCTACGTTGACTACAAGCTGAACCTGCTTGACTCTGTTGATGGCAAGTCCACCAACTCTCTGGGCAAGAACACCGACGACGTTGTTGCTGTCGCCCTGCAGTACAACTTCTAAAAGGTTGACTGTCGGTTATACCCTGTGAAACCAATGTCTACTGTTTGAATTTCTTCCGGCCGCTCTGCGGCCGGTTTTTTATTGCCCGTTTTCAGCACCTTGCATATAACTATCGAGCGGATAGCTGTAATTTCAGCCCGTTGGACAAGCAAGGATGCGCAAAGAGGGGAGCAGGGATGACAGAGTTACTCGGAAAACGATGGGGGCCACTGTGGCCAGTGTTACTGTTGCTGGTGAGCATCGGCTGGAGCGGGAATAGCGCCGCCAGTAGTGAGCGCAACCTCTATCAGCAGCTTGGGCTGGCCGGCAAACTCGACAGACAAACCTTTCAAAAAGCCCTTGTCAGCTATCAAAGCGTACGCAGCAAGCAAAAATCCATCCTGACCATCATTGATTACAGCAAGCCTTCGACTCAGCGCAGGCTGTTCGTCATCGACATGAAACGTCACAAACTGCTTTATCACACCTGGGTCAGTCATGGCCGCAACTCTGGTGAACTGGCCGCAGAGCGCTTTTCCAACCAGCTCAACTCCCGACAAAGCTCCCTCGGCGTCTATCGTACCGCAGAAACCTACTTGGGCAAGCATGGCTACTCCCTGCGGCTGGATGGGCTAAGCCCCGGCAAAAACTGCAATGCCCGCAAACGTGCCATCGTGGTGCATGGCGCCGCCTATGCCAGCCCAAACCATCTGCGCAAATATGACAAACTGGGCCGCAGCTGGGGCTGCCCCGCCCTGCCAAAGGAACAAGCCAGGGCCATCATAGATACCATAAAAGGGGGCAGTGTCATCTACGCCCACGGCTAGCAACGACACCATAAAATACAAGGCCAGCAATCGCTGGCCTTGTTTGTCACGCTCTCACACTAAACGGGACGAGTTATTGGCGCACCACCAGGACCGGGCACGGAGCATGACGCACCACGGATTCGGCAACGCTGCCTACCAGCAGATGGCTGATGCCGGAGCGGCCATGACTCCCCATAACGATCAGTTCAACCTCGTCTTCCTTGGCCTGGATAATGATTTCATCCGCCGCCCTGCCAAAGCGAATATCAAACGTTGCCGGGATAGGCAGGGTGGCAATCAGCTCTTTGAGTTGGGCTCTGGCCTGACGCTCCATTTCGTGAGTGATCTCAACTGCTGTCATATGAAGAATTTTGTAACTGTCAAAGCCGTGCAGTTGGTCTACGACATGGATCAGCTTGAGCTGGGCCTCATGGCTCTGCGCCATGAATACGGCATAGTCGAGTACCGCCCGGGACATTTGGGAAAAATCGACAGGACAAAGCAGAGTTTTGATCGATGGCATAATGCAGTCTCCTCTACTGATTGGGGTACTATTGAATCTTGAGATCATCATAACCATCAGATTGAAAATAACTCTCGACCCTGTCGCAAAATGAACATCAGGGATTTTTTCTGTACGCCGTCGCCATCAATGCCATGGTATAAAGTAGGGTATCAGTGTTTTTCCCTCTGCCCCAACGAGGCCAGCTCTGACCATGCTACGCATCTGTCTGTTGCTCTGTTGTCTGTTCACTGCGGCGAATTGCCGGGCAGAGTCTATTGACGTTTATTGCGATGATTGGCCCGGTTTTTGTCAAAAGGATGGCAAAGGCCTCTATCTGGATCTGGTGCGAGCCATCTACCAGCCTCACGGCTATCAGGTAACCCCCCATATTGTGCCCTATAAGCGCGCTCTCGCTGTCATTGCAAAAAAAGGGGGAGATATCGCCATGGGGGTATATCGCGATGAAGTCTCCGGCGTCCAGCAATCTCGCTATCCGGCATCAGCGGATGACCTGACCGTGTTCATGCTCAAGAAATGGCAACCCCAGTGGCAAGGGGAGAAAAGTCTGGAAGGGCAAACCGTGATATGGCGGCGGGGCTGGGCATTCGACAAGTACATTGCGGTCACCATGCAGTGGCATGAAATTGACAGCGATGAGCTGGCCCTGCAACTGCTTGGTAAAGAGCGATATCGCTATTACCTCACTGCCGGCGTGCTCTATGTGGATGAGGCTATCCCTCCCGAGCTGCATCGCGTCTTCCTGCGCTGGATCCCGACCTATCCCATTTTTGCCGATACCCAGCAAGGCAACCGGATGTTACAGCTCTGGGATAAGGGAATGATTGAGTTGATCCGCAGCGGGGGTCTGGCAGAGATCTATAAGCACTATCAGCTCTATGACTACTATCAGGGTTTTATCGAAGAACTGGAACAGAAAGTGGCTGCCAGTCCTGCAGACTGAATGATAACGTTGCGCTAATTACTCTCCCCTCATTCCCTTGGCCAAGCGGTCGTAGAGGATCACATTGACCGAGGCCGCCAGATTCATACAGCCACTGGTCGGTACATAGACCACATCTTTCACCGCGCCATAGAGCTTGGGATCCAGGGTGCCATCCTCCGGTCCGAAGATATAGAAGGCACGCTCCGGATGAACATAGTCTGGGAGTGGCGTAGCGTCGTCGATCAGATCGACCACCACGGGCACACAACCTTGCGGGATAAACGCCATCAAGTCATCCACCCCGAGCAGCGGGATCTTCTCCACCATCTGCTTGGTATCGGTGGCAAAGCGGCGCGCCAACTCGAAACGGTTGCCGGTGTAGTAGACCTCGTCTACCCCGTAACAACCCGCAGCCCGCATCACGGAGCCGACATTTTCCGGAGACTTGGGATTGACCAACCCCACGCAGCAGAATGCACTCTTTTCCATCATCTCTCCTCATCTTGCGGCGGCCATTATAAGCCGTTGCAGGGCCACCGACCCGTTAAAAGTCCCCTCCCCGGCTAAACCACTTGCCAACCCAGCTTTGAGTGTCGTTTTTTTGTGCGCAAGCCGACAAATTTTGTACAAGCCGGTAGCCAGCAAACGTTTCCCAGCAATAATGGACAAACGTTTGCAAATGGATGTTTGTCTATGACTGAGCGTGAACAAGAGATCCTCGCCCTGCTGCGTCAGGATCCCATGATTGCCCAGCAGGAGCTGGCCGATCGCCTCGGCATCAGCCGCTCCGCGCTGGCCAGCCACATCTCCAGCCTGATCCGGCAGGGATATGTGCAAGGCAGAGGTTATGTACTGCGAGAGGGTCCCTACGTGGTGGTGATCGGCGGTGCCAATATGGATATTTGCGGCACCAGCCACGACAACCTGCTGCTCGGCGACTCCAACCCGGGCAAGGTGCGCACCTCGGCGGGTGGTGTCGGCCGCAATATCGCCGAGAATCTGGCGCGGCTCGGCAGCGACACCCGGCTGCTGACCGCGGTCGGCAACGACCAGTATGGCCACCATCTATTGGAGGTGAGCCAGCGGGCCGGCGTCGATGTGCGCCAGACCCTGGTGCTCGATGGCCACACTACCTCCTGTTATCTCAGCCTGCATGATGGCAGCGGCGAAATGAGCTGCGCCATCAATGACATGGCCATTATCGAGCAGCTCACTCCTGCCCGCCTGAGCCCGCTTAGCGGCTTTCTCGGCGGCGCCCTGCTCTGGGTGCTCGACACAAATCTGGCCATTCACACCCTCGACTGGCTGTTCGAGCGGCAAGGTGAGCACGCCATCTTTGTCGATACCGTTTCGGTGGCCAAGGTGGAGAAGATCCGCCCCTGGCTCGGCAAGATCCACACCCTCAAACCCAATCGCAGCGAAGCCGAGCAGCTGTGCGGCATGACCATCGCCGGGCCCGAAACCTGGCCCATGGTGGCTGCCTGGTTCCACCGCGCCGGGGTCAAGCGACTGTTCCTCAGTCTGGGTGAACAGGGGATCTTCTACAGCGATGGCGAGCAGCAGGGCCACCTGCCGGTGCTGGGCAGTCCGGTACTCAACGTCACCGGCGGCGGGGATGCCTTTATGGCTGGCCTCGCCCACGCCTGGCTGCAAGAACTCGACATTGCCCAAACCACCCGCTTTGCCCTGGGCTGCGCCGCCCTCACCGTCAATTGTTCCGATACCGTTTTTTCCGGTCTGAGCAAGACCGCCGTTGACCGCATACTGGAGGAGTACTCATGCTGAACGCTTACCTCGATATCCAACCGGAAGTTGCTGCCGCGCTGGCCGCCGGCAAACCGGTCGTCGCCCTCGAATCAACCATCATCTCCCACGGCATGCCCTATCCGCAGAACGTGGAGACGGCCCGTCAGGTTGAACAGGTGGTGCGCGATAACGGTGCCATTCCGGCCACCATCGCCATTCTAGACGGCCGCCTCAAGGTGGGGCTGGATGGTGGTGCGCTGGAAGCGCTGGGCCGGGCTGGCCACAGCGTGACCAAGTGCAGCCGCCGCGACATTCCGTTCGTACTGGCGCGCAAGGGGATGGGAGCCACCACGGTCGCCTCCACCATGATCATCGCCGCCATGGCGGGGGTCCGGGTCTTTGCCACCGGTGGCATTGGCGGGGTACATCGCGGCGCGCAGGAGACCTTCGATATCTCGGCCGATCTGCAGGAGCTGGCGCAAACGCCGGTGGCCGTAGTCTGTGCCGGTGCCAAATCAATTCTCGATATCGGGCTGACTCTGGAATATCTGGAGACGCAAGGGGTGCCGGTGATCGGCTATCAGACCGAAGAGTTGCCCGCCTTCTACACCCGCGAGAGCGGCTTCAAGGTTGATTATCGACTGGAGAGTCCGGCAGCCATCGCCGAGGCGCTGCGCCTCAAGTGGGAGCTGGGACTGGCGGGCGGCGCCGTGGTGGCCAACCCCATCCCGAGCGCACACGCCATGCCAAAAGCCGATATCGACGCAGCCATTGCCCAAGCGCTGCGTGAAGTGGATGAGCAGGGGATCAAGGGCAAGACGTCAACCCCCTTCCTGCTGGCCCGCGTCTGCGAGCTGACTGGCGGCAACTCGCTGGCGGCCAATATACAGCTGGTACTGAACAACGCGGCCCTCGGTGCCCGGATCGCTGCCAGCCTGTGATCGCACGCCAATACCTCGCCATGTAAAAGAGGGCCTGACGGCCCTCTTGTTGTTTTTGCTATCTGCAGCGCTATTGCAACACAGTGTTATTGCAGTACCACGCGTCCATTGAGCGGTTGCACCGGCCGGTTGTTGGGATGGTGCATCACCGCCTTGAAGGCGTCGATCTGGGCCTGACTGACCTCGACCGGCTGCTTCATCACCAGCCAGCGCACTCCTTCCGAGCAGGGGGGCGTAGTAAGGGAACCGCTGAAGCGATAGTAGTCACGATTCTCGGGCAGCAGTTGCTCAGCAGAGAGCGGCGCCTTGAGGGCCTGGGTCTCCCCCACCTTGGCCGGTAATGCACTCCAGGCTGCCGCCAGCGCCGGATTGGCCTTGCCAACCTCGAACATCACCGCCACCACGGCGATCTCTCCCTTGTCACTGACGTGCACCAGATGCCCTTCCAGCGGATAGGATTTACCCTCGATGAGGTTTTCGCTCGGGGCGTGGAAGTGAAACTGCTTGAGCTCAAACGTGGTGCCATCGAGTTGCAAGGTGCTGCCCGGGTTATAACCAACCTGCACGGTATGACCGTTATTGACCACGGTCTTGCCACCCGCCTGATAGTGGAGCGCCAGCGGGGCCAGTTTGGCCTCGACCAATCCGCTCAGGTCAACCGGCGACTGATTGCTGCCCGCACACTGACCAAACTCCGGGGTCAGCTTGGCCCAGTGGGCCGGTCCCGCCTCACCGCTATATTCCCAATGGGGGGTGGCAGCAAACACGACAGGGCACAGCAACAGGGAGCAGGCCAACAGAGACTTTCTCATCATACATCCTTATCTTGATTGAAAAGCACGACCATCCGGCGCCGCTCCAAAGAACAAGACGACAGAGGGTGTTGAAACGCAGGGTACAATTTGCTCATCCTGTCGGTTTATTATTAATGATGCATTTGATAGGTATTTATTTAACGGCAGAATGGCAAAGCATATTGAATAATCGCTTTATTCAATGACAGCAATCTAATTAATCGCCTGTTCATTTTCTTTGCTTCGCACATAATCCAGACATGATGCTAATTCCATACTCTCCTCTTAATTATCCTGCCCCCATTTTGCCAACAAATCATATGTGATTGTTTTTATTGTAAATAATCAAGCAAGCCTGATTTTGATCAATTAATAAGCAGCGCTTTGACGTCATCCTTGTCTTGCTGGCATAAACAGCATCAAGGGAGATGACGCAATGAGAAAATATTGTTTGCTAGTGGCACTGATATTACCCGGTGCCGGTTGGGCGAATGAACCCATACAGCCCGTGGAACCAGCCAAGGTGACAAACCCGGAAAAAGTCGAGTTGGGCAAGATGCTGTTTTTCGAACCAAGACTCTCCAAATCCGGCGCAATCTCTTGTAACTCTTGCCATAACCTGGCGACCGGTGGGGTGGATAATCAAGTCAGCTCACTCGGCCATAAATGGAAAGTGGGTCCCATCAATTCCCCGACCGTACTCAACTCCAGCCTCAACTTCGTGCAGTTCTGGGATGGTCGCGCCAAGGATCTGAAAGAGCAGGCGGCAGGCCCCATCGCCAACCCGCTGGAGATGGCATTTACCCACAATCTGGCGGTCGAAACTCTGCATACCCTGCCTGGTTATCGCACCCGCTTCAGCGCTGTTTATGGCAAGGACAATTTCGGCATTGACGAAGTCACCGATGCCATCGCTGCTTTTGAAGAGACCCTGGTTACCCCCAATGCCCCGTTTGACCGCTGGTTGAAAGGGGATAGCAAGGCACTGACCGCACAACAGCTGAAAGGGTATGAACTGTTCAAAGCCTAAGGATGCACGGCATGCCACAACGGGGTCGCTATCGGCGGCAACTCTTATCAGAAGATGGGACTGGTCAAGAGTTACAAAACGGACAACCCGGCTCAGGGTCGCGGGGCAGTCACCGGATAGAAGCAGTTCATCGGCTGGTTCAAGGTACCCACCCTGCGTAATATCGAGCTGACTTATCCCTACTTCCACGATGGTGCAGTATGGGATCTGAAAGAGGCAGTCCAGATCATGGCTGATATCCAGCTGGGGCAGCGCCTCACAGATCAGGAAGCCGAAGATATGACTGCCTACCTCAAGAGCCTGACCGGTGAGCAGCCGCAGATCGTGTTGCCACAACTCCCACCGTCACAACCTGATACCCCCAAACCAGAGGTAAAAAGCTGATAAAAAACAACAGGGGCCGTGGCCCCTGTTGTCTGCTACCTTACCGGACGATTCAGCGATCCCGATTCAGGGCGATCAGACGATCAAGAATCGCTTCACCATCGGCACGCAAACCGTTGTGCTCATACTCATTGGTGATCCAGGCGCGACTGTTGCCAAGGCCACGCAGGGTTTCGCGGCTGTAGTCAAACTCCACATACATATCCTCGGCATAGACGGCGCAGGCTACCGGCACCTTGTTGCGGGCCAGCTGGGCCGGATTATAGAGCGCCCCCCAGTCCGCCTTGTTGGCCAGCAGATGGGCCGCCTCTTTCAGGGGCAGCAACTCGCGGAACTGCTCGAACATCCAGGGGTAAACCATCTCGCCGGTGAAGGCGAAATCCTTGCCAGGCGCCCAGTTCACCGCAGGAAACTCCCCTCTGACCCGATCCGCCGCCCAGCGAGTCGCCTCCCCTTCGGCGTAGATAGCCTCGTGCAGGATGGCAAACAGCGGGTTGGTATTGAATGGCTGCATGCTCTGCACCTGATAGAGAAAGGCCGGGCTCAGCTTGTCGCCGATAAAGGCCTCTTCCAGCAGGTAATAAAGCTCCTCGAAAGCACCCGTAGCGCCGAGATCCAGCCCTTGCTGCTGGAACTGCTCCACCGTCAGGCGCTGGCCGTTGGGCAGCCGCACATCGTGCTGGTGCAGATGGTTAGCCAACCGGTTGGCAATCCCCTGAGCGTGGGGGAAGCGGGCGAAGAAGGCTCGGTTCTTGTCAGCCACCCGCTGATAGGTGGCGCGGTAAACCTCCTCGGCGCTGCGGCCAATCGGCGCGATACCGCCGGTGATATAAACCTCCCGCAGGCTATCGGGGAAGAGCGAGAGATAGGTCAAGCAGCAAAAACCACCAAAGCTTTGCCCCAGCAGGCTCCAGCGATGCTTGGGACTGAGCTCCTGCCGGATGAACTCGGCATCTTGCACTATGCTGTCGGCGCGAAAATGGCTGAGATACTCCGCCTGCTCGGTCGGGGTCATTTTGGCCAGACTATGCCCGTGGATGGGGCTCGACATCCCGGTGCCACGCTGATCCAGCAGCAGCACTCTGAACTCCTGCAACGCCCGCTTGAGCCAGCCACTGTTGGCCGTCGGACGCGGCGCGCCGAAACCGGGACCACCCTGCAAAAAGAGCAGCCAGGGGAGCTTGTCATCGAGTTTGTCTTTGCGGCAGAGGGTGCGGGCAAACAGGGTAATGCTGTCACCATCCGGCTCATCATGATCGAGGGGAACGGTAAAAAAGTGCGGCTCGCAATGAATGCCGTCCAGTACATAGCTCAAGGGGCTGTTCATCTGGGGTCTCTCCGTCAGGATGGGAACATCATTGACCCCATCATAGCCCCGCCCAGCCACAGGGTCACTCCGGTTTTCCAAAATGTTAACAATGGCTTAAAGGTCGAAACATCACCAGACAAGCCGCTCTTCAACGGTGCTGAATTAATTGTTTTGCGGGGGAGATTGACGCCATGGCGCCATTCAACAAAGATGGCTCGCCTGCACAGGAGTGCAGCCATTCAGGCCGACAAAATAGATAAGGGAATGTGATGAAACCGAAGTGGATCAGGGCCAGAAAAAGAGAGAAGAAGCCATGCCCTGGCAGCATGCTGCAGACCGGAATGCTGCTGTTCAGTGCCACCTGTGGCGCAACGCTCTTTTTGGCAGCATGCAACAGCAACTAGAAATGAAAAAGCCCGCTCGATTGAGCGGGCTTTTCGAATTTGGCTCCTCCTACTGGACTTGAACCAGTGACATACGGATTAACAGTCCGCCGTTCTACCGACTGAACTAAGGAGGAATTGTGGTGCCCAGAGACGGAATCGAACCGCCGACACGGGGATTTTCAATCCCCTGCTCTACCGACTGAGCTATCTGGGCAACGGCGCGCATTAAACCCTTTCTGGACTGGGGTGTCAACCTTGCACCCCCAGTTTCTGGCATGTTTTTGCATAGGGTGAACCAAGTGGCGAGATAGTGTGCAAGGAGTCCCTCACTCAACACCGGGATCCGGTTGCCGGTATGTTCTCCTATCGAGGTTTTTTCCCTTTATGGAATTACCTTTTCGCTCTCTCACCCATCCCGAGCTTCCAACACGTGAGCCCATTTTTTGTCAAAAAACTGATGAACTAACGTGCATGTTTTTTGTGCGCTGAAAAGTTACCAGAAATTGACCAGACAGGTGGAATGTGTCGGTGCCTCTGTACCTCCGGTTGCCAGATCGTCTAAGTGTCAGCCCTGAAGACAATTCATGAGGAATAATCGAAAAAATAACCATGATTTTTTTAGATTGAAATTTAAAAATCAATTTACTTTGTAGATTAAAAGTTATTTCGTGACATAGATTTTACCTGTGGATAAGTCACGATTTCCCTTCAAATGAGGGCTGTTTATCGCTGGCTTTCAAAAGTCCTTAATTTGCTGGGGGATCCGATTTTACTTTTTGAATCGCCAGTCTTTGACTGCCTCCAGAGTCTTTACACATAAAAAACGCTCAAAATATCAATGCTTTGCTCATTTTCTGTGCAGTTGTTATTTGGATATGGAAATGCAAAATGCGTCCCAGAACAGCCATCCGGCGGTTCGTATCAAGGGGGCCGTTGTGGAAAAACAACTAACAACTTCGAATGCCAAGGTGCAGAAAAAAACCTCTCGTGGAGTGGATGGCACTCTAAGAGGGCGTAAACAAACACAGGTAACTGATAAGAAGATCCCACAGCTCAAAGTGATTACATATGAATCTGGTCGTTCATATGCACGTCTTTGTTTTTCGCATCTGTGCGAGCGTTACTCAATCGGACTCGGTTGTGTGGCGGCGGTTGGATTAACAGCCATTCGTGATAATGCGCGACGACTACTGGCTGATTGTTATTCCAATCCGGAAGGATTCAGGCTGCGATACCGTGCGCTATTGCCGCTGGCGACGTATGTACATGAACGGTATTTACCGGATGTGCATATCACTCATCGCTATCCCAGAACGATTGAATCGAGAGTCAAGCCAATAGTAGCGGTTCTCGGGCATAAGCCGTTGAATCAGATCACTCGCGCCGATTTTGAGGACTTTCTGACTCAACTATCCGACACATGCTCTGTTGCTACTTGGAACCGTTATCTGGCGCAGTGCAAGGCCATAATGACGCATGCTGTTGAGCATGGAGTTCTCCCTTCGTCTCCCGCAGCAGGAATCCCCACCAAATACGAGCCTGTCCTGCCTCCCAAAGGCTTACCCGATGAGGCAGTCAATAAGCTGGTCGCTCGCTTGATGGAAGACATAGACGAGGAAAAGGCTCGTATGTTGCTCTTCCTGTTTGCAACTGGCTCCCGGATGGGAGAGGCAAGAGCTCTAAAGCTGCAAGATTGCGATCTCAATCGACAAATAGCGTACCTACCTACCAGTAAGTCTGGTCGGGAAAGGCTCATACCGCTTAATCAGTTCGCGCTGGAGTTAATTCGACTTCAACTCCAGCGCCATGGCACGACTGGTCTGCTGTTTCGAGGCCAGGACGGTGTCTCTCAAATTTCAGAACCACGTCGGTATTGGTACCGAGTCTGCAATGATTGTGGGCTAACAGAGGTACGCATCCACGATGCCCGTCATACCGTCGCGACTTCACTGCTGAACAAGGGCTGTTCGCTCGATGTCTTGCAGAAAGTCTTGGGCCACAGCTCTCCTCGGATGACTGAAAGGTACGCCAGGTACCACGATAAGACGTTGGTCAAGGCCGTCGACGCACTTCACACCGTCTGGGACCTCCCCAACCTCACCTGCTAACCAACTTTAGGAGATGGGGGAGGGAGCCTCCCCCATAGAGAATTATGAGTCTTTCAAAAACAAATGATAACTGCAAACAGAATCGTTTCTGTTCTATTGAGGAGTCCCGTAATGGGTCTCTAGGAGCCCCCAATAGTGCTGGTCAGGGTTTATCGCCGACAGGTTCGGCATTAGGCCCCATTCAGGAGGCATCCGCGCCAGAATCAGTGCCTGTCTCTGCTATCGCTCCGGTAGTTCGGCCATCAGAGTCAGCTTTATTAGTGCCCAACGAACCCTATTGCAGCCATCAAAACTTAGCGCTGCAAGAACTGGCGCGTATCCATCAGTGGTCTCAAGAAGCGACCTATCTGGCATCCGAAGAGGGGCTAGCCCTTAATCAGGGGAAGGGCTCTTCTGAGCGTCCCATCAGGTCGGATGGTACTCATCTGTCGTATAACATTGATGAACTCCAAACATGGATGAAATCCAGTCTGTTACCCGAGCACTACGTTGTTAGCCCTGACCTGAAAGTGGTGAACCTTGAAGGAAGGAAGCCCGTTGAGCTGTTCGATACGTTAATCCTTCCGCTCAATTGCATTATTGATAATAACAATCAGTTCAAAGGGTTGGTGTTGGTCTGCATTGGCTATGATGGTAAGCCACATGTCTTTACAGTCCTGCTTGATGATGTCCTGCATGACTTGAAAAGGGTCAAGGTCCAGTTGGGTGAGCTACGTGTTGGGTATTATGGTCATGACGATCGGCAGCTTTCTCGGTTTATGAACCACTGCTCAAGATGGAACTCAATTGAGCCAATTTATCGCGTTGAGCAGGCTGGATTTATCTCTGGAAAGTTGATCTATATATCGCATGAGACCGTGCTACAGCGGAACATTGGAACCCCGGAAACCAAGCTCAGTTATCAAATCCGTAAAGCATTGCCGCAACTGAGAGCACAAGGCACCTTGCTGGAATGGCAAGAGCATGTGGCTGGGCCTGTCCGGCAGCTCCCTAACATGATTTTTCCGATTTTGGCGATGCTTGGGAATGTATTGTTGAACCTCCTGAAGGAGGGGACGGTTATTGTTCACTTGCATGGGCTCAGCTCAGGCGGCAAGACGACTCGGGCGCAGATGGCACAGAGTGTCGTAGGACGAGCTACTGACCCAAGCAAAGATGGTGGGTCTGCTATCAGGAAGTGGCATGGCACGACGAATTGGCTGTTTGCTGTGGCAAAAAGTCACCACGGTATGGGGTTAGTACTGGATGAGCTTGGGTCACACAACAGCAAAAATTTCGACGGAACCATCTATGCCCTATCCAATGGGAAAACCAAAGGAAGGTGTGAAACGGGTGGGGATGAGAAGGAGGATCAAGACTCAGCCATCCTCTGTATTATATCCACTGGTGAACTCAGCACAGATGACTATCTGAGGAAAACGGGTGGCAGCGCCAATTCCGGTGTCTATGTGCGGATGCTCAACATCGAGGTTCACCCCGATGATGCGAAATTGCCCGACGAAACCCTGGCCCAAGCCAAAGCCCGGATTGACCAACTCAAAGCGGCCTGTGGTCAATACTACGGCACAGCCCTTCCGGCTTTGGCACAAGGGCTGTTGAACTTGCCGGAGGCCACTTCTTATAAGGCTTTGCAAGAGTTAGTTCGCAACCGGGTTCATGAGTGTGCCGAGCGCCTGATGCAGATGGTCAATGGCGCGATGGATTCACCTCTGGTTCGTCGTGGCCTGGATTTCTTCGCTATCACGCTGGCTACCGGCTTGTATGGTATCGAGCTGGGTGTGTTGCCCTATACCGAGAATGAGGTGGAGGCCGCCGTGCTTGAGGGTGCCAATCGCTGGGTTGCGTCCTTGGAGGAGCAACTGGATGACGTCACCCGAGCCGCTACCCAATTCAAGAATACGGTAGCGCTCCAACGACATAAAATTCACCTTGGCAAGCCAGCCGTTGTAACGAGGGAGCTCCTAGGCTTCATAGAAGGCGAACGGTGTTACATCTTTAAGGAGCAGTTCGACAAACTGGTTCCGAGCATGGGTGAAGCTGTTAAAGCATGGTTGTTCGATAACCAGTATCTTGAGAGGTATGCACCAGACCGCTATGTAAGAAAGATCAAGGTAGCGGGTGTGGATAGTGGCGTTTACTCGTTCTATTTGAATCGATTGTTTGGCAGTACTGGTGAGGTCGTCAGTAGCCGTGCCGGAGAGAGTGACAGCCTGAAGGGGTCGCTGCCAAAATGCGAACCATCAAAGCGAATTTTTAGCCGATTCTCAAACAGCAAGGCGGGCAGCATCAGCGCCCCCCCCACATCGGAAACACCGGAGGAGACGACACACATCGAGCAGTTTTAAGAGTAAGGGGGGCCAGTGCGAACTGGCCCCTTTGCTTTTATGGGATCCGGTGGCAAAAGCAGGCAGCAAGGGGAGGAACGTTTTAGCAGGCCGAGAAGGCCAGGATGATCTTGTTGCGGAGGTTTGGAGGGCGGCGCAGCCAAAACGGCTCATTGGGTCGCTAAACCGCGATACAGGTGCCTCGCCGGGGGGCCTCAGAATGAACTCAACAACGCAGCCCCAAAATCCCCTGGCTTGATGCTGGTCAGATATTTTATGGCTTGTGCTTGCCCAAATGATGACGTGCGTTATTCTGCCGTGCAGATTCTGCAAAAAGGATAACGAAATGAACGGCATACATCAGAAGGCAGCAGCACTTCTTGAGAACGTTGTTCGCTGGACAGAGGTAACTCGTCGAGCGAAATCACGATATCAGGCTGAGCTAGCACCGGACTTTAGCTTGATGGACTGGTTGAAGAATGACGAGCTAGCACTGTCCCGTTATCTGCGTTTTTTGCTATCCCCCAATGAAAGCCACGGACAGTCAATTTTATTTCTAAAAGGATTCCTCTCCCTTATTGAAAATTTAGGGCATAACAGTCCTATCGCCACGGAAGACTGTTTTCATAAAGCCAGAGTAGATTATGAAGTCATAATTGAAAACGGGAGAAAAATAGACCTCCTATTGACGACACCTAAAGGCATTATTGCTATAGAAAACAAGCCATGGGCAGAGGATCAAGATAACCAGTTAAGAGATTACGCACAATGGCTTAACAAGCTTGGAAAGCCATGGAAGTTAATTTATTTGTGTAATCATGAACCTAGCGAGTCTAGTCTTCCCAGAGACACACCAGACGTACTGAAGCAACACATCCTAACAGTATCTTGGTATAAAGTTGTAGAGTGGCTAAGTGATTGTTTACTGTACGTCCGAGCTGGAACGGTCAGAGTATTCATTGAATCCCTAATCAAGTATGTAAACCAATCAATTAATGGCGAATATATCATGGATAACAGCGACGAACTATCTGAAATTATTAAGAAAGATAGTCACACAATAGAATCTGCATTTGTCATTTATAATCAAATTGAAGTTGTGCGCAAACAATTGTATGGAAATCTAATCAAAGATTTAAATGGGAAGCTAACAAACCATAACTTAAAGATTAAAATTTCTGATACCGATACATCAAGTCGCTGGGCTGGCTTTTACATATCATTAGATTCAAGCGACACGCATCATCTTAGCTGGCAATTTGATCGAGCAAATTTTAATGGTTTGTATTTTGGCATATCAGGGATAAGCGAAAAGGCAGGTCGAACTGAAAAAATATCAGCTGCCATGTCAGCACTTTTCCCGCACATGCAAGGTAAATCAAATAAATACTGGTCATGGTGGAGCTGGGACCTCGACCCACAGGGGAAAAACCGAATCCCTCATAATTGGGGCAATGACGGCTCTGTGTGGGCAAAGCTCAGTGAGCGTGATGAAGACAGTGTTTTTGCTGCACTATATGAAGTCATCATTACCGTTCAGGATAAAATGGATATGAAGCTATTTAGTTAATAAAATTAAGCCATAACTAAACTTAACCTAGTGAGTGCGGAAGGGAATAGCAAAAGACCGCCACTATCCTCCTAACCGAAAGGTATCTAGAAAACAGCAAATATTTTGTTTTAACTCAGCCAGATTGATATCCAATCTGGCTGAGTGCTTATCGATTTTAGAAGTCTTTTACTTTCAGGGGATGGCTTTTAACTGTTGGAAAATCATTGCAGATATCATTTCTTCACTAAGAGCCAGAGGGCTTTATACATAGTGGCATGACATACTATATCTGAAGTTTAGTTACAGCTCTGGAGTTGTCATGTTGACTTCCCTAAAAAGCTATTTATGGCCATAATGCCCAGTTCCATTTTTCTTCTTGCGGAGACATTTGCCGAATGAATATGAATTTTGGGAGGAATGAAGTAATTTGTCATTACTTCATTTTCTATCCAGAGAATAACATCGTATCCGGTTCCTCTACCATCATCACCGAGGTCATGATCAAGACTAATTTCAGTCACCATCTCTGTTTTTAGCCATGCAATCGCCTCATCAGGCCAGAATACGCGAATCCACCCTGCCGGGGTTTCTCTTTCATCGTCCAAATATAATTTCATGCCATTTTCTCCATGGTTAGTTCCAATACGTGAGCAATACCGCGATTGGCCCCATCAACAATCAGCTCACCGGGAAACGGTAATCTGGATGACAAACCAAGATCGGGATCGATGTAGTAGACACATGCGCCAGGGTTGATGTTTTGTAACAAAGAACTCGCAGGCTCAACAAGCAAACTGGTGCCGACAACTACTACGATATCAGCCTCGCAGAGCCAGCGACGAGCTTGTTGATACTCATAAACATTTTCGCCAAACAGCACGATATCTGGACGCAATTGTGAGCCAGTGGATGGGCAGCGCTCACCGATCGCCACATCCTCATGCCAAGGCTGCCGATATTTTTTGCTACGAAAACCTATGGGGACCAAAAACTGGATTGAACCATGCAGATGAAGGACTTCACGGCTACCTGCTCTCTCATGTAAGTCATCAATATTTTGGGTGATGACCCTAACAGTACATTTCTGTTGTAGCAGGGCTATCAGATAATGCGCCTGTGAGGGGGCGGCTTCTAACATGGTTTGACGCCGTTTGTTGTGAAAGGCCAAGAAGCCAGCCAGATCCGTACTCATGCTATTAGCGTGGGAATAGCACCAGTTCTCATGATTACGCCAAATGCCCTCACTTCTAAACGTGGGCACACCGCTTTCCGCTGACAAGCCCGCCCCGGTAAAGAAGAGGATTGTGGGATGGTAGTGCTGGCCCGTTATCGTGGCTTGCGCTCGTTTTTCTCTATGACGGCGCTGATGTCTAAGTGCTCGGGAAGATATTGGTTGCATACGATCACCTTTCGTTATGGCACGACTGACGAAACCATGGATTTGCAGGACTTTTCTTGTGGAAATCATGGTTGCTTACTCACACATTATTTAGCGCAAGCACACTCGGGTAAGGAAGGTTTAGAAGCCTTGAAGGGCGGAAGTAATGTGGATGCCGTAGGCAGAAGATGGAGTATCATTTCAGCAGGCTGAGAAGGCTAGGATGATCTTGTTGCGTAGGTTTGGAGGGCGGCGCAGCCAAAACGGCTCATTGGGTCGCTAAACCGCGATACGGGTGTCTCACCGTGGGGGACAATTCCCATGCTGTGCACTGGTGTGCTCCCTGTCGGTCTCCTCGCAGATCAGTAGGTGTTGTCGAACGATCCCAAAAGACCGCCCCTGATCTCTGTGTTGGCCGGAATGGCTGCTCAATTTCGCCGGAATACGCACAATTGGAAATAGGATAGATTGAAACTGCTATGTTTAATCGATGTTGCATTACTGAATCAGGGATCAGATATGGAAGCAGTCACCGCATCTTTGCTGGCAACCGGCACCGTTACAGAGACCATGACCACCACAGCTGCAGGTACGATAACTCATACTGTTGTGCGGAAATTGGTCGTTGATGTTAGCAGGAAAGAGGGTTTCGCTCTGATGAGCAAATTTCTGGCTCCTACAGCAATCAACCCGGTGCTGCTCTCAGTTGGTCTTGCTCTGGGGGTTGGTTATCTCGTATATCGTCTACACAACACAACACAACACAACACAACACACCACGTGAACGAGTGGTCTATGATACGTAAGCCGCCTTTCGGGCCGAATTGATGTAGCAGCTTTTCGAACAGAGCAGTCCTTCAGCGTCTGCTCATCGGTTAATGTGCTGGCCCACTGGCTAAATAGCAGATTGCTAAACCGCGATACAGGTCGTTCCACCGTAGAGAGTACACTCTGGCGTGATCACAGCCTGTCTCCTCCTGCATCAGCGGGTGTTGTGGAACGGTCCCCGCCCCAAAAAAAGAGGGCGAAGTCAATTGCCCTCCCCTGTATTTTTTGCGCTATCGTGCCGGACTACTGACAGGTTCCCCATAGTTTGGGACAAAATGGTTATGGCTCGCTTACCACCGAGTGGATATTGATATTTTACGCCATAAACCTGAGCGAAACTGGTAGGTATTTGTTCAGCTTGATGTATATAGGGGGGCTTTACAGCGTGGCTTTTGCCATGGTTTCACACGATTAATTGAGCAAATTGCTAGCAACTTAAAATTTATTCTGATAGTTGTGTGTTGATAATATTCTTACAATTGCTCACTATATGAAAATATGCTTTTTTATAAACAGATTTTCAGGGTATTAATGGAATAATCTTTAACGTCTGCCAACTCCCCTGAAAATAACGTTTTTTCATGGCGATCTTCGTTTTCATAATAAAACTCAATGACTTCATAGCATTCTCTATCCTCATTTTCAAAGATAACAACCCCATTATTTTTACTCCCGCTTATCAACCATGTCTGGAAGATCCAATCAGCGGACAAACCGATCATGGGAAAGTTTTGGTTTAGAATGTCAATTTTATTTGTGTTGCCCATTTTATACCCTTTTGATATCAACTTATAGTTTAACATGTTTAATCATTAATGAAGAGGAAAGGAGTCATGAACCCTCTAGCGTTTACAACGCCTATTGTAACAAATATTCATCGATAATTACCGTACCCTTTTCCTGTTTCAGGATGTTTGCCATCGCCCAACTTGGACGCGACGGAGCACTTCCAGGCCCATCACTGGAGGGGGGATTGGAAGTTTTCACTGTGCTAGTTGAAACGGTCCTCCAACTCAGTGATACGGTCCAGCAGCTTATGTATCAGCCCGTAGGGCTGGGCGAGAGTCAGAGAAGAGATCATTGGTGCAGATTGATTTTTGGTCATACCACCGAGCATGCCCCATGAGCTGGGTCATGCTACAGGCAAACTGGGATTAAGAGACGATCGTCCTATTTATTCATGCCAACCCGCTCTCGGTGAACGCTAACATCTCATCCTGCATCAGCAGGTGTTGTCAAACGAGTTAAAAAAGAGGCCAGTAGAACTGGCCGCTTTGTCGTTACGAGCGTTTCGTGGCAGATATCGCTCACAGGAGTCAACTAATGACCAACTAACATGTACGCGTTGACGTTATCGATACACTTCATATCCAGCAGGAACGCGGTCTTCATTATCGACTTCCTCTCGGGATTCACCGATCACCCGGTTCACCCGATCCCAGAAAGCCTGGCCATCCGTTTCGGTCAGGCCGTATTCCTGCTTCACCTCGCGCTTTGCGGTGGACTCTTTCATCTGGATCATTTTACTCATGCATCACTCCTTGGATTGCTACTGCTTGATGGTTGACGACAATGCAAAACAGCGGCGACAGGTGGTGTCGCGGCATGTCAGGCGCTGTCGCCAGATGTATAAACTGGGATCTTTGTCACAAATGAATCAGGGGGGAGCCTGACTCATCAGGGTCAATAAATGGCGTAAATCACGGACGATCTGCTCATGGATAAAGCCGGGCGAGATCACGGTGAGTTCCGGCATCCAAGATTTGACGACGGGCAGAATCTGATTGGCATCGAGTACGCGACTGCTCAATAACAGCGCACCGTCATCCAGGGTTTTGACAATCTCCTGCTCGGGCAGCAACGGGCGATGCTGAAAGTTGATGGCGATGGAGGCACTGGCCTTGAGTAGCACCTCGATCATGCCGGAGCGCCAGAGCGTCGGATCGGTATCGATCTGTCGCGCAATGAGCGCATCACGGGTGAAGGTCTGTTGCGATAGCTCAACCAGCGCGATGGAGCTCAGCGGATAGGCTTGCAACCGCCCCTCGCTGACGCCGACCAAGTGCCAGGTGCCCTTGTAGTTGACAAGCTGATAGGGGCTAAACAGTTGCTTGCGCTGGTCTTTGGTGATGAGCCAGCATTGCAGATGCTGGGTCATTGCCTGCTCTAATACCGGTAGCTGGTGACTCAGTGAGTCGGTGGAGTGGGCATCGAATCCCTTGATGGCGAAGAGGCTTGGGGTGTCTCTGTCCAGCAGCTGACCCAGACGATGTTCACTGGCGCGGGGGAACAAGTCGGTGATACCCAACTGTTCGGCCAGCTTGCGCAGCTTTCCATCGCTCTTGTGATTGAGAAACCCAGGATCCAGCCAGTATTGCTGGCTGCGGTGCTCTATCGGTAGATAACTGAGGCGTTGATTGAAATCCCGCTGCAGGGTGCGCACGGTGACGTTGTACTCGGTGGCCAGATCACCCAGGTGCAGCTTCTCACCACTGTACAAGCGGGTGAGGAGCATACCGAGGCGCTGAGCAATCTTGTCGTGTTCGTGCATACCATCAAGCAAGGGGAATAACCGTGTCGTGGATTATCCAAACAGACCGCGACACGGCGTGACGAATTGGTTGGTAGGCAGTTTTTCGCAAGATCCATCATTGGCGATGGGCTTTTGTCATTAGGTGAGGGGTTTTGTTATCAACCGGCGAGAAGCGGTTGAGCGGGCCAGGAAGGCCCGTTCGGTGAGGTGTTGCTGCTTGCCCAGAGATGGGGCTAAGTTGATGCTATTGAGCCGCTTAGCTGCGATACCGGTATCTTATCGCTGAGGGAGATACCGGGTTGCTGCTCATCTTGATACCTGAGGAGGAGTTGACTCTAGAGCTATGCCGCTGTAAGTGCGTCTTCAGAGCCATCCCGTAAGGCAACCACTCCCAAATAGAGGCAGATAGGGACCGTCTTTCTAAAAGCAGGGCCTTGTAAATCGTAAGCAAGCCACACACCCGACAGCACCCACATCACAGGGCCGAGCGCATTGAGCATCGGGTTCCGCTTACTAACTTCCTTGACCAATGCTTTGGCGGCTTCACGCCCGACGATCTGGGTAATCAAGCTAATGATGATGGTCTCTATTAGGCCGAGAGCAACCTTGGGGCCAAGGATCTGGATGATAACGGGGAGAATGGCCACCTTACCGTTTTTGGCGAGATGCTCCTTTATTAAATCCGCATCGGCATTTCCTATGCCCATTTTTTTGAACGCCTCGGCGAGTTCAGTTGGTGTTTTTGATAGCAGTTCTTTCTCAACAACTGCCGATACTAGTCGCTCCAATCGGCCTTCTACGGATCCCCCAAACAGGTAGGATTGTTCTTCCTTTAACCAAATTTACGGCATCATCTTATGGCTGCAAGTGACAACAACCGGTATCTCACACCTAGGCGAGATACCGGCTGTTGTTAGCTGATATTGACTTCCATTAAAACGCCAGCGACTCACCGTCTTCCGGGATATCAACGCGGCTCTCGATACCCTGCTTCTTGACGTAGGTCCGCAATTCTTCACGGGTCAAGGACATGTGATTGACTGCGTCCATGTGCACCGCAACAATTTTTGCATTTTTCGCAGCCTGTGATGCACGCAGCACATCTTCCTCGCCCATGATGATCGCACCTTCGTACCCGATCAATTTTGCTTTCCCGGCATTGAGTACGATGACCTCGGGGTTATATGTCTCAATGGCCTGGTCAACCTCTTTACGCCAGATAGTGTCACCGGCCAAGTAAAGGGTCTTATAACCTTTCGCTTGAAAAACGACGCCCATGGCTTCACCAAGCAGTTGTGCGTGAGTGGGATCGGCATACATTTTGTCTGTGCCATGCTGACCACCGGTCTTGGTAATTTTAACTCCGCCAAATTCAGCTTCGTCAGTCAGTACGCGTACGTTCTTGAAACCCTGAGAGCGGATCAGTTGTGCATCAGCCTCATGTTGTGCAAACAGCGGAATGTCTTTTGGCAGTACTTTTTGTGCGGCATCGTCCCAGTGGTCAAGGTGGGTATGAGTAACGATGACCGCATCAACACCGGAAATGACGTCCTCTACCGATCCGGGTAATTCCACCATCGGATTGCGGAGGTTGCTGCGATAGGTACCTTCAAACCCAGGGTAAGTGCCCTTTTTAGCCAGCATCGGATCGATCAGGAAGGTAGTGCCTGCGTAAGTGATTTTCACTGTCGCATTACGAACCTGCTGCATTTCAACTTTATGAGTTGAAGTGGAAGCCTGAGTGTTGCTTTCTCCCGCAAACACCGGGGCGGTGACTGCACCAAAAGCAATGGAGAGTACGAGGGGAAGAGCGTTGAGTTTCATGTGATTGTTCCTATTGACGTTTCGAGGTGGTCATTTTTGCTTAATCTCCACACGTTCAAAAGTGGCCAAAATGACATCTTTCGATATAATTGGGCCATTGGTAATCAAGCGGGGTCTAACCTATGTCCGCCATACGTGTTGCTGTACTCGCCTTCAATGGTGTGAGCTTGTTTCATCTCTCCGTACCAGGACTCGTATTCGGAACCGTTCAAACCGCTCAGCATGAACTGCGATACGAAGTCAGCTACTGTGCTGAGGTACCGGGCATGGTAGAGAGCGATCAGGGGATCGCTATCGCCGTCAAGCACGGGCTTGAGCTCATGGATAAATCCGATGTCATCGTCATTCCGGCCTGGAGTGATCCCTCGGTTGTGGCATCAACAGCGCTGGTTGAAGCGCTGAAACTCGCCAATGCCCAAGGCAAGCTGATCGTGGGGTTATGCTTGGGCGCGTTTGTGCTCGGCGATGCCGGTTTACTTGATGAGAGAGAGGCGACGACGCATTGGCTCGCACGAGAGACGTTTGCACAACGGTTTCCGAAGGCACGTTTTCGGCCCGAGGTGCTTTACGCCAGTACTGACAACATCATGACCTCCGCAGGAACCCTAGCCGCGATTGACTGTTGCCTTCATTTGGTGATGCAGCGATACGGCGCTGAAACGGCCAATCGCACTGCGAAGCTTCTGGTGACCCCTCCACACAGGCAGGGGGGGCAATCACAGTATGTTGAACACTCCGTCCCGCGACTTGCCACCGAGACTCATCTGTCCGATGTGCTGATATGGGCGAGGCAGAATCTGGCCAGTGATCTATCGCTGGATGTTCTGGCTGAAAGGGCAAAGATGAGCCGGCGAACCTTTACTCGCCGGTTTCGCGACGCCACCGGCAGTACGGTCACCCAATGGTTGAATGCTGAACGCGTTGCCAGAGCACAAGCGCTATTGGAAACGACGGATTTACCGATTGAATGCATCGCTGGTGAAGCCGGTTTCGGGACGGCCTTATCGTTAAGGCAACAATTCAGTGCCCAACTGGGCACGTCACCCTCTGACTATCGACGGATGTTCTTTCGTAAATTGAATCCAGAGGTGGAGATACAAGACCCTGAGCGTTCTGCCAAGTCGTCTGTGTGAATTCAGTGATAAGTGGTGTGCAATCAGCTTTTGTCATCAAATGATTGGATGTTGTTGCCTATGGGTGAGAAGCGATTGAGAGGGCCAGGAAGGTCGGTCAGAGTGAATTATGGTTGTTTGTGAGGATAGATGGAGCAAGGCCACGGGTCGGGCGGCTAGATAGCGATATCGGTATCTCACCGCTGGATGAGATACCGACATACCTAGCTGGCCTGAACCCACTCGCCCTCTTCGGGACGCGGCAGCGGCTTGGATGGTACAGAGCTGGTCAGGGCATCATGGATGCAGTTGGCTATTTTCTGGCTGGTCTGCTGCATCCGAGTGTTATGCAGGTGAGCATAACGCAGCGATGTCTGACTGCTCCGGTGCCCTAACTGGGATTGCACATCAAACAGGGTGCCGCCGTTGGAGACAATCAGCGCCGCAACCGAATGACGACAGGTGTGCAAGCAAACCCCCTCCTTATCTATACCGGCCCGCGCCAGCATCCGCTGAAAACCCTTGGTGGGATTTTGCAATGGCTGCCCTTGCCTCTTGCCGGGAAACAGGTAGGGATTTCCCTCTGTCACCGGTAAGTAGTTCAACAGCTCCACCGCCATATGGTTCAGGTGCAACACACGGCTATGGCCGTTCTTGGTGTGGGGAATATATAGGGTCTTGTCCTCCTTGTTGTAGTGCTGCCATTTGGCCCTTGCCAGCTCGGCCCGGCGCAAGCCGGTGAGCAGCAACATCTTGACGTACTGACCGGTATAGAAACTTTCATGCTGATCGGCAGCCCGGAACAGGCGGCGGATTTCATCTGGAGTGAAGTAGCGTTCGCGCCGATTGTTCTCTCGCAGCAATGACACCAGGGCTGCGGGATTGTCCTTGATCAGTCCGGCACGGGCTGCCCAGGTCATGATGGCCTTGAGCAATGCTAATACTCGATTGCAGGTGGCCGGGGTGAGGCGCTTGAGCAACATCTGTTGCATGTTCTGGATGCGGGTAACGGTGATCTCTTCCGGGATCAGGTTGCCGAAGATTGGCCGTAGGTGATTACGGAAGCGATGTTCATCCGTCTTCCAACTGCGATTTCGTGATTGCAGATAGGGGAGATAGTCCTCCTGAAACAAATTGCTCAGGGTCTTCTGGTTGCGCTTGTCCTCCTTGGCCTGTTGCGGGTCAACGCCTTCGGCGATCTTGCGTTTGTAGTCGAGCGCGAGCTTACGAGCCGCGCTGACATCCAATGTGGGATAGTGCCCGAGGGCAATCGCCCGCTTGCGCCCATGTATTTGATAGCGCAGCAGGAACTTGCGACGCCCCTCCCCTTTGCCCACCAGACAGCGCAGGCCGGTCACGTCGGTATCTGAATACTCGGCTTCGGTACTGCGGGCGTCATCTGGGTTAGGGGGCAGATCGGCAATCCGTCGATTGGTGAATTTAAATCGGGTAGGTGTTTCGTTCATGGTTCGCTCCTCAACATGTGAGCTGGTTAGACACGGCATAGGCCCCCTTCACAGTGGAAAGGAGGCCTAATCCCCGTCTCTGGCTTGGCGATTGAAGTGGTCGTTGCTCATCGCGCCTTGGCCTGGTTGGCCCGGCACGATGACAACGCGGGAAAGGTGAGTGAACAGATGGCCGCCCCGGTCGCTACCCGGTCCGATCCCGTAAAAATGCTACCGAGCCCCGTGTCCGCCCCGCACAAACGGGGGGAAACGGGGCGCGTTTTTCCCTTTGAGTGATTAGACTTTTCCATCTCAACCCCGTGAACCCGCGAAATTTGCGGAAAAATGGGTGAGTTAATGAATTGGTCGGGTTGCCCCGCATATTCACGGCGAGCCCCGTGCCCGCCCCGTGTGAGCGGGGGGGAAACGGGGCTGGTTTTTCCCTTTGAGTGATTGGGCTTTTCCATCTCAACCCCGTGAACCCGCGAAATTTGCGGAAATAATGGGGGAGTTAATGAATTGGTCGGGTTGCCCCGCATATTCACGGCGAGCCCCGTACCCGCCCCGCACGAACGAGAGGAAACGGGGCGCGTTTTTCCCTTGGAGAGATTGGGTTAATCGACGCCAACCCCGTGAACCCGCGAAATTTGCGCATTAATAGGGAGGGATCATTCAGTGGCTACCGTGATCGCATAGACACCCAGCGACAAGTAGGTGAGGAAATTGCCCTCCCATAATTCATAGAACTCACCCAACTCAGACAACGGCACCACACGCGCATAGGCAATCAGCCCTTCCTGGCTTGAGAAGTCAAAATCGACCTCCTTAGCCAATTCGGCATAGTCACCCATGCCGACATAGGAAAAGTCCGTCATATAGACCAAGGACCATAGATTTCCTCGGCGTTGCAGACGGATTTCCACCGGATGAAAGCCACCACTCTCCGGACCATAACCCGGATCACGGAAGTTCATCGTGACAGCACGGGCTTGTAGCCATGTGGGATGGTGCGTGTTCAGCAGGTCGGTCAGACATACTGCGAACTGGCGGGAAACCGGCAGAGGGAGCCCCTGCCAGTTCAGTGCTATGTCACGGTTGCTCATTGTTGGGCCTCCTCACTGGCCGCCGGGTCTGCGGTTTCAACTTCACCCCCTGTCTCATCCATCTTGTCTGACAAACCGGCCTGGTCGTTGGCTGTTTCCAAAAACTGGGGCTCATTGCCTTTCTCGATGGTTATCTCATCGGTCGTGTCATCTTGGCCCTTCTGCCCCTTGGCTTTTCCCTTGCGAGCCTGTTTATCCATATTGGCTGGTTCATCCAGCTGAGTAGACCAGTCGCTGAGAGAGAGACCGGCCCGGTGGAACGGCGAGTTGGGCTCGGCGGCCACCAGTAACTTTTCAGCCCGCAGGATGGCGGCGAGGAAACCGTGGTTATTGGCACTGCCCCTAACAAACAGCGCCTTGAGCGCCACCGATTTGAATGGCGCATCCTTGAGGATGTCCAGCAGTGCCAGGATGTCATCGAGCGATAACCAGTGCTTGCTGAACAGGCCGCCCGTGTCGTTTGCGGTAATGCGAAGGGCGTAGCGACCTTCATCATTCTTACCCACGTCGTAGTGCAGCAACCCACTGGCCCGTGCGCTGATCTTCGGTGCCTTAGCGGATTTAATAACAGTCCAGACCGGAGCAGCCGAGGCTGCCGGTGGTGTGGCTTTAGCCATGATGGAATTCCTTCTGAAGGGGTTACTTGAAGAAGTCAGCCGCTTTGCTGCGATGACCTTGATGGATATGACTGCCTAACGAGGCAATGGCACCGCTAATGACCCCCAGGTCATCGGTGAGACCGACGCCGGGGATAAAGTCCGGTACGGCATCGACCGGACAGAGCAAATAGGCGAGTGCGCTGACCACGATGGTCTTGACCCACACAGGCGTCTGCTCGTCGGCCATCAACAGGTAGAGCAAGACGGCCTGCTCAACCAGCAGCTTCATGCCCTTGATGTGTTTGAGCTTGGCGAGTAGCGAGGAGCGGTTTATCTCGGTCATGCGGCCCACTCCCCATCCCAGTCTGACTCCAGCGCCAGACTGACCACGCCATCGCAGATATCCAGGACCGGACCAGAGTTCCGGGCGGTGACGTTGAGCAACTTGAACACCGGATGGTCTTTATCGTGCAGCGCCACTTGTGTGCCTTCCAGAGCAATCCAGCGCTCCGGTAGCGGCAACCAGTAGACGGCCTGCTCGGCGCTGTCCGTGGTGAAGCTGCTGTCACCCATTTCCCACACCTCTTCAAAGATGCCGTTGTCCAGGTCATGGGTGGCCTGACCGGAGAAGCGAGCAATCGACAGCACCAACTGCCCTATCTGAGTCGAGGGCAGTTGGTGCAAGGTGTAGGTATTGGTGTGACTGAAGATGGCGACCAGTACCGGCAGACCGGGCATTGGCAAGGATTCCGGTACATAACGACCGTGGATGCGGATGGCTTTGACCAGTTGATGATGGCGTAGCAGTGCCCGCGACAGGGTATCCAGATAATCCTGAGTCGCGTTTTTGCCTTCACCAATGGCATCGAACAATGAAAGTTCTGACATGGATATCTCTCCTTTGAATGTAAATAGCCGAAATAGCTATTGGATATCAAAGGATTTATATATATTTAAATTGATAGATGATTCGGCAGCTGGTATATTTTTAATATGTCAATCGCATATATTTCACATGGAGTTATTCTCGCGCGCGCGAGAATAAATGGGTGGGAATTAATAATTGAGAAAGCCTATTTACATTCTTGAAATTGAATCGTAAATTAGAGCTGACGATGACAACATGAGCACTGCGTTGATAGGTTGATGAAGATATTGTTAATCAGGTATGGGGAACCACTACTCGTATCTTAAAAGGAGATAAATATGATTAATTTATTAAACCTGATTATCAATAAAGAAGACGCTTATCAGTTCAATGAACTCGTAAGTCGTGATCATCGTGAAAATTTCGATTTGAATTCAATTGAGGAGAGAATTTATCGTGCATTGAGATCTATATTTGGTGCTGAGTTGGATGAGGTCCTTATTGGAGACCGATTCTACGCATACAAACTCAAGCAGCGGCTAGCAACTCGCAAAGAGAAGGTACAGTTGGGAAGGTTGATTGTGCGCACAATCCCGGAGCTAATCCCTGCCATCATGAGCTATCCGAAGCGGTATCCTGAAGAGTTAAGAACCTGTCGGAAATTGTTCCAGTGCGTGAAGGCCAAGAAACGACTAGCTAAATTTTCTCTACAGATATCTTGAATAAGTAACCCCTAGCGCTCAACGCTAGGGGTTAAAAATCCACTATAGTCAATAGTGGATGCGGGATGAATTATCTTTGTGAGCAAACAAGCTTTTTTGATAAATTATGATTTCTATGTTTCGATGCGAGAGTTATAGTTATATTGGTTGATACGTTTTATCTTCGAGAGTTTAAGTATGAGGATTGGGAGCTTTAGGAAAAAAGTCAACGCTTCACAAGAGTATTTTTCTCTGGCCAGATCGGATGAGATTGCAGCAGAGAAATTATCTCAGGTTGAATGTTATAGGCAGGCATGTTATTTCATTATCCAGGCTATGGAGAAGTATATAAGGGCCAAGATATTTGGAATTGTTAACCCCAAGCTGGGTTTCTTTAGAGAGGAGAATAGAACTCATTCATTGGATTCTGCGGTTGAATTTCTTGTCAAAGTCATCAGCTCGGACCCTGTCATTCAGCAGCAAGTATTAAAGCAATTGTCAGATTATGTATTAGGGGATACTAAATACAACCACCTTCATAACAACCTTCGATATCCTGTTTACTTCTCCCATCTAGATTCATATTCGATACTTGATGTTGGTAGAGATGATTATAACAGGTTATTTGAGCGACTATCATCGTTGAAAAGTTTCTTGAATGATATCAATAAATTGTCATAGGTGGCGAGCTTGGAATTATTTGGCATCTAATAGCCAACTCATTTTTAGGCTATTAATATCTGAGCAACCACTATCTCAAACTTACTTGATCCCTTTCGAGGTTTGATATTTTTGTCTAGCCGTTGTATTCAAAGCACGAGAAAACTCTACTTATGCCCCCCAGTTTTTCTGGGGGGATTACTTCAATCTGCATCAGCTACATCAATAGCACTTTCCAATCTTCTTGCTGCAAGCCATTCAAGCCGTTTAGCCTGAGTGTGTAGAACCCTTCTCAAACCTTTCTGAACTTTCCGTTCACTGATGACCTGAGCTAATCGTGAAATGGTTTGAGTTCTTCTGGCGATCCGAATGTCTGGGTGCTCACGAATGCGCTTGACCTCATCAGACACGATCACGCCTTCAAAAGAAGCAGGAATTTCCACCTCAACTTGTGGTGTA
This sequence comes from Aeromonas sp. 603607, assembly GCF_049171595.1. NCBI lineage: Bacteria > Pseudomonadati > Pseudomonadota > Gammaproteobacteria > Aeromonadales > Aeromonadaceae > Aeromonas > Aeromonas sp. 603607. The sequence continues at coordinate 291,448 of NZ_JAAKOV010000002.1, forward strand.
GGTGGCTCCTTTTCATTGAGGATCGCGTTAAACGTTGAGTTATGAATCGCTTGACTGTAAATTTTCCGTTCCAAAGCATCCAAAATCTTCTGGGCATCCTTGAAGTTTGGAGATCTTGAGTTAATGCCTTCCAGTTGTGGAAGGGGATAGACCACAATCTTATAAACCTCAAATGGGTCAAGAACATTCATAGCAACAGCATCTGTCCGTTGGTTGGTCAGATGTCGCCGTATTCTTGTTCTTAGTGATTCCTTCGTCTGTCCGACATAGATTGGTTCATTGTCGTAATCGTAAAAGGAATATACACCCCACTGAAAATTACCGACTCTAACTTGTTGGCCAGCATTCAGTGGGTTATCAACCATTTTGTTTAAGAACTGTTCTAGGAGCTTTCGTAATTCGCTAGTCTCAAAAGGCAGTTCGGTTGTTGAGTCGGTTGGAATTGGAAATTCGGCAAGTGACTCTTGCTGATTCTCTTCCGGCATAAAACCCCTTATGCAACATGCAATTGAATTTTTTGTTGTGCATTTGCATTGATAACCGGAAGAAGAACATTCTGGTTAATGTGTGCGACAACAGGAACAACCACACCATCCCCAACCAGATGATATGCCTCGTTATATTTTGAAGGTAGGACATAGCTCTCTGGCAGGCCCATTAAACGTGCAGCCTCCCTTGGGGAAATCAATCGTGTTCTGATTTTTGGTCCATCAACAACCATAATGGTTTGGCGGCTCGATCCCCCGCTAGGTGTTCTCAAGCATCCTGCAATACCATCAAAACGAACCTCTGCACGTTGAATGCCTTCACGAGTTCGTTTGTAGATGGTGCCAACTTTAACTTGTCCAGTCTGTTGAGCTGCAATGACCTTTTGGAGATGAAGTGGGTTCATCATAGAAAGAATCTTCTGAGTTTCTTTCTTGGTATGCCACTTAACCCCCTTGGGCTCATCTTCAATGATATCATCCAAAGTCATGAGAGGCTGAGTCGGTTCAGGCAGTTTCCACCACTTCCATTTACTTTTAACTTTCTTTGGCAGTGAGTTATATGCACAAATGACTTTCTCGGGGTGCCAAGCAGGCGAAGCTCGCTCACAAACAGCTTCATTTGGGATGCTTAGCTTTTCATCAACGCAAATAATGAAAACACGTGGTCTAGATTGCGGCACAAACTGAACCGCATCCATAACAATTGCACCGAAGTTATAGCCTTCACCAGCTATAGACTTTGCAATTGCCTCAAAGTCTTTTCCTTCATGAGAAGTCAAAGTTCCATAGACATTCTCAAGAACAATCATGGAAGGCTTACGACCTTCGGATTTTAATCCCTGAATGAGCCTCAAAAAGCCCCAGAAGGTACCAGATCGTTCACCTCTAAGACCCGCACCATTTCCAGCAAGGGATAGATCCTGACAAGGGAAAGATGCCCAAGCAAGGTCAGCATGACCAGGTAGAGCGGTTGTAAGAATCTTGTTAATATCTTCAACAATGAGGTGATCATCACCCCAGTTTGTGCGATATGACTTTGCCTTCTGTTCTGAAAAGTCATTGGCGAAAACACAACTCCATTCTTCGCCAAGGCCAGAACGTGCCATGCCGCCACCAGCAAAGAATTCATAAAAACTTGGCATATTAGACCTGCGTTTATGTCGAGGTAAAATACTTAAAATTTACCTTATGAATAGGTTTGTTGTCAAATCCCCTGTTGTGTGATAGCACTCAAACAGCGCTTCAAAGTTACCTTTGTGAGGTTGTTGACATTTCCAATCCAATGATGACAACCCCGATTGGGCACTAAGCTCTTCATCTTCAATGGTCGATGAGACGAGGATATTCACCAGCAAAGTATCGAGCATCTGAGCTTGTGTCGAGTCGTGGGTGAATGGATGCTGAAGAGGCATCCCCAGATGCCGCTGTATGAAGCCGTAGTCGCTAATCTTACTAGCAAAAGAGCAATCACCTCTTGTGCGGCCAGATCCAATCTTCCGTCATCTGCTTACACATCCCTCTATGGTTACAAAGTTACACCACCGATGAGGAGAATAGAATGCATATTTAGCGCACATAATGGACCGATAATAACGGGGATTCAGCTCACGACATAACCAGAATTACGCAAGAGTTGGCAGGGAAAGAACATGTTGTTCGCAGGAAGCGGAGGTCATTGCAGGGGAAGGGGGCGTGCGTATTTTGCTATCTGTTGTCAGGTGAAGCAGCGGATCATGAGGCGGGGATTATTACTCCCGAGCTCGGTGAGCAACCTTGCCAGAGATTGACCAGAGACGCATAACAAAAAGGCCTCGCGTTGAAAGCGAAGCCTTGTTGGGTGTGCTGTTCAGAGCTGTGGTATGGAAACTGTCATGGGGATTTTCAATCCCCTGCTCTACCGACTGAGCTATCTGGGCAACGGCGCGCATTAAACCCTTTCCAACGCAGGGTGTCAACCATGATGGCACGATAAAAAGCACGTTCGCTCAACAACTGAACGCAATGAACGGTTATTAGCCGTTTCGGAGCAGAAATCTGCCTAACCGTGACCCGCCTCATATATGAATGATCACCAAACCGCGGGAAATCACGGCCTCTATAGCTTTGCCACATTGAGCCGAATCCACTCTGCGAGTATGCTTTGCCGCAATGATACCGCCTGGAGGCAACATGAGTCTGAATATGCAAGAGTGGCGTGAAGAGACCACCGAGATCGTCAACGAACTGCTGGCCGATGGCAGCAATCCCGATGCGGATTACGACATCGAGCACCACTTCGCCTGCCAGGATTTCGACCGTCTGGAAAAAGCAGCGGTTGACCTGTTCAAGGCCGGTTTTGAAGTGACCGATGCCGAAGAGATGGAACTGGATGACGGCGCCACCATCTTCTGCTTCGATGCCACCATCGAGTGCAAGCTGGATGTCGAAGCCATCGTTGCCGATATCGCCAAGATGCTGCCCATCCTGGAAAAATATGGGGTGGACTACGATGGCTGGGGCACCTACTTCCAGGATTGATCCTGCCCCCATCGTAAAACAACAAGGCCACCTTGCGGTGGCCTTGTTGTTTCTGGCGATCTCTCACGCCAGATAGCTGGCAGCGAACTCCGCCGGCGGCAGGGGGCGACTGAACAGATAGCCCTGGAGCCGATCACACCCCGCCTCGGTCAGCCACAACTGCTGCTCGGGTGTCTCTACCCCTTCGGCAGTGATCCGGATCCCCAGCTCATGGCCCAACCCGATAACTGACCGCACGATAGCTGTGGTCGCGCTATTGCTGGCGAGTCCCTGAGTGAAGCTGCGATCCAGCTTGAGGGTCGCCACCTGCAAACGCGGCAGATAGGCCAGCGAGCAGTAACCGGTACCAAAGTCGTCGATGGCCAACTGAAAACCGGCGGCGATCAGGTTGTCGAGGTTGGTCTCAATCTCGTCGGCATTCTCCATCAGTACCCCTTCGGTGATCTCCAGCTCCAGCTGACTAGCCTTGAGACCATGGCGAGCGATGCAGGCAGAGACCCGTTCACAGAGCGCCGGATCACGGAACTGCAGCGGCGAGAGGTTGATGGAGAGCACCATATCCGGCTGCGCAGTTTGCCACTGCGCCAGCTGGGCACACCCCTGCTCCAGCATTAACTGGCCAAGCTGACCGATGATCCCCATCTCTTCCGCCAACGGAATAAACTCGTCGGGGGAGATCATCCCAAGCTCAGGATGGGGCCAGCGACAGAGCAGCTCGGCGCCATGCAGCCGGTGAGTGCGGGTACAGATGATGGGCTGATAGACGGCAACCAGCTGGGCGGACTTGATGGCGAGCGGCAACTGGGCGGCGATCAACTGACGCCGCTTGAGCCGGGCATGCAGCTCGGGATCAAACAGGGTGCAGTACTGCTGCTGCCGTTTGCCCTGCGCCAGCGCAGCCTCGGCATGACTGAGCAACCGCTCGGCATCGCTTGCCCGCCCCTGGGCCAGCCCCAGAAACACCGGGATCTGGATGCGGTGATCTTCCACCTGATAGTGCTCCATCAACTGCTGCTGCAGATGCTGGCTCCACCCCTGCAATGGCTCGTTGAAGTCCGGCAGCAGCAGGCTAAAGTCATCGGCAGCGACCCGACAGAGCAGGGAACGCGGCGGTACCAGCTGCTGCAACCGCTTGGCCACCTGGCTCAGCAGGCGATCGGCAATCCGGATCCCGAAGCGATCGTTGATTTCACGAAAATGGTGCAGATCGACCAGCACCAATGTGGCACTGCGTCCCCCAAGATGGCGGCTGGTCTGCAAGAACCGGGAGAGTTTGAGCAACCCGGTCAGACTGTCGTAGTGCTGCTCCTGCTGCAACTGCGCCTGAGTGGTGCGCAGGCCGGTGATGTCACGCCCCAGCGTCAGGATCCCGAGGGAGTGGCCGTCACCATCGGGGACATCGACCCGGGTGATCTCCATGTGTCGCCCCTGCCCGCTGGCATCCAGCAGACAGCACTCGCCATGCCCCATCCCCTGCGGCGCCGCCAACCGGAACGGCAGCTGCTGACCCAGCACCTCATCCGCCCCTTGGCCGATAAAGTCGAGAAACGCCTGATTGCACTCCAGCAACACCCCGTTGTGATCATCAAAACGGATCAGGTCAGGAATGGCATCGAGCAGAAAACGCTGCAACAACTGCTGCTGTTTGACCGTTTGTTCCAGGCTCTTGCGCTGGGCAATCTCATTAACCACCCCGAATACTGCGCACGCTTCCCCCTGCGGGGTGTAAAGAGGCACCTTGTGCACCTCCATCCAGCAGGTATCTCCACCCCGGTTGCAATGGAGCTGCTGATACAGCATCGGCACGCCTCCGGCAAGCAGCTGCTCATCCTCACTGCGAAAGAGATCGCCCCAGGGCATATCTGCATCTGTCTTGCCGACAACCTCGGCAGGCGACTCCAGCTTGGCTTCACGGGCGAACTCACGATTGGCGAACAGGTAACGCCCATGACTATCCCGACAGAAGATACTCATTGGCAATTGGTCGATGATCTGCTGCAGCAGATCCGGGGTGAGCATGTTGGTCACAGGGGTGCTTATGGAGGAATTTCGAGCAAATCTATGATAGCAAACCAATTTTGTAAAGCACCCCGATCACCTCCCCATAACATCGAACGCTGGATGGTTGCTGACAGAGATTGTCGCTCCGGCGATAATAGGCGCCGGTTGGCCAATGGCCTGGTGATATGGATGAGAGAAACAAGATGAAAAAGATGATGGGGAGCGCATTGGCGCTGCTGCTGGTTGGTTGTGCTGGCGACAATAACGGCGGTGAGGAGTATCGCTACAACCCGCCAATTGCCAAGGCAACCAACAACACTCAGGAGATGGCGATCCCGGTGGATCTGGTGTGGGCTCGCGCCGAGAAGTGGTTCACCGATCACGGCCTCACCATCGAAAACAGCCAGCGTGGCTCCGGCCTGATGACCGCCAACGTCAACCAGTCAACCGACGGGCTGGAGTGGCTGGACTGCGGCACCATGGGTTCCAAAGTTGCACTGGGCAACCCGAACCTGCAGATCAACCTGATCATCACCCAGAGCGGCAACAGCAGCGTGGCAACCGTCAACGTCAAGGGCAACACCGAACTGTTCTTCGTTGAATCCTCAGGCGAACGCGTACCGGCCCCGTCCATCAAGCCGGTCTGCGTTTCCCGTGGCACCCTTGAGCAGAGCCTGTTTGCCACACTCGGCAACTAATTTCGCCTCCCTGCCAAGATAAAAAAAGCGGCAGATTGCTCTGCCGCTTTTTTACTGTCCCGAGTTGGGCTTACTTGTCGATATCGAGCATGTTGTTGGTCAACATGTAATCGATCACTTGGTTGGCAGTAGTACCTGCCCCCCCCGTCAGACTATCGAAAGTATGGTTCATCAGCACTATTTCCTGAGTCACCGACGCAGTACTGCTCTCCTTGACCTGTAGATGTACCCCTTCATTGTCCTGGAACACCGACAGCAGGCTCTTCAGATCGTTCTGGTTACGAGAACCGTCGTGATCCAACAGGTCGCTCAGATCCAGCTTGTCACCTTCCGCCTTGGAGAAGTCGACCACGTAATCCTTGGCAACGCTGCCTGCGGCGGTATCGCCCTGCAGCCAGGTGAAGGTATCGGCACCGCTATCCCCCTTGAGAATGTCATTGCCAAGCCCGCCAACCAGGATGTCATTGCCCAGACCACCGATCAGGTTATCGTCGCCAATACCACCAAACAGGGTATCGTTGCCGCTGCCACCGTACAGGGTATCGTTGCCGCTCTCGCCATACAGGGTGTCGTTGCCGGCACCACCGAACAGGATGTCGTTGCCGGCACCACCGAACAGGAAGTCATCGCCACCCTGACCGAACAGGATGTCGTTGCCATCCCCGCCAATCAGCACGTCCGCCTTGTCATTGCTGGAGGACTGATCGAACTCGCTGGCATGGTCCGTGATGTAGTCATGGACCTGGGCATCGGTCACCGAGCCTGCGCCCAGCTTGCCGGCCACATACTGCTTGATGGCCGCGTAGCCTTCACCGTTGATACCGGCGAAGTGGATGGCATCCCCGAACAGGATGTCGTCGCCAGCACCGCCGTCGATCCGGTCACTGCCCGGCAGGTTATTCACCGAGGTGCCCAAGATGGCGTTGGCTAGATCGTTGGCTGACACGTTGGACTGCACAATCTGATCACTGTCGAACAGCTTCAGGGTATCGATGGAGACGTTGCTGCCGATGCCGATCGCTTCCAGCGTCACGTTATTGGCCAACAGAAGTGGCAGAACAGCCAGAGCGTTTTGCAATGCCCAGTAGTTGCTGTCATAGGAGGTGGAGATCTCGAAGGTACCATCCCCCTGTGCCTTCAAGGTCCCGATGGTGGTCGAGCTCCACTTGTTATTGCTGTTTTGCGACCACTGTTGAACCCTGCCACTAGCATCGATCAGCACCCTGTTGGTACCACCTATGTTGGCGTAGAAGGCCTCCCCTGCCACATAGTTGTTGACGTTGACAAACGAATCGAGACGTTCGTTGGTCTTCGTATTCACGATAGGGTTGGTCTGTTCATAGTCGTAATAGGTGTTTGGTGCCCCATCGGTAATGAAGTACGCCAAGTTCTTCGCGTTGGTGTTGTTCTTGGCGGTGTCGCTGTTGAACCAGTTGGAGGTAGTCTTGAGCGCATCCTCGTAGTTGGTCGCCCCACCGTTCCAGTTACTGCCGTCCATGCTGTCGAGCACGGCCTGCAACTTGGTCAGTACATTGGGGTCCTTCAAGTCCACGCTGATGGACTTGTTGGCCTGACTGTCGAAGTCCACCAGGAAGATATTGACCTTGCCTGCCCCCTCAGTACCGGCACTGGTCTTGAGGGTTGCAAACACCTGTGCCAACTGGCTCTTGATGGTGTTCATGGCGCTGGTGCCGATACTGCCCGAGCTGTCGACCATAAAGGCGATGTTGTAGTTCTGGCCCGGCAGTACCACGCTGCCATCCAGATCCCCGACCACGATATTGTGCTCGTTGCCATAGGTGCGGTTCTGATCGCCCGGCTCCCCTTCGGTGGAAAGGAAGTAGCTCATGCGGATCGAATCCTGATCCGATGCACTGCTGGTCTGATCGGTCGCCACTTCCTTGGCAATGGCTTCTACCTTGAGGTCGAACTGGCCGGCACTGCTGCCCGGCACCCGCAGGGTCAGACCGGTCAGTTTGACGTCCAACGCGCTCTGGTTCCACAGACCGGTCAGCGTCAGCGTGCCATCGGCCCCCACGGTGCCGAGCACGGTGGAGCCCTGATAGAGGGTCGACCCCGTCGGCATGCCGGTCAGCACCAGGCTGTCGAACTGCTCGCTACCATCACGGTCGGTCAGGGAAGCAGTGATCTCGAGCGGGTAATCCACCACACTCGGCTGTACCGCCGTCAGGGTGCCGTCGGTCTGGTTGAACTGGTAAATGCCGTCATCAAACTGCACCAACTCGATGTCGTAGAGCGACTTGCTGATGGTGACGCCGTTCTCCTTCACCAGGAAGTTGAAACCGCCGTCACTTCTGCGCTCGATGACATAGTTGGCACGCGAGCCCATCAGTACGGCCAGGTCGGTACCGGCGCCGCCAAACAGGGTGTCGCCACCCAATCCGGCCACCAGGATATCGTTGCCGGTACCGCCGTCGAGGGTGTCACCTGAGGTGGAGTTGCCACCGACCAGCACGTCATTGCCAGCACCGCCGACGAAGTAATCGCCGCCGCCCTTCACGCTGACGATATAGTCATTGCCGTTGCCGCCCACCACTTGATCCTGACTGGTGGTGCTGTCGGTCAGACTATTGGTGATGCCAAAGTTGCCCTTGTTGAAGTTGCTGCTCTGGAACGCCCCGGTGGAGATGCCGGACGACGGGTACTGGGTATAAAGCGGGACGCCGTTGCCGGTCAGGCTGATGTCGACCACCGGCTTGTCCGCGACCGCCGTGATATCGATCACCAGCTTGCCTGAGTTACTCAGGTTGGCACCATCGCTGATCTGGTAACCCAGAGTGGCGTAGTCCCCTTGCTGGTTGCCCGTCGTCGTACCGCCACCATTGAGGGCATTGCTGCTGGATTCATTGAGACTAGGCACAAAGCGCAGATGGCCGCTGTCGATATCGGCGTAGGAGACAAGATCCCCCACCTTCACTGCAATCCACTGGCCAGCAGCGTTCAGGTATTCCAGCTTGCCGCTCAGCGGCAGGGTGTTGATCTGCACGCTCAGGTCAGAAACGGCCTGATCATCGCTGGCACCAAACTGGGCCCACTTCAGCACCAGTGGCGCGTCCTCCTTGCCGGCACTGTAGCCACCCGTGGTCACCGGCGCCCGATCGTTGTCCACTATGGTGCCGGTCCCGCTCTGCCCACCGATGGTCACCGAGAGGGTCTCGTTCGTTTCGACCAAGCGATCGTTCACCGTCGGGATGGTCACAGTAAAGTCCGACACGCCGGCTGGTACCGTGATCTTGCCGGTAGTGCTGTTATAGGTCACACCATTGCTGAACTGGGCATTGCCCCAATCCTGGTTGGAGGCGGGGTTGTTGCCCGAACCACGAATGGCGAAATCGTATTCAGTCGCTTCCTGGGTTGCATCTGACAGGGTGACTTTGTGCAGCAGATTGCCCCCTTCGGTTACGCTCTCGCTGGAGACTCCCTGAACCAGCGGCGTGAAGAGAGGCTTGGTTGCAAAGGAGCCAATGCTGGCGTCGCCGTCACCATCCACCACCCGGACCTGGAAGTCGATGTCGCCATCACCCAGAGGTTTGGACATGCGCTGATACTGGAAGAACTCCCACTTGCCTGTGGCCGGCGTAAACTCCAGCTTGAAGATGAGGTTGCCGTCCGCATCCTTCCCGACCAAGGTATTGGCGCCGCTGGCGGTGATGGCGATGGCAGAACCGGAAGCCGTTCGCAGACCATTTTCGAAGGTTGCCGGGTCCATTACCAGCCCGATGGAGCCCTTGCCATCCGCCCCCCACTGCGGGGTCACGGTGCCAGAACCATAGGCGATTGCCTGCGCCGTGTTGGAACCGAGGAACTCGATGCTCTGTACGGTGAAGTCGCTGTTGTCGGAGGTATTGGTGCTGCCGTTGTTGGTCGCCTTGATCACCATGGTATCAAAGCCCCCCTGCTGCACCTGGAAGTTCTGGTTGAACTCCCCACCCGATGCGTTGGAGTTGAATACCAGGGTACTGATCAGTACACCACCGCGATAGAACTCCACGACCCCGCTCTCCAGCTCGCCGCCAAACATCTTGCTGAACTTGATGTTGGCGCCGTAGGCAACCTTGCCCGCATCCAGCCTGACGATCAGCTGCTCGGAGGCGGACGATCCGTCGGCAAAGTGACGGAAGTCAATCTCGTTGGCGAGGTTGTGGTAAGGCGCAGCTCCGCTGGCCACCCCCAGCCCCGAGCTGGAACCGTTGACCACCGCCGTTACCAGTGAGGAGTCTGTTGCCGACTTGAAGCCCAGGGCGCTGATAGTAAAGCCCGCCATGTTCAGAGTGCTCTGGTTGCCACTGTACTTGGTCAGGTCAAAGAGCCCGGTCAGCACGTTCGGAATATCGGTCTTCACCACGGAAACGGCATCGCTGTTGTCGGCAATGGGGGAGTCGTCCTCAACGCTGACATCCAGCTTGTCCTTGGTGACGCCGCTGCCATCGGAGACCTCCACATCCAGCTGGAACGACAACTTGTCTTCCGAGGTCGTATCCCCGTGGTCGAGGGGACCTTTGAGGGTCACGTCATAGGTCCACTCACCCTTTCCACTGGCATTGGGTGCCGTCAGCTTGACCTCGACCACAGCCTTGTAATCGGCGCCGCCAATCACCCCTGTGTAGCCAACCAGCGTCTTGCTGCCCCCATCCCAGCTCCACTGGACCTTTGCCCCACCGGACGTCAGCCCGGCCGGTCCATTCAGGGAAATGTTGAGTGTGCTGCTGTCGATGTCGCCCACCGAGAGGGTACCGGACGCCTTGATGGCATTGGTGGTATCCGGATTGCCGACCGTGTCGGCAATGCCGTTTGCCAACCCCTCTTCAGAGACGACAACCCCGTTGGAGATGGTCAGCGTCGGCAGATCGTTGACCGCATCCACCTTGATGGTCACGGTTGCGGGACTCGCATCCACGGCGCCGTCGTTGTCTACCGCCGCATAGTTGAAGCTGGTGTTGCCGTTCCAGTTCGTATTCGGTGTGAAGGTGAGGTTGCCGGCGTCCGCCACCGCAATGCTCTGATCCACTGTCACCGCAACCCCGTTCAGATAGAGGATGCCGTTGGCAGGCAGGCTCTTGATGGTGAAACTCACCACGTTGCCATCAATGTCGCTGCCACTGAGGGTCGGAATGGCGATGCTGGCTGCATCTTCCTGGCCGTTTGCCTGCTTGTTCGCCGTCTCCGGCGCTTCATTCAGGATCTGCGCGTTGTCGCTGCCCGGCAGTGAGACGTTGCCCGCCTTGTCGGTCTGGGTCGCAGTCACCGTCAGCGACTTGCCGTTGGCCGGGGTCGTTTCCGTCCAGCTGATGGTGCCGTTCTGATAGCCGTAGCTCTTGCCATTGCTTGCCAGCAGGGTGCCATCGGCCTTGAGCGTCAATTGGACAGTGCTGTTCACCCCACCATTGTTGATGGTCAGCGTCACCTTGCCGCCCGCAACCAAGTCAGCATGATTGACCTCTGCCCGAACCTGGATCTGATCATTGCCAATCTCGCCCTTGGTCAGCATTTGGTCATTATTGGTGTCATCAACGATGGTCACGGTCGGTGCTGAGGAAGCTACGCTGTCCAGGATCGCCTCTTCCTTGTCGCTCGCCGGGTTGCCCGCCTGGTCGGTCACGTCCGCCTTGACGGTGAACTTGCCATCCGCCAGGCCGCTGGCCCCCAGG